>CAUGFN010000001.1:0-79120 GCA_959598745.1 uncultured Eubacteriales bacterium
AAAAAATAAAGGATACATTATCGAAGAAATCTTAAAAAATATCCCACCTAATATTCCTAAATTTTCTAACAGCTCCTTTGGACATACGAAAATTTTTAATGGAATATTAGGCGGGATATTTTAAATATTTCTATTCTCATGTAAATTTATTTTTTATAATTATATTTATAGGCTTATATTTAATAACATCTCATTTTGAGTCGTTTTTGTTTGGCTTTTTTCCTTTCAAAAATAGGAATGCAACAAATATGCCACTTATTATCATGAAAAGATAAAAGTTTATTCCTCTGCTTAAAAGCATAGCTCCTTTTAAAAGGTTTTCTGGAATTATTTTTCTAAATATTGCTATAAATGCACCTTCGTTTACTCCTACAGAGCCAGGAGAAGGTATTCCTGAAACAGTTGCAAATACTATTGATTGAAGTGATGTTATTTTTAGTAAGTTAAATTTATTTAATCCGAAGCTACGGTATACCCAATATGAAATGCTATAAAATACAAAGAATTGTACATAAGATGTGATTAAGTTTTTTAGTATAACTTTTTTGTGTTGTTTTACATAGCTGGCATTTTCTTTGTATTTTTCTACTTCATTTTCTAATTTTTCTTTTAAAGTTTCATATTTTTTTAATTTAAAAAATTTCATCACTTTAATAATGAATCCAACTAGTTTATCCAAGATTTTTTTGTTAAATATTGCTATGATTAAAAGTGAAAGTGCACTTAAATTCAAAAGTATTCCGACAACGAAAAGTGCAATAATTCCTCTTGGCATATAAGAGAAATTAAAACAAAGACTTATTAATGCTATTGATATTGTAACGATTTGCATACAAAACAAATTTACCAAAAGTGCTAATGTTGAATTTGCTACCTTTATATTATCTTTGTACATAAAATATATTTGCATCGGTTGCCCTCCGCTTGCAGCAGGTGTTATTCCGCTAAAGAAAAAACCAATAAGTGCATATTTTATATTTTGGCTAAAAGTACTTTTTTCTCCGAGTGCTTTTAGCATTCTGTCAATATTTATAGCTTCACAGAGTAGATAGAAGCACATACTTAGTATGCCCATAATTACAAAGCTAGGCACGGTATTTTTTATTACAATATAAAGCTCTGAAAGATCTTGATCTTTTAGAGCAATATAAAATGTTAATACAATTAGCAGTAAAAAAACGATAAAATTTCTAATAAATTTTTTAGCTTTTTCCATGATTTCCTCCATAGCAATATCGTAGCATAAAATATTACAAAAATCAAAGAAATACGACATAATATTACTAAGAGTTTTTTCAAAAGATGGAATAATTTAATTAAAAAGTACATTTCTTACAAAGTTCTTCGACAGCATGAGAATTTCGAAAGCCATTTATAATATTTTGTGCTTTTTGAGATGTTATAATGTTGTTAAAATCTTCTTTGAAAATGTTGCCAAGATTTATATCGCCATTATTATCAAGACAACAAGGTACGACCGTGCCATCAACTAAAATCCCCACTTGATTTATAAGACCATAGCAATACTTAGCGTCACAAGTATTTTCATCTAATAGGCTCGGCCAAGTGAATTCACTTTTTTGAGATAGAAAGATATTTGGTGCAAGTGTGAAATTTTCTTTTTGGGGTATTTGTACATTAAATTCTTTTTCTAACAATTCTTTATTCGCTGTATCCTTGTCAATATTCCATATTCTAAAACAAATTATTGTATCTGTGATTTTTTTTGCAATTCTTACAATATCTACGCTATTAGTTGCGTGAAGTGAAATGTTTATTTGTCTTAAATACTTAGTTGATGCCAGATGCTTATCAAGCAATGTAGCGTTTGTTGTAAGATTGATTTGAAAGCCTTCATCAAAGGCATATTTTATAAACTTATCTACATTAGGATGAAGTAGTGGCTCACCTTTTATATGTAAATAGATATAATTCGTAAATGGTTTTATTTTTTCTAAAATAATTTTGAATTCTTCAAAAGTCATAAATCTATTTTCTCGACTATGTGGTAGGCAAAAACTACATTTTAGATTACAGACATTAGTTATTTCAATGTAAACTCTTTTAAAACGCATATGCTAAACCTCTCTTTCATTTGAATAAAAGATTAACATAAACCAAGAATAAAAGCAACAGGAATTGAGGAGCATGACTTTAATTAGTATTTTATTAATTATGTGCATAGATATAAAATAGTTGACAAGTGTTTGAAAAAGTTGTAGAAAAAATATATAGAAGAAAGTATGAAATTGCTTAGTTTAAATGTTATAAAAGAGTAAGGAGTGAAATAATAGTGACTAACAAAGACTTTATAAAGTGTCTTTTAAAATCTGACTTTGAGGGTGCATATGAGCTTTCAAAAATAATGACAAAAGCGGAAATTTCTGAAAGTTTATATGCTTTAGCAGATCCGCTTGAGAAAAAAGACGCTTTGTCATACAATTTGTTATCGTACGCGTATGTGACAAGTATTTTAGCAAAAGAAGAAAGCATTACTTATCACATACTTGCAGCAGAATTAATGATTACGGCATACAATGTTTTCTCAGGTTCTGCAGAGACTGCTCTTTGGCATTTACGTCGAGTGTTATCTCTTGATAACAAAAATAAGGTTGCTGTCAATCTTCTTACCATACTGTATGAACAAGATGAGACAAGCTTAACGGAAGAAGAGTACAAAAATGCCTTGAAAATGGTGCAAGACTAATTGTATCTAACTTAAAAGCAAGCTAAAGAATAAAAATTTTTATCTTTGGCTTGCTTTTTTATATAGTAGAAAAATGTAGAATATTTTTTATTTATAGAATGTGGGTATATTTTGGATAAACAGAAAAATTCCTATATTTGCATTTGCAAGTTCAAATTTTTGCTTTATTTGTTTACAAATGTATTTTTTTGTTATATAATGAGACTCGTTAAAGGTGTTGAACAAGAGGAGTAACTAAAATAAATTAGTAGAGATGAAAACTCAATTGGGCTGAAAAGTTTTCTTAAATATATTTTTAGTGAAGGTAGCTTGGGAGCTTTATAGCTGAAGATAGTAGGTTATAACGAGTAACATGCGTTAAATGTTTTGAGGTAGCATTGTTTTAAATAATGCTATAAATTAAGGTGGTAACACGAGTAGATTCGTCCTTTGGATGTATCTACTCTTTTTGTTTTAGGAGGGATTTTTATGTGGCTTAAGATTATTGGCTCAATAATTGCACTTTGCCGGTCTTTGCATACTTTTTGATGGTAGAAGACTTGTGAAAAAGTATTTCAATTTTGGCGAAGAAAATGATGCAACTAAAGGCATGAAAATAATAGGTTTTGTCGTCGCCGTGATTGGCGGAATAATGATGGCAGTATAGCCACAAAAAATTTTTAGAATAGTGTAAATTAACTTATGAAAAAACACTATTTAAAATATAGCTTAAGATTTGGTGTGATTTATAAATAAAAAATTAACACACATGAAAGGAAGGAATAAGAAATGAATTTACTAGGTAAAACATATGAACCTAAAGAGTTCGAGGAAAAGATTTATAACAATTGGTTAGAAAAAAGATATTTTGAGGCTAATGCGGATAGCAAAAAAGCACCATTTACAATAATGATGCCGCCTCCAAATATTACAGGTGTTCTTCACATGGGACATGGAATGGATAACACACTTCAAGATATTATTGTTAGATACAAGAGAATGCAAGGATTTGAAACTTTATGGGTTCCAGGTATCGACCACGCAAGTATCGCAACAGAGGCAAAAATAGTTGAACAAATGCGTAAAGAGGGTATTTCAAAAGAAGACATAGGAAGAGATGGATTCTTAGAAAGAGCATGGGCTTGGAAAGAAAAATATGGTGGAACAATTTTAAATCAGCTTCGTAAAATGGGTGTTTCTTGTGATTGGTCTAGAGTTAGTTTCACAATGGATGAACATTTGACAAAAGCAGTAAAGAAAGTTTTTGTTGATTTATACAATAAAGGCTTAATTTATAAAGGCGAGAGAATGATAAACTGGTGTCCTAAATGTTTGACTTCTATTTCTGATGCGGAAGTTGAATACGAAGAAGAGGCTGGTCATTTATGGCACATAAGATATGATGCACCAGATAAAAGCTATTCTATAATTGTTGCTACAACAAGACCTGAGACAATGCTTGGAGATACAGCAATAGCAGTACATCCAGATGATGAAAGATACAAAGATATTGTTGGAAAAACAGTTGTACTTCCAATAATGAATAAAGAAATTCCAATAATTGCAGATACATATGTAGAGAAAGAATTCGGAACAGGTGCCGTTAAAATAACTCCAGCACACGATCCAAATGACTTTGAAGTAGGCTTGCGTCACAACTTAGAGGTTATAAAAGTATTTACAGAAGACGCTCATATGAATGGTTTAGTTGCTAAGTACGAAGGAATGGATAGATTAACAGCTAGAAAAGCAATTGTTGAAGATTTAGAGAAATTAGGATGCCTAGTAAAAACAGAAAATTACACACATAATGTTGGAAAATGTTATAGATGTCATGAGACAGTTGAGCCAGCAGTTTCAAATCAATGGTTTGTGAGCATGAAAGAACTTGCAAAGCCAGCAAATGAAGCTGTTAGAAATGGTGAGATGAAATTTATACCCGAGAGATTCGATAAAATCTATTTCTCATGGATGGATAATGTTAGAGATTGGTGTATATCTAGACAATTATGGTGGGGACACAGAATACCAGCATATTATTGTGATGATTGCGGAGAAATGGTTGTATCTGAAACAGACGTTACAACATGTCCAAAATGTGGCGGAAAAATGAGACAAGATGAAGATACACTAGACACATGGTTTAGCTCTGCGTTATGGCCATTTGCAACACTTGGTTGGCCGGAAAAAACAAAGGATTTTGAAAAGTTCTTCCCAACAGATGTATTAGTAACAGGTTACGATATAATATTCTTCTGGGTTGCTAGAATGTTATTCTCTAGTATCGAAAATACAGGAAAGCCACCATTTAAAGAGGTTTTAATCCATGGATTGGTAAGAGATGAGCAAGGTAGAAAAATGTCAAAATCATTGGGAAATGGTGTAAATCCACTAGATGTTATAGATAAGTATGGTGCGGATTCATTTAGATATGCATTAGTACAAGGAACAACACCAGGTAATGATACAAGATATTTGCCAGACAAGGTAGAAGCTGGTAGAAACTTTGCAAATAAGCTTTGGAATGCGTCAAGATTTGCAATGATGAATTTTGGAGAAGATGAATTAGTTCATGATGAAAGTAAAATGACAATTGAAGATAAATGGATAATATCTAAAGCTAATAGAACTGTAAAAGAAGTTACAGAGGCAATGGATAAATATGATTTTGGTATAGCAATTCAAAAAATAATGGACTTTACGAGAGATGAGCTTTGTGACTGGTATATAGAGATGATTAAGCCAAGACTTTACGACATGACAAACGAAACAAGAAGCGAGGCTTTATATACAATAAACGAGATATTAAAAATTTCGCTTAAATTATTGCATCCATTTATGCCATTTATAACAGAAGAAATATATATGAAATTAGATCATAGCGATGAAAGCATAATGATTTCAAAGTGGCCTGAATATAAGGCTGAAAACGATTATAAGGCAGAAGAAAACGATGTTGAGCTAATAAAAGAAATTATCAAAAATATAAGAAATATCCGTGCTAATATGAATGTTGTACCATCAAGAAAAGCAAGTTTGATTTTTGTTACAGAAAATGAAAAGGTAATTGAAGAGGGAAGAGGATTTATTGAAAAATTAGCATATGCAGATAAAATAACAATACAAAAAGATAAAACAGGAATCGCAGATAATGCAGTTTCAATAGCAGTTCCAGGAATAGAAATATATATTCCATTTAATGAATTAGTAGATATTAGTGCCGAAATAGAAAGACTTGAAAAAGAAAAGTTAACATATCAAAATGAAATAAACAGAGTAGAAAAAATGCTATCAAATGAAGGATTTGTTGCAAAGGCACCAGCAGCAAAAATAGAAGAAGAAAAGAATAAAAAAATAAAATATCAAGAATTACTTGCAAAAACAGAAGAAAGAATAAATGCTTTAAAGGCATAGACTACAATAATATAAGGTGAAATTATTTGTAATATCAGATAGGAAAGACATCGAATAAATGCTTGATAAGATATTACAAATATAAAAGTTAAGTGAAAATAAGTAGGAAATACATGTAATAAGTAGTTCCTACTTATTTTGATGATAAAAAATGGAGGATATTTATTTTTAAATCGTTAGATAGAGGTAAAAATATCCAATTGCATTACATAATTAGTTGACTGCTTTTTGAAAATGTGTTATAATATAAACACGCACATACTTAATAAAAGCTAGAGGTTTATTCTTCTAGTAAGAATTTTTAGGAGGGCATAGTTATGTGTAATCCATATGAGGTCAATCGTTTTAAAGGTGCAAGAAGTCGGAAGTTTGTGGTAAGCGGTTTGCCGTTCAAGTATCCCGACATCGTCGACCTTATCGAGAAGGCCCGATGTGAGTGTATCGAAGAGGGGAACACCAGTAAACGCGAGGAGCTGTACAAGTTCTTTTGCATTGATGGTGACTTTCCAAAGGCGGAGTTCGAAAGGCTTTGGCCGCAAGGCTAGGCTTATTAGATACGCCGGATGCACCTTCCCCCATTTATATGGGGGTTCTTTTTTTATGATAAAATAAATTTATAATAATAAAAAACCTTCCATGCGGAAGGCTTTTTAAATGATAGAAGTTGATTAAGCACAAAAAATATTCAGTTTATGCATAATCTCATTTTCTTTGTCAGATAAATCTACTTTTTCAAATGAATGATATTTTTCTTCAAAAAAATCATCCAAAAGAATACAAAAACTACAAAATTCGCCATTTCCCATTTTTTCATCGAAATCATCGATGATATTGTCGAATGAGAAAGAAATTATGCTAGTCCAAAACAGATTGAAGTACGCCATTCCATCGCTGTCAAAAGTGACGGAGTCAATTTTGTTTGTGTCCAGAATACTTTTTCCATAATATGTTTCAAGTTTATAAATTATTGATCTCTCAAAATTGTCGCTAGAAAAGATTGTATCAAACTGCTTTGTTTCATCAGTATACTCAGAAATTTTGCCAACTATAAAGAAAGCCAAGTAGTCAGCAAGCATTTCTTCTAATGATGAGCCATACGTTAAATCGTTCCCTACAAAGCGTGTTACAGCAGAATAATTTGTGCTATCATCATGTGCTTTGCCTGAGAGAGAAAAAGCGTCGTATGGATTCAAAAAGAGAAAGTGTGCAAATTCGTGAGCAATTACATATGCTATGTACTTTGTTGAATCATTAGGATTTATAAATAGTTTAATCTCAATAGCGTTTGAACAAGCATCGTTTGTGCAAGAGCCAATAGACCTCGAAAATGCTATTGGAGAGATAGAGACTTTAAGCTCGGATAATTTGCTCTGAAAAACGAAAGCATTTTCAAGGGAGTTGATGTACTCAAGAATCACTTTATTTACAATATCTTTCGCAAACTTCACATTTTCTTTTTGGACTTCAAAGTTTTTAAACAAGGTATTAACCTTCCTTTCATTTTTTATTAAATAATATTCCGAGATAGTATTATACCAAAAAGTCAAGCAGAAGTCAATTATGTAAACGAAAAACTTTTAAAAATTAGTTTACTAAATTTTTTGACTTTTACCATTATTTGTGATATAATGTAAACGTGCCGTAAGGAAAGGAAAGATTTTCTTACAATAACATAATACGGAAGTTAGGGAGTGATACTGATGTTTAAAGTAGGAGACAAGATAGTATATCCAATGCATGGTGCAGGAACAATTGAATCTATAGAAGAGCGTGAAATACTAGGAGAAAAACAAAAATATTACATAATGAAGATGCCTGTTGGAGACATAAAAGTTATGGTACCAACGAAAAATGCTGAATTAATCGGCGTAAGAGATGTAATCGGTGGAGACGTGGCAGAAAGTGTATTAGACGTTCTTAGTGCTATGCCAACGGATATGTCTTCTAATTGGAACAAAAGATATAGAGACAATCAGGACAAGATGAAGAGTGGCGATATATGTGAAGTTGCAGATGTTGTCAGAAACTTAACTTTCAGACAAAAAGACAAAGGGCTTGCTACTGGCGAGAAAAAGATGCTATCAAATGCAAAACAAATACTTATAAGCGAGCTAGTTTTGGCTGAAGCTATGACAAAAGAACAAGTTGAAGCCTTGATTGATGAGAAAATAGAAGAAGCGTACAATTCTTCTAAAGACGTGTTAGTTTAAGAGCGGATTTTTTAAGAATGTAACCTCAAGTTTATATAATTTGAGGTTACATTTTTTTAATTAATTTAAGAGTAACCCCCAGTTATACGGGATAACTATTTTATGTATAAATAAGCTTTTTTAAAATAATTTTCATGTTTGGTTCTTTTTTAGCAACTAACCATATTATTACACCTGAGATTATAAACTTTCTGCTTGTTAATTGTAATTGATATGTTTGTATAAAATGTATTCGCTATATTTAATCTTGTAATTTTTTTTATAAAATATATAATATATCTTATATACTAATATAAGGAGAGGATTACATGTCAGAGATAGTTTATGATGATAATGGTAAAATATTGGAAGGAACTTTGATAAAATATTATGAAGATGGCAAGATATTGTCTGAGACACCATATAAAAATGGAATGATTAACGGAACAGTTGTTGAATATTATTACAGTGGAGTTGTAAGTAGTAAGAGCGAATATGTAGATGATGTACTAAATGGAACAACATATGTATATTATAATTCTGGCGTTGTTTCGGAAGAAATACCGTATAGAAATGGAAGAATTAATGGTATTAAAAAGAGATTTTTTGAAAGCGGAGCAATTGCGGAAGAAGCTAGTTATTCAAGGGATATTTTGGATGGCGAGGTAAAAACATATGATTTAAACGGAAATGTAATAGATACAAAATATTTTAGAAAAGGAGAAACAATAGAAAAAGAGGATGTTGGAAAATTGAGAGCACAACTAGAAAAAGAAAAGGAAGAAAAGACAAAGATAGAATATTTAAATGATGAAGAGATGAAAAGATTGCTATAATAACTGCTTTTATGCATATTTGAACTAACATATTAACTATTGACAACGTAAGCTTTTATAGATAAAATAGAATGGCAGTGAAATATATTATTCAAAAGATTGTTGTGATTTTGAGTATTGGGTAGATACTTTAAATAATAATATATTGAACATTGAAAAGTAAATAAAGGGAGGTGGACGATATTTTTACTAGAGAAATGATTGTCCCTTCTATTATTGTCGCTATTATTACAGCAGCGATTGTAATTTTTATTTTCTTTTTGCTAGAAAAAAATAAGACCAAAAAAGGGTTATCTAAAATCAAAAATGCCGAAGAAGAAGCTGAAAGATTAAAGAATGAAGCTAGAAACAAGGCATCAGAGATTGTTAGAATAGCTGAGGCAGAAAGGAAAGAAAAAGTTATTTTAGCTAAAGAAGAAATACAAAAAGAACGTGGAGATTTAGAAGGCGAAATAAGAGAGAGAAGGGCAGAAGTAGCAAAGCAAGAGAAGAGATTACTTCAAAAAGAAGAGACTTTAGATAAAAAAATCGAAAAATTAGAAGGAAAAGAAATTGAGTTATTGGATAAGGAACGAAAATTAGAAGAAGAAAAGGACGAACTTGGAAAATTTAAGGACAAGCAATTGGCTGAATTAGAAAGAATTTCTGGTTTATCACAAGAAGAAGCGAAAAAATATCTTCTAAGCACATTAAATGAATCTTTGGCACATGATCAAGCTGTTATGATAAAAGAGTTTGAGAATAAGACAAAGGAAGAAGCTAACAAGAAAGCGAAAGAGTTAATTACTTATGCAGTTCAAAAGTGTGCGGCTGACCATACATCTGAAACTACAGTTTCTGTTGTACCTTTGCCAAGCGATGATATGAAAGGTAGAATTATCGGAAGGGAAGGTAGAAATATCAAAACTCTAGAAACTCTAACTGGAATTGATTTGATTATTGATGATACACCAGAGGCTGTTATTTTATCAAGCTTCGATCCTATAAGACGTGAGGTTGCTAGAATAGCTCTTGAAAACCTAGTTACAGATGGTAGAATTCATCCTGCTAGAATAGAAGAGATGGTGGAAAAAGCCAAAGAAGAACTTGAAATTATAATCAAAGAAGAAGGCGAAGAAGCATCTATGGAAACTGGTGTTATAGGCTTACATCCAGATGTAATTAAGCTAATTGGCAAGTTAAAATATAGAACAAGTTATGGACAAAATGTATTAAATCACTCTATAGAAGTTTCGCAATTGGCTGGTATTATGGCAGAAGAGTTAGGATTTGATCCTAAGCTTGCAAAAAGAGCGGGATTACTTCATGATATTGGTAAAGCAATAGACCATGAAATAGAAGGTACACATGTTGAAATTGGTGTTGACATCCTTAGAAAATATAAGGAAAGTAATGCTGTTATCAACGCAGTACAAGCTCACCATGGTGATGTTGAGCCATTAACAATGGAGGCTGTCTTAGTTCAAGCAGCAGATGCAATCTCTGCTTCGAGACCAGGTGCTAGAAGAGAAACTTTAGAGAATTATATTAAGAGACTTGAAAAATTAGAAGAAATTGCTGATTCTTTTGAAGGCGTTGAAAAATCTTTTGCAATTCAAGCAGGTCGTGAAGTTAGAATAATTGTAAAACCTGAAACTATTGATGAAGACAAGATGACAATTATGGCAAGAGACATTGCAAAGAGAATAGAAGAAGAAATGGATTATCCAGGACAAATAAAAGTAAATGTTATAAGAGAGACTAGAGCAATAGAATACGCAAAATAAAAAAGTAGGAGATGAACTTAGAAGGTTTGTCTCCTTTTCTTTTTATTTAAATTATGATATACTTTGAAAGGTAGGAAAATACTCTATTAAAAGTATTTAGTATGAATGTTAAGGAGGCTAATTATGAATTTTTTAATTATTGGAGATATCGTTGGAAAAGTTGGCATCGAAGCTGTTAAGAAAAACATATCAAAACTAAAAGAAAAATATAATATAGATTTTACAATAGCTAATGGTGAGAATTCAGCAGATGGTATGGGAATTACTAAGAATATAGTAAATGATCTATATGCATGTGGGGTTGATGCAATAACAATGGGAAATCACACATGGGGAAAGAAGGATATTTTCTCATTTATAGATGAAGATGAACGATTAGTTAGACCAGCAAATTATGCAGAAGGAGTATGCGGAAAAGGCAGTATATTACTACACTCAAAAGACAAAAAGATTGGTATTATAAATTTAATTGGTAGAGTGGATATGGGCGGAAGTTATGATAGTCCTTTTGTTGCTGCTGATAAAGAGGTTGATAAGCTAAAGAAAAATGGTGCAGATATAATTATTGTTGATTTTCATGCTGAAGCTACTGCAGAAAAAATTGCACTTGCATATTATTTGAAAGACAAAGTTAATATTTTTTTTGGAACTCATACTCATGTACAAACAGCAGACGAGAAGATATATGATACAGGAATGGGATACATAACAGACGTTGGTATGACGGGACCTAAGAATTCAATTATAGGTATGAATATCGAAGCAGCAATGAAAAGATTTTTGACACAAATTCCGGAAAGATATTCTTGTGCAGAAGGACCATTTATGTTAAATGGCGTTGTATTTAACTTTGATGAAATAAGTAAAAAGGTAACGGATATTACAAGAATAAGTCTATAAAGGCCTAAATATAGCGATTTTTGTCAATCGATTCTCTAAGTTTTTATTGGAAAATACTGGCTTTTTATATAAAACTTTATATAATTTATAGTGTAGTAAGTAATCAAAATAAAAACAAGGAGGAATAACATGGATATTTTAAAAATTTCAACAAAATCAAATCCAAATTCAGTAGCAGGTGCTATAGCAGGATTAATTAAAGAGAAAGGAAGAGCAGAGATGCAAGCAATTGGAGCAGGGGCATTAAATCAAGCTATAAAAGCAATAGCTATAGCAAGAGGATTTGTTGCACCATCTGGTGTTGATTTAATTTGCATACCAGCTTTTACAGAGGTTAAAATCGAGGACGAGGAAAGAACTGGAATAAAATTAGCAGTGGAGCCTAGATAAAAATAAATATATACATATGACCGCACCTAGTGCGGTTTTTTGTTATTCACATAAAAACTTTCTTGAAAAAGATAGTTGGATATTATAGAATGATTTTGAAAAAGAGGTGATTTCTTGGGTAAGAAGATTGTTTTGTTTTTTATATTTGTAGCTATTGTTTTGGGACTTACTGTCGGTATAAAAAGCGTAAAGATAGAAGAAAAAGATGAAGTTGAGCCACAATCATTGTTAAAAGATGTTAATGAAATTTATAGAGATGAATTGAATATATCTATTTCTGAGTTAGATACATTTAATCCATTAAAAACTAAAAATGCAGATGTAGTAGCAATGCTTAATTTAATTTATGAACCATTAATTGCGTACAAGAGTGATGATGAGATAGAGTATGTGCTTGCTGAAAGTTGTACAAGATTAGATGAATGCAACTGGATTATTAAACTAAGGAATAATGTAAAATGGCATAGTGGAGTAACTTTTACAGCTAATGATGTTGTATTTACGTTTAATATGTTAAGAAGCAATGAGTTAACTTACAGTTCGAACGTGAAAAATGTCAATAATATAGAGGTAATAGGAGATGATGCAATAAAAGTTAATCTTTCTTTAGCTGATGATTTCTTTGTTTCTAAATTAAGTTTTCCAATTGTTCCTGAATACTATTTTAAAGGTGAAAATTTTAATAATGAAAATAGAATTTCTAAAATGGTTGGAACAGGTCCATACAAATTTGTCAATACGTCAGATGATGTTATAGAATTATCATTTAATAAAAATTGGTGGAAAAAAGATAATGCTAAACTTCAAAAAATTTATGTATATAAATATGCAACGTATGGAGAAGCAATAAAAGCATTCAAGTCTGCTGATATTGATTTGATTGTAACAAACATGTCTTCTTGGAAAGAAAAGTTTGGAACAATAGGCGTTAATTCATATAGTTTTGAAAATTCAGAATATGAATTGATTATACCGAATTGCAACAATATTTTGCTTGCTGACAATTCTGTAAGAAGAGCAATTCTTCAAGCAATAAACAGAGAAAATATAATAAACAGTATATATAATGATAATGCAAGTGTTAGTGATATTCCAATTCACACAAACTCAAAAAATAGTATTACTAATGCAGAATATGATATTGAAAAGGCAAAACAAATTTTAATAAATGCTGGGTGGAGTCAGAGTCAAGATGGTTGGCAAAAAGATATCGAAGGTAAGAAATATTCTTTACATTTTACTTTGATGGTGAATGCAGACAATAAAGAGAAAATAGCTGTAGCCGAAAAAATAAAAGAAAATCTTAGTGAAATTGGTATACCAATAAGCATAAATAAAACATCTATAGAAAATATAAAAAACAATATAAAGCAAGATAAATTTGAGTTGGCACTGTTATCCATTGATATAAAAAACGAAATGTTTACATGCAGTTTGGTGGAGAACGAAAGTGAAAACAACTATGCAAATTATTCTTCAGAAGCAATGAATTCTATAATCGAAAATTTAAAAGTTGATAACTTGAATTACGATGAAAATATTTATACATATTCATTATTATTTAAGAATGATGCACCATATATAGGATTGTATTTTAAGACAAGTACCATTTTAACTAATAAGAGTGTTAAAGGAAACATAGAACCAACATGGTCGAATTATTTTAGAAATATGACGACATTTTGTAAATGATGTGAGACGCGAAATAGCGTATATATCATGCTTTATATTAAACGTCTTGATGATGAATTTTAAAGTTCTAAAATAATTTTCTGAATAAACGAAAAATTATTCTTGACATTTTAGAACGAGTGTTCTATTATTTAGTTGTAGCCAAAAGAGAAGTAATAAAGGAGGTTTATCATGACTGATAATAATGAAAAGAAAAAAGCTTTAGAAGCGGCACTTGGACAGATAGAAAAGCAATTTGGAAAAGGTGCGGTTATGAAATTGGGAGAAAACGCACAAATGAACATAGATGTTATACCAACTGGTGCATTAAGTTTAGATATAGCACTTGGTATCGGTGGCGTTCCAAGAGGAAGAATTGTTGAAGTATTTGGTCCAGAATCTTCTGGTAAAACAACTGTTGCTTTACACATGATTGCGGAAGCACAAAAAATGGGTGGAGAGGCTGCTTTTATAGATGCTGAACATGCATTAGATCCAGTATATGCTAAACACTTAGGCGTTGATATAGATAATTTAATTGTTTCTCAACCAGATACAGGTGAGCAGGCTTTAGAAATTGCAGAGGCTTTGGTTAGAAGTGGTGCTATAGATATTTTGGTTGTTGACTCTGTTGCTGCATTAGTTCCTAAAGCAGAAATAGATGGAGATATGGGAGATTCTCATGTTGGACTTCAAGCTAGACTTATGTCACAAGCTCTTAGAAAACTTGCAGGTGTACTTAATAAATCTAATACAGTTGCAATATTTATAAATCAGTTACGTGAAAAGGTTGGAGTAATGTTTGGAAATCCAGAAGTGACTCCTGGCGGTAGAGCTCTTAAGTTTTATTCTTCAGTTAGATTAGATGTAAGAAGAGTAGAAGCTTTAAAGATAAATAACGAGGTTGTTGGTAATAGAACTAGAGTTAAAGTTGTAAAGAATAAAGTCGCTCCTCCATTTAGAGAAGCTGAATTTGATATAGTTTATGGAGAGGGTATTTCAAAAGAAGGAAATGTATTAGATATAGGTGTTAACTTAAACATCGTTGAAAAAGCAGGAGCTTGGTTCAGTTATAATGGTACAAGAATAGGACAAGGTAGAGAAAATGCAAAACAATATTTAAAAGACAATCCTACTGTTTGTGCAGAAATTGAAACTAAGATTAGAGAAAATTATAACGATGCTTTTGATAAAAGTTTAAGTGAAAGTATAGAAAAAATATCAGAAGATGAATAAAGAGAATATAAGACGGGCCATACCCGTCTTATGTTTTATGGGAGGTATGCAAATGATTGTTGATGATAAAATTATGAAATATATTGTGTTCAAAAAAAGAACAGAAGAAGAACTGAAAAATAAATGTAAAATGCTAAAATACGATGATGAAACCATAGAGCAGATTGTGGAATATTTGAAAGAAAACGGATATATAAATGATGAGGTTTATGTAGAAAAGTATATAAAAAACGTAATGAGATTAAAAGCTTGCTCAATAAGAGAAATAAAAATTGATCTTATGAAAAGAGGGATAAATGAAGATTTAATAGATAAATATATAACAGATGACTTGGAGAGTTTTGAGGAAAAGTCAGCTAAAGAATTGGCAATAAAAAAATCTAAAATTGGTGATATAGAAAAAGTAAAAAGATATCTTTTAAATAAGGGTTTTTCATATACCAATGTGGCTAAAGCAATTGACAATTTAGCTGATTTAGATGATAATTAATACGTACATAAAATATTTTTATAGGAGGAAATTTGAAGATGAATAACATATTACAAAAGGCTTCAGAGGCAGCTACATATATTAATTCTAAAATTGATTGTAGACCTAAAATTGCAATTATATTAGGTTCAGGACTTGGTTCATTGGCAGATGAAGTTTATGAAAACAGAGTAGAGATTCCTTATGGTGAGATTCCAAACTTTCCTTTATCAAAAGTTGAAGGACATAACAATAAATTAATCATCGGAAAGATTTATGATAAAGACGTTATAATAATGCAAGGAAGATTTCATTACTATGAAGGCTATGAGATGAATGAAGTTGCTTTTCCTATAAGAGTATTAGCGTTACTTGGCATAGAAAGTTTAATAATATCTAATGCTGCGGGTGGAATAAATAAAAAATTCAAGCCTCAAGATTTGATGATTATAAAAGACCACATAAACATATGTGGAGAATCACCACTTAGAGGAACAAATGAAGATGCGTTTGGAACAAGATTTCCTAGCATGACGAATGCTTATTCAAAGAGACTTATAAATCTTGCCAAAGACGTTGCATCACTTAAGGCCTATGGAGATATGCTTGATAAGAAGGCAATGAGGATTGCAAAAGATAGTGATGATTTAGCGATTGATTTAAAAGAAGGTGTGTATGCTTTTATGCCAGGTCCACAGTATGAAACAACGGCAGAAATAAAAATGCTTGAAATTTTAGGAGCAGATGCTGTTGGAATGTCAACAGTGCCAGAGGTTATTGCAGCATCACATTCAGGAATAGAAGTGCTAGGGATTTCTTGCATTACTAATGTTGTTGGTGGCAATGAAGTTCCTTCACATGAAGAAGTTGTTGAAAATGCTGCACAAGTTGAAGAAAAATTCAAAACATTAATTATGCGAATTATAATGAAAATGTAGTGCTACGGGGGAAAAATGGAACAATACACGATAAAGATGGAGAACTTTGAGGGCCCACTAGATTTACTTTGCCATTTGATTGACAAGAACAAAATGGATATATGTGATATAAAGATTTGTGAAATAACAGATCAATATTTAGAGTATCTAAATGAGATGCATCAAATGAATTTGGATGTTACAAGTGAATTTATAGTGATGGCTTCAAGATTAATATATTTAAAATCAAAATCACTTCTTCCGACTGTTGTTGAAGATGATGAGGAAGAAATTGATTTGGTACAAATGCTTATAGAATATAAAAAATATAAAGAGTATACAAAAACATTAAAGGAACGTATTGAAGTATATGGAGGCAAATTTTATAAATTGCCTGATAAAATAGAGTTGCCAAAAGGTAAATTGGAGGGCAGTTTTGATAGCAATTTAATTCCGAGCATATATAATGATTTTGTAACGAAGGAGGAGGCTAAAAGAAATTTAAGAGCAGATAATATAAATAGACTTGCTACAAGCGAAAAGTACACGATAAAGAATAAGATAAGAGAGATATTAAAAGAATTATGGAAAAAGTCAAGCTTTGTATTTAATAAGCTTTTTAATGTGAAAAAGAAGCCGAAGGCAGAAGTTGTTACAGCTTTTTTAAGCCTTTTAGAATTATCAAAAATGAGTAGAATAAAAATTACGCAAGACTCTTTATTCGGAGATATAAATGTTACAAAAATAAAGAAAAATAGGGGTGAAGAATCTTGAAAAATGGAATAGCTTTTAGTGGCGGAGGCTTGAAAATTTTTGCACATATAGGTGCATTAAAAGCGTTAGAGGAACTTGGAGTTGAATTTGATTATGTCTCAGGAACTAGTTCCGGAAGTGTGATTGCAGCTTTTTATGCATTAGGAATAAAACCTAATGATATGTTTAAAATAATTTCTAGCAGATATAAAGATATAGCTAAAATTAATGTTAGAAATGTGTTTGGTTCAGCCATTAAATCAATTGCTAAAAATGAACTAAAATTAAAATCGTTGATAAATGGAAGCAAAATAGAAAATGCAATGCGAAATATGTTAATAGAAGAAAAAATCACAAAAACTGATATGAAAGACCTGGATAAAAAACTTGCAATTGTTTCGTGTGATACAGTAAGCACAAAAGAAGTTATATTTTTATCTGATGATTTTAATATCAAAAATACAGAAAGAACTGACTATATAATTGGTGCTGAAATTTCAAAAGCTATTAGAGCAAGCATGTCATTTCCAGGAGTGCTTACACCTTGTGACTTTGAAAAGTATAATTTAATTGATGGTGGAACAGTAAATAATTTGCCAACAAAAGTTTTGAAAGAAATGGGAGCAGAAAAAGTACTTGGTGTCTGTTTTGAATTGAATTCATATGAACCCGAGGATGATATATTAAGTGTTGCTTTAAGGGCTGCAGATATATTTTCTATTTTGAATATGTCAGTTGCAAAAGAATATTTAAATTTATTGCTAGAACTTTCAATTCCGGATACAGGGTTATTGGACATAAAAGATGTGAATCATGTTATTGATTTAGGCTATAACGAAACTATGGCTCAGAAAGAATTAATTTTAAGAGAATTTAAAAATTATTAGAAAGGAGTTCATAAACTTTATATAGTTTATGTAATAATGATATGAAAAAAATAATTAAATTGGTAATAGCAATTATAGTTGCACTTGCAATAATTAGTGGGATAATGATTTTAGTAGATTGTAGCTCTATAAAAAGTGAAAAAGAGCCTATATTTGCAAAGATGTCAGCAGCCTTAAATGACGGTGGTACTGTCATATATACAGGTTTTGGTTATAAGATAATAGATTTTCATATGCTAAATGGATATGATGAAACAAAAGTTGGTACTTTGTTTACAAAACCAGAAGATTTTAGTGAGGAATACAAAAAATATGATGTAAATCTAATACCAAAAGATGATGATAAAAACCAAAATAATGGTGATAATAAAATAAACAGTGGAGATACTGAAAAAGAAAGCGGAGACAAAAATCAAGTAAGTGGCGATACAACTATAAGTAGCGGAGAACATGAAGTTAATAGTGGAGATAACGCTACAGTAAGTGGAGAGAAAAATAACAGCATTGAACAACCAACTCAAAGTGGCGATTTAGAGAAATCAGGTGATAAAAAGGAAGTTGAGACGTTCTTTATAGGAAGCATTATTGGAATAAAAGGAGATATTATGCTTGTTACACCTTTAGAGGATCAAGAAATACTTAAATCTTCAGATATAATTAGTTTTTCAATAAAAAATGAAAACTCAAAAGATTATATAATTGGACAAAAGGTAAAAGTAACATATATTGGAGATGTAAAAGAAACTTATCCTGCTGGAGTAGATGCTATCAGTGTTGACATAGTAAATAATTAAAATAAATAGAATATTTTTATATAAAAAAGCCCATATTATTTTTAAAGCATAAATTAAGGAGGTAAAATAATATGAGCGAGCATCCTATTGAGGGACTTATGAATACTGCTATGAACAACTTAAGAGATATGATAGATGTAAATACTATTATAGGAGATTCTATTGAAACTGCAAACGGTACTGTTATAATACCGATATCAAAAGTCTCATTTGGTTTTGCGGCAGGTGGCAGTGAATTTAATATGAGTACATTAGAAGAGACAAAACGAAGTGGTTCAGAAGAGGAAACCAAGCATGCACTTCCTTTTGGTGGAGGTAGTGGAGCTGGTGTGCATATTGAACCAATTGGTTTCTTAGTGATAACAGAAGGCTCAACAAAAATGATACCAGTTGACCATTGCAATGCAATTGATAAATTATTGGATTATGTGCCTGACGTTATAGATAAAATAACACAATTGTTTGATAGAGATAGAACATATACGTATGAGTTTTATGAAGATGAAAATGGTAACACTCATGAAGAATGTTCATGCGGTTGTGGAGAAGATGTTGAAGAGAATGAAAACGAAAATGAATAGCAATATATTTTAGAATAAAAATAACCATTTACAAAAACTGTTCTTAGAATTGAGCAGAATGTAAATGGTTGTTTTTATATGACTTTATTTTGATTTTTAAATAAAAAGCCTTCAGCCATTTACGTAGCTGAAGGTAAAATTAAAATATGTTTTATTTCTTTTGAAGAACAGCAACTATTGCAACAACAGCAACAACAATTACTATAGCAATTACTGCACCAACTGTGCTAGTTTTTTGTGTAGAAGGTGTTGTTGTGTTATCATCTTTTGATGTAGTATTATCATCTGTTGTTGTAGGTGTTTTTGTATCTTCTGGAGTTTTTTCTTCACCAGAAACTTCTCCTGATACTTCGCCAGAAACTTCGCCTGAAGTTTCTCCAGAAGTCTTGTTAGATATTTCTCCTGAAACCTCACCAGAAGTTTCTCCTGAAACTAATTCTTCGCCAGATTTTTCAGCTGTATCTATAGTTTCTCCACTCTCTGTAGTTATTTGAGCAGGTGAAATTAAAAGCGTACTTCCATCTGTTTCTGCAAAAACTAATGATAAAGAAAAGATCATGACTAAAGATACTAATAAAGCTATTTTCTTTGCCATCTTAAAATCATCCTCCTTATAAAATTTGATAATTATATTGATTAATCACCTAGGACATTATACAATAATAATGTCTTAATGTCTAGTGAAATAGAAAAAAATGGGATACTTAATCGAAAATAAAAATGTTAGATATTAGGTTTTACAATAGTATTAGGATTTAAGAGGAGAAAAGAATGAGATTAAAAAAAGTAAAGGATGCAAAAGAAAGAGTCGAAGCTTCTGAATATTACGTGAGCACTCCAAGCGAATACAAAGGAAAATGGAATGAATTTTTTAAAAACAACAATCCTATTCATATAGAAATTGGTATGGGTAAAGGAAACTTTGTTATTGGTATGGCAAAAGCACATAAAGATATAAATTATATTGGAATAGAAATGTATGATAGTGTTATGGTTAAGGCAGTAGAAAAATTAAAACAAGAAGAAAAGCCTTTAAAAAATTTAAAACTTGTGCTAATTGATGCTATGAAGATTGATGAAATTTTCGAAAACGAAATCTCACGTATATATCTCAATTTTTCGGATCCTTGGCCAAAGGCAAAACACGAAAAAAGAAGATTAACAAGCAAGATTTTTTTAGAAAAATATGATAAAATATTTAAAGGACAAAAACAAATATTTCAAAAAACAGATAATAACGATTTGTTTGATTTTTCTATGGTATCACTTGTTGAAAATGGCTATGAATTAAGAAATGTGACAAGAGATTTGCACTCTGAAAATGTTAGTGATAATATAATGACGGAATATGAGGAAAAGTTTTCAAATGCTGGAATAAAAATAAATAAATTGGAAGCATACAAAGACTAAAGATAAAAGTGGAGGTAATTAATGAAAAAAAACGGATTGATTTTTTTGTTTATTATAATTTTAGCACTTTTAATAGGACTAATAGCATTTAGCTCTAGAAATAATGGAAATATTATACAAAGTCCAAATGATAATATTATTGATTTGACTAAAGAGAATAAAACAAAAGTTATGTGGAATGGTAGTAATTTGCTAATGTATGATGATTATATATATTATGTCGATAACGAAGTTGGATATAACGGCGAAAGTGAAAACAAACTATGTAGAATTAAGTTAACAGGTGAAAATAAAGTGGAAGTTATGTATAAGACTTCGCAATACGATATTGAAAATAGATTATACATATTTAATAATAATTTATTTTTCACGGTTTTAGGTCAAACCTTGTATATGAATCTTGACGATACTAGTTACATTAAAAAATTTTGTGTTGGTAAATTGTATAGCATTCAGGATGGAAATATAATATATCTATATCAAAATAAACTATGCAAAGCAGAATATTACAGAGAAACATTAATTGTTAGAAATCCGATATCACTAGTAAGTGGAAATTCGAGTTTTATGATTGAAGATGATGTAAATTTGTACTTTTCTTCTTCAAACAGTGATGGTAGTATTTCTATTTTTAAAGTGAATAAAGAAAAACAATACGCGAATGTGCTAGACAGAATTTATATGAAGAATGAGAGTGAACAGCAGGTAATTGATAGTGCTGTTACAGATAATGGATTATATGTTTTAATAGAGAGAAAAATGCCGGCTGGCGGTTCAAAATATATTCTTGAAAAAGTAAAAAAAGACGGTTCAGAGACGCAATCAATAGATTTGACAGGAGATGTTTATGAAATAAAATATGCAGACAACTCAAATATATATTTTATTTGTTATGGTGAAACTGAATTGAGAAAGTATAGTGAAAAATCTGAGAAAATTGAATCTGTGAAAGAAAATGACATGCCAATCATATACTCTTTACAAAAAGAAGAAACATCATTAAAACTATATAAGAATAATTCCTTAATTTGTGATATTTGTGAAGTGTATAGAGAAAATGCTCAAAATATTAATATAAGAGAAAAGGATAATTATATCTATATCGATTTTAATTTAATTGACGGAATGTCAAGCGTTGGAGAATATATGATTTATAGGTTAAAGAAAGACGGAACAGAGTTAGAAAGATTGAACCAAAATATTTAAAGGAGGATTTATATGGATAAAAAAGAAAAGATTTTTATAGTAGCAATAACATTAGTTATATTGATAGCAGTATTTTTGGCATTTTTAGTTTCTAATTCAAAAAAGCTTCCACCAGAGCTTACCGTACAAAATGTGGATAAAAAAAGTATAACATCAGTACTTGGCGGATATTCTTGGAAAGTTTTTGGCAATATAACTTCTACTGATGCAATTGATTTGAAAGACTTTGAGTACAATACTAATAATACATTAGTTTCTAAAACAAACGAGATAATAACAGCATCTACAACAGAAAAATTTACAATACAAGAAGTAAAGTATGCTAGCACTCTTAATGGAGAAACTTTTGATGTTACTTCTAAATTTGATGAGGCGGGAAATTACTTTACAATATATTCTCCAGAATTAGAAGGAACATATATATGCTTAATAAAATTAGATTTCTATTCTAAGGGTTCAGCTGAATACGGGTTTAAACTTGTTGTTACAGATGAGAACATATACGATGTTGATGAAATGCTAAAGTATAGAAATACTAAGGCTTCAGATTTAGTAAAAGTAAAAGAAATTCTAAATCAATTAGCATATTCAAAAAATATTTCTGGCATCGTAATTGATTCAGATACGAAAACTTTGTCTGTAAAATATGCAAATACTCCAATAGATGACAGAGATGATTTAAAAAATAACACGATTGCATTATTTGCATTAGTTCCTGAATTAAATACTATTCAGTATGAAGTTGCAAATGGTCCTGTAGCAAACTATTCATATTCTAGAGATGAAATTAATTATCAAATAGGTAGAGATGTTTTGGAATATGCTATAGATAGTGATTTATGGAAGAAGGAAGTCATATACGGAGAGAAAGAGGCTGCAAATGAAGATATTTCATTATATTCATCTTTAATTTCATCAGCACTTTCAAAAATTTCTGAAAAGGACATAGGTGAGTATATAGCTATTGATATAAATGAAAATAATACAAGTGGTGAAATAAATTTAAGTCAATATGATTTTGAAAAAGTTTGCAAAGGTCTAATGAATGAACAAAAAGATTGGATAAAACTAGAGTCTGGTGATTCTAATCATAACAAAGGAACTTTAATTAAGATAAGTGTAAATAGAGCTGAAGAAGAAAATGAATTTATTTTGAATGTAACGTTAATTACTTCAAAAAATAATAAAATTGATGCAGTTTATAGAGCTTTAAAACATGAAAGAGCAATCACGATAAGAGAAGGAATTGAGCCAATTGCAAGTGTAAGTGGCGAAGAAATGATTAGTGGAGAAGTAAACAAGGATTAATAAGGGAAACCTCAAATGGTGCGTCAAAGCACTGTTTGAGGTTTTACTTGTATGAAAAATTCAAAGTCACAAGGAAGAAATCTATGAAGAAAATAACTAAGAATAATAAATTGATTATTTGGAAAAATATTCTTATGAAAATCTTGTGTATAATTATTTTTATTGTTAGTAGTATTTTGATTTTAAAAATTAAAATCCAAGTGAATATAGAGAGCCGTGGAATGAATGCATTTTTAAAACTAAAAGTAGGACCAGTAGAAATAAAGAAAAATGGCAGAGTGGTTGGCAAAAGAAAAAAAGGTAATAATTTAAAAGGAGAGAAGAAAAAGAAAATTAGCGCAAATGAGATAAAACAAATTATGAAAAGCGTTGAATTAACATATTTTGATGCAAATCTAAAAGTTGGCCTACTTTTTTTATTTCCGACTGTATTTTCGATTCCCATACTATCTACTCTTTTAGAATGTTTAAAAATGTTGCCTTTTAAAAAGATTGGTCATTATAAGTACGTGATTTTGCAGGAGTATGATAGATTAATATTTGACACCAATATTAATATTGTATTAAAGATGAGGGTATTTGATGTGTTGAAATTGGCAATAAAGCACCAAAATAAGCTAGCATGAATGATGTAAATATATGTTGATTTTAGTCAAAAATTATTGTATTATGTATAGTAGTTCTTAAAAAGGAGATGAAATGGAATGAGTTTGGTTGAGGCAAAAGATGTACATTTTAGTTATCCTGCGAAAAAAGATGCTTTGAATGGAGTAAGTTTTAAAATAGAAGAAGGAGATTTTGTTTGTGTATTTGGTGAGAACGGCTCTGGTAAAAGTACACTTATGAAGTGCATTTTGGGTTTATACAAGCCACAGTCTGGAGAAATAATTGTTAACGATAGAATCCGGATATTTACCACAAAAAACTGAAATACAAAGTAATTTTCCAGCATCGATTGAAGAGGTTGTTCTAAGCGGTACAATTGTTAATAATATAAATAAAATTTGGTACAGCAAAAGAGATATAGCTATAGCAAACAAGGTTATGAAAGAGTTGGATTTGTTTGATATAAAAAATAAGTGTTTTAGAGATTTATCTGGTGGCCAGCAGCAAAGAGTTTTAATAGCTAGAGCGATATGTGCAACAGAAAAAGTTATCATTCTAGATGAACCGACAAATGGCCTTGATCCTGCTATTTCTACTCAAATATATGAAATCTTAGAAAGACTAAATAAAAAAAGAGGCTTGACAGTTATAATGGTTTCACATGATATTTCAAGGGCTATAAAATATTGTAGTAGGGTTATAGAAATTAAAGATGGAAGAGTTACATATATAGGCGATGCAAAAAGCTACAAAGGTGGAGGTGTTGCTTAGATGATTACAACTATTACAGAAATGTTAAGTTTTGCTTTTATACAGAGAGCAGCATTGGTTGGAATTCTAGTAAGTTTATGCGCAGCTCTTCTGGGAGTAAGCTTAGTTTTGAAAAGATACGCAATGATTGGTGATGGACTTTCACATGTTGGTTTTGGTATATTGACGATAGCTACTGCACTTGGCATTACTACACCTTTATACATCGCAATACCAGGAGTTATAATTGCAGCTGTTGTGCTACTAAAAATAGGTGATGATAGCAAGATTAAGGCGGACAGTGCAATTGCTCTTATATCAAGTACAGCCTTAGCTTTAGGTGTGGCGGTCACTTCTTTAACTACGGGTATGAATACGGATGTATGTAATTTTATGTTTGGTAGTATCCTTGCTATGAGTGCTTCTGATGTTTATTTAAGTGTAACGGTTAGTGTTATTGTTGTAATTTTATTCGTCATCTATTACAGAAAATTGTTTGCAATTACATTTGACGAAGAATTTTCTAAAGCAGTTGGCTTGAATGTAAAATGGTATACAAATTTGATTGCTATTTTGACAGCCGTTGTTATCGTCGTTGGAATGAGAATGATGGGAACCATGCTTATAAGTAGCATCATAATTTTCCCGGCACTTACATCAATGAGATTATTTAGGTCTTTTAAAAAGGTTGTAATAAGTTCGTCAATTGTTAGTGTGGTATCATTTTTAATTGGTTTATACATATCTTATGCATATAATATTAGTACAGGTGCGACAATTGTTTTAGTGAATGTTGTTATGTTTATAATATTTAGCATACTTGATAAAATAGTACATGATTAGAAAATTTAAGTAATTAATATTGGCATATAATGCTTTTCTTGAAGAGTATTGTATGCCATTTTTTTATTTTAAAGATTTATAACAAAAATGGTAAACGTTGGCAGAATCATTATTTAAAGTTAGAATTTGATTGAAATAAGGTTTCATTTAATATAGAATATAAGAAAACTTGAGCTTTATGAGACTTTTTGATGTTTGAATTGTCTAATTGGTGTAAGGCATTAAAAGGAGGGAAAATTTATGGATAACGGCGCAAGTAGCTACCGTCGTTTCCTAAATGGAGATGAAAGTGGTCTTGAAGATATAGTTAAAATGTATGGCGATAGTCTTATGTTTTTTATAAATGGTTTTGTAAATAATCTTTCTTTGGCTGAAGAATTAATGGAAGATGTTTTTATGGAATTGGTTGTAAAAAAGCATAATTTTAAAGAAGAATCTTCATTTAAAACTTATTTGTTTCAAATTGGAAGAAATAAAGCTTTCAATGTTCTAAAAAAGAATAAAAAATGTAGCTTTTTAGAAGATGAAATACTTGAGGATGAAGAAAGATTTGAAGAGAGTGTAATAAAAGATGAAGAACACAGAAATATACGCAGAATAATAAAGACTTTACCAAAAGATTATGAAACAGTGTTGTTTTTAATATACTTTGAAGATATGTCTTATGATGAAATATCGAAGGTTATGCATAAAAATAATAAACAAGTAAAGAACCTTGCGTATAGGGCAAGGCTTGCTCTTAAAGAAAATTTAAGAAAGGAGGGATTTTCTTATGAAGAGTAATGAGGAGAGAGTTAAAAGTATACTTAAGAAAGCGAGTGAGTATAAAATGAAAAAAAGAAGAGAGGGATATGCACTTATTACTTGTATATGTGCAGTTGCAATAGCAGTGCTTGTTGGCGTTGATGCAACTAAAATACATCATGTTGAAGATGTGGAATTAAGCGTGCTAAAGGTAAATCAAAAAGAAGTTGAGTTTGAAAATCAAAAAGAATTGAAACTTACAACTTTTAAAACGAAAGATGAATTAGTGAAAAAACTAGAAAATAGTAGGGAACGTATTAATAGAAAAACTATATTTAATTCTTTAGGCGATTTGAGATATGCAGATTCTATTTCAATTGATTCTGCAACGCAGGAATTATCAGCGACAGAAAATGTAGCTGGTGATAGCGGGGGTCAAAAATCTTCAGATGAATATTCAGAAACCAACACACAAGTTCAAGGCGTTGATGAAGCAGATATAGTAAAGACTAATGGAGATTACATTTATTACTTATCAAATAATACTTTAAAGATAGTTAATAATAAAGGCGAAAAATTAGAGCTAGAGAAAGAAATTGATTTTAAGCTAAAAAATGACAATGACATATATCAAAGACCAAGAGAGTTATATTTGAGTGACGATTATATAATAGTAATAGCAACTAGTAGTATGAGTAGACCAATAATAGTAGAAAATGATATGGTTACTACGTATGGCTTTTACAGGGGTTTCTATGATACAACATCAACAAAGGTTATGATTTATGATATAAATAATTATGATTTGGTTAGAGAGATAGAGACAGAAGGAAGCTATTGTTCATCAAGAAAAGTTGATGATGATATATATGTAATAAGCAATAAGTATGTATATTTTTATAACGACATTAATCCTGAAGATGTTGTACCACTTTTCAAAGATACTTGTGTCGAGAATGGAAAAACTAAAGAAGTTGATATTGCATCAATAAAATGTTTTCCGGATATTGAGGATGATGACGAATGTTCATACATGATGATTACTTCATTTAGCTTGGACAATATATCTGAAAAAGCAAATGTAGAAACTTTTATAGGTACAGGTGAAGAAATATATTGTTCAAAAGAAAATCTATATGTAACGAAGTCAAGTTATCCAGGCTGGTTAAGATATGATAATACTAATGGAAAAACTAAGATAAGAAAATTTGCTATATACAATGGAAAAATAAAATATGTGGCAGAAGGCGAAGTTAAAGGAACTTTATTAAATCAATTTTCAATGGATGAATATGATGGAAACTTTAGAATAACAACTACCAAAGAAAGTTCATGGAATAGTGATACATCTGAAAATAATTTATATGTCTTGAATAAAGATTTAAAAGTTATTGGAAAGCTAGAAGGTTTGGCAAAAGGTGAGAGAATATACAGCACACGTTTTATGGGAGACAAATGTTATGTTGTAACATATAAAACTGTGGATCCACTTTTTGTAATAGATTTAAGTGAGCCAACCAATCCGGAAGTTTTAGGAGAATTAAAGATACCAGGATATAGCAGTTACTTACATCCATTTGGCGAAAACTATTTAATCGGTTTTGGAGAAGATTCAATAGAGAAGATTGTTAAAAACTATGATGGAACAGAACGTGTAACAGCATATTCAACAGGATTAAAACTTGCTATATTTGACGTTAGTGATTATAACAATCCAAAAGAATTAGACTCTGTAAAGATAGGCGGAAGAGGAAGCTATTCTGAGTTATTGTACAATCATAAATCACTTCTATTCAAACAAGATGAAGGGTTATTTGCTTTTCCAGTTAGATTATATGATGAAAATGCAGGAACATATGAAAATGGAGTCCCAAGGTATGGAAAGTTAGAGTTTTGTGGAGCAGTTATATTTAATATAGATACAGAAAATGGTATAACATTGCTTGGCAAAGTTTCAAATGAAAATACTGAAAATCCTTATAGCAATATTGAAAGAATAATATATATAGGAGATAAGCTTTATACAATATCAAGTAATATGATAAAAGTATTAGATATGGATACAATGAAAGAAGTATCGAAAATAGAATTTTAATATGTAAAGGTGGAAAAATACTTCCACCTTTTTATTGTTTTATGATATAATGTGAGCATTAAAAAAGGTTCTATAAAATTATTTTAGGAAGTTGATACATAAAGAGGTGAATGTGGGATGAGAGTTATATTAGATAGATATGAAGGAGATTATGCTGTTGTTGAACTTGAAAGTGGGGAGCTTGTAAATATGCCTAGAATGCTTGCTATGAATGCTGAAGAGGGAGATATTATAGAACTAAGAATTTTAGAAAAAGAAACGGATGAAAGAAAAGCATATATACAAAATTTAGCTAATCAACTTTTCGAAGATTAAAAATAAATGTTGGAATTATAAACGAAATATAGTATTATAATTATAGTGTATAAAGAGTATAGGAGGAAAAGATATGAAAAAACTTAGAATAGTCGGAATTGTTTTAATAATGGCTTTGTGTATTTTAGGAATGGTTGGTTGTAATAAAAAAGAAGAGAATCTAGACACTGGATTAAATAATGATATTAGTGATAAGGTTAATACAAGCTCAAAAGATGATGAGAAGGACTTAGAAAATATTATAGGTGGTTCTAAAATAGAAGAAAATACTAGCGGAAATAATGAGAGCGGAGATTCAGGCGATGTTTCAGGAAAAATAGGTTTATCAACAACAGAGGATAGAGCAGTTTTTAATTTTGGAAATGCTTATTATATAATATTTGATTTTAGTGGAGACCAAGTAGTAAATTATAGTTATTGTTATATGTATGATAATGAGGAAGCGGGAAAACAAGCATATGAGCAATATATGAATGAGTTAAAAGATGTTAATAATAGCGAGCTAACAGGGCTAGAAAATATAAAAGAAATTAAGAGAGATGGAAAGTATGTAACGATTACTATGAAAGAATCAGTAAGTCAAGATATGACAAGAGAAGAAGTAATGGAGACATACAAATATTTAGAAAAAATATCTCAAAAATAGTTTTAGATTAAAATTTGTATGCGAAAAAATTTAAAAATAGGATTTGAATCAAATCAACGATTCAAATCCTATTTTTTAGTCAACTTATAAATGAGAATTTTTTAAAGCCGTTTTTACATTATAAAGAAACATTAATTTTTTTGATTTAAGTTTGAAATATATTAAAATTACACTGTTTCGATTAATGGTTATAATTTTCTTAAATGATGTTACCAAGGCTTTTTATCGCAATGGTCTTTTGGGCAAATGTCTTTTTGACAAGTGTCGCAGTGGTCTTTTTCACAATGATCTTTGTCGCAGTGGTCCTTGTCATGCTTAAATTCACAATCAACAAATAAATCATCAACTTTAGTGTCAGCAGTAAAGTCGATAGGAATCTCAACTTTCATCTTTTGAATAATAGTGTACTTACAGCAACCGTTCTTTTGCATTTCATCACAACAAATATCATGCTTTCTTGGAACAACGATTGGTGTGCCACAGCATTCTGTTTTAATGTTTCCAACTTTTGCGCAAGGTGTTGTTGTTACAGGTAAACATATCGTTAGGAATTTTTCAATTATTGTTTTAAAATCGCAAAAATCAGGACGGTCAAATTTTTCATTTTCAAACATAGCATTTCCTCCTTTTCTAATTATAGAATATGAAGAAAATAAGAGAAATGTGAATGTTTAAGTCTGTTAATAAAAGAGATTTTTCAATAAAAATAACTTACAACTAAAATTTTTATAGCTGATGTAATTATATTTGTGAAATTGCTTTCATACAATATGTATGGGGGTGTTTAATTTGAAAAATAAGTTTGTTGTTATAAATGCAAAAATGTTTTTATTTGCAGTAATAAGCATATTCGTTTTAATATTAGCATGCGGTTGTGGGAATACAATAGTTGAGAAGATATTAGAAACGGCGGCAAATTATAGATTGCTTCCGATATATAGCGTAGAAACAGAAGATAAAGTTGTAGCATTAACATTTGATTGTGCATGGGGAGCTGATGACATACCAGATATCATAAACACATTGACCGAAAACGATGTGAAAGCAGCGTTCTTCATGGTAGGAGACTTTGTTAAAAAATACCCAGATGAAGTAAAATTAGTACATGATAATGGAATGGACATAGGCAATCATTCAAATTCACATGCACATGTAAATACCTTATCTTTCGATACAAATGTTGATGATATGAAAAAGTGCAATGAGAAAATAAGGAATATAACTGGTGAAGAAGTAAAACTATATAGAGGTCCTTATGGTGAATATAATAATACTGTAATAGAGGCGGCTAAAAGTTTAGAAATGCAAGTTATTCAATGGGATATAGACACATTAGATTATACAGGAAAAACACCAGATGAAATGTGCAAAAGAATAAAAGAGAAAATAAGAAATGGAAGTATAATTTTGATGCATAATGATACAAAGCATACGGCAGAGGGATTAAACCAAATAATAAGGACAATAAAAGATTTAGGTTACGAAATAGTTCTGGTTTCTGAAATGATTTATCAAGATAACTATGAAATAAATCACGAAGGGAGACAAATTTTAAAAGTGGTTGGGGCTAATTGATATTTTGAAACAACCCAAAATATCAACGACTAAAAATAAAAAGAATAAAACTTATGGCACAAAAATAAACTTAAAAAGAGGAGAGTGATTTTTATGCCAGTTTTAAGATATGGTTCGAGTGGTGCTTATGTTGAATGGTTACAAAGCACCTTAAAAAAGTTGGAATACTATGCAGGAAATGTGGATGGAATATATGGAAATCAAACAATGGAGGCAGTAAAGAACTTTCAAAAAGAATTTGGGCTACAACTGGATGGAATCGTTGGCATAGCGACTTGGAATGCACTAATGCCGTATTTAAATGGTAAACTTTTTGATATAGTTCCTACAGATATAATATATCCATATAGCATTATGATGAGAAATATAAATGCTTTAGTTACAAAGTATCCTTTTTTAGAATATAGCTATTATGGCAGAAGTATAATGGGAAAGAATTTGCCAGTAATAAAAATAGGAAACGGAAGCAAAGAAGTTTTTTATAGTGCATCAATCCATGCAAACGAATGGATTAATTCGGTTGTGTTTATGAAATTTATTGAGGATTTTGCAAAGGCATATGAAAGTGAAGGAAATATATTTGGCTATGATGCAAAAAAGATATTTAATGAAACAACAATTTATATAGCACCTATGGCAAATCCAGATGGAGTGGATTTAGTGCTTTGGCAATTGCCAGTGCGTTCGTCAGCATATATGAATGCCAGAAATATAGCTAGTGGATATCCCAATATTCCTTTTCCAAACGGTTGGAAAGCTAATATTGTGCGGAGTAGATTTGAATTTGCAATTTCCCGCCGAATGGCAACTTGCACGTGAAAACAAGTTTAAACAAGGTTTTGTAAGACCAGCACCAAGAGATTTTGTTGGTTACCGGACCTTTAACTGAGCCGGAATCATTAGCTTTGTACAATTATACACTTGCACATGATTTCAAATTGATTTTATCATATCATACACAAGGAGAAATAATATATTGGAGATATTTGGAATTCGAGCCGGTAGGTGCAGAAGAATTGGGAAAAGAATTTGCCAGAATTAGTACATACACATTAGATGATGAGAAAGAAACAAATAGTTATGCAGGATATAGAGATTGGTACATATCAAAATACAATAGACCTGGATACACGTTCGAAACAGGCATGGGACAAAATCCGCTACCAATTTCTCAGTTCGAAAAGATATACAAAGACAATGTAGGAGTTTTAGTGACGGCGGCTGTAAAAACATAGATAAATTATGTTGACTGTATGCGGGAAATATGCTATAATCTATGTCGAAGTTTATCGCTATAGGAGGAAAGCCCATAACTATGGGCGAAAAAACATGGACTTTGAAGGAGGCATAATTTTTGGAAACAACAGCACAGCGGTTAGCAGACATTGAGGAAGTATGGTTAGAAAACGCAGGAGATGTGGCATGTATTTCGAACCAGTGTGGTATAAGCCAAGGGATGGTGTATTACACAATGCGGAAATATTGCTATAAAAATGGGAAGGACTATCAAAGCTATCTTAGACATCCGCATAAACCACATAAACCATATGAACGGCATGTTTATAAGACGCAAAAAAGTGCATCATTAGGAAGAATACAAAGGAAAGAGTACATTCTGACGAAAACAAGCGAAGAAATGTCTGAGCAAGTAAGTGAGCTACTTAAAAGTTCGAGTAGTAAAGACATTCTTGCAGGAATTGACTTGCTCATCAGGATGGTTGAAAAGGAGATTTGTAGAAATGGGAACAACATTGTACATTAATGGTCGTTCTAAGGAATTAAGGTCCATCAGAGAGTACGTCAAAGCAGGATATACAAAGACGCAACTCGCCAACGAGTTTAACTGCTCGGCAGAAACGTTTCTCGAAGCTTTGAAGGAAAAGACTGGTGTCAGATTCAAGGAGTACAACCGTGATTTGGAGCGAAATGAAAGTCGGTATAAGAGAAAAACAGGTCTTGAGATAAAGAGAAAAGAGGTAAATAGTATGTCAGAAACAACTGAAATCATTGAAAGCGAGCCGAATGTGAGTTACGAAAAGGAAAGTGCTCCGACGTTCCGGAATCGCGAAAGCGAACTAAACGAGCAGGCGGAGGAAAGCAAAAAAAATCTTTCTGAGATGAAAGAAAAACTTGAAAGAGCCAAAGTAAATCTCACAGAAATACAAAATGAAAAAGAAGAGATTCGAAACAAGGCTAACCAATGCAATGAAGAGTACGTGAGACTAAAAGTGGAGTTAGAAGAACTCAGAAAGAGTTTTGCCGAAGTTACTGCGCGATTAGAGACTCGTAAGGATGATGTCGAATCTTTGGAACATAATATAAGCGAAGAAGAAGAAAAGCTCTACAAAATAAACAAAGAGCTTGAAAGCTACAAGACGGTTGAAATCTATTGTGATGAGACCGGGTTCCACATCTCAAACGTGGAATATATGCCTGACGATGATACCATCGATGAAATTCTTTGCAAACTGCGTAAAGATCCTAGGATGGAGCAGTATATGTTCAAAACGGTCCAGAACGTTGCTAAAATAAAGGCAGCCATCGCACTTGTGGAGATTGTCGGATTGGTGGAGTATTCTGTACAGCTCGAAAAGTGCAGTAAGGATGTTCAGGACGCATACTCTTGCGATTGAAAAATTGCACATAATTGTGCATAAGTTCTAATCGCTTCTAAAGTTTAAGTGCTAGAATGGAATGTAAATTCTTTTCTGGCACTTTTTCTATGCTAGAAAACATCATGTCTATTTTTAATATATGTTATAAAATGTAATGTATATACAAAAATTAATCGGATTTTGAATAAAATGTGTGTTAAATCGGCATGAACGTATTTTTGTGAAGGCTAAAGCAAGTAATATTAAAATGAATAAGGTAGATAATAATAAGTAAAAATAATACTTTTACAAAAAAAGTAGACATTTTTGTAAAATTATGTAGACAAGAATATAAAATTATGGTAAAATAAGACTTGTGTTCAGGAATAAAATTCCTATAATGGGAATAAGATTACATTAGAAAACATATTAAAATGCGAATGAGGGGGATAAAAAAGTGGTAAATTATAGTGATAACAACATAATTACACTTATTGGTACTATTGTTTCTGATAAACAATTTAGCCATGAAGTATACGGAGAGGGATTCTATACATTTGATTTAGAAGTTCCTAGATTAAGTGAGAATAGTGACATCATTCCAGTTACTGCATCAGAGAGAATTCTAGATGAAAATTTTAAAGTAGGTCAAAAAGTTATTATTGATGGCCAATTTAGATCTTACAATAATTATGAGAACGAAAAGAATAAACTTGTTTTGACAGTATTTGTTAAGGACATGAAAGAAGTAGAAGAAATTAGTGAAGATCAAAACCCTAATGAAATAATTTTAGATGGTTTCATATGTAAAAAACCTATTTATAGAACAACACCATTTGGTAGAGAAATTGCAGATATCTTGCTTGCAGTTAATAGAGCATACAACAAGTCAGATTATATACCATGTATAGCATGGGGCAGAAACGCAAGATTTTGCCAAAACATGAGTGTTGGTGAAAGAATTAAGATTTGGGGAAGAATTCAAAGTAGATTGTACGAAAAGAAATTTGAAGACGGAACATCTGAAACAAGAAGAGCTTATGAAGTGTCTATTTCAAAACTAGAAGTTGAAAAAGACGAAAATATAGAAAATAGTAATGTCGAGGAACAAAACGCGTAGAGTATTCATAATAATCATCCTCTTAACAAGGCTAGGTAAGTTAGTTGATTTACCTAGCCTTTAAAACTGCCTAAAAATTAATATTTTAAATACATTTGCGATTTTATCTAATATATGATACTATGTTTCGGGGTGAATGTACAAATGAGAGAAGAAGAAAGAGAAAGACTTATTGAACTTAGTAAATTTGAAAAAGAAGCATACGAAAAAGGATATAAATGCATAGCTGGAATTGATGAAGCTGGAAGAGGACCACTTGCGGGTCCTGTAGTAGCTGCCGCAGTAATTTTACCGAAAGATGCATTAATAGAAGGTGTAAATGATTCTAAAAAGCTTTCCGAGAAGAAGAGAGAGAAACTTTATGATGATATAATAAATAATGCATTGGCATGGGGTGTAGGAATAGTTGATCATACAGTAATAGATGAAATAAATATTCTTAATGCAACTAGAAAAGCTATGAAACTTGCAATTGAAGATTTAAAAGTCAAACCAGATTTTATTTTAATAGATGCTGAAAAGAAAGTAGATACAGATGGAATACCATACTTGCCTATAATAAAAGGAGATGCTCTTAGCATTTCAATAGGTGCAGCATCAATAATTGCAAAAGTCACAAGGGATAGAATGATGAGAGAATATGATAAAATCTTTCCAATGTATGGGTTTGAAAAGCATAAGGGGTATGGGACTAAGGCGCACGTCAAGGCATTAAAAGAATTTGGTCCATGTATGATACACAGACAAAGTTTTTTGAAAAAGATATTAAAATAGACACAAACCATATTTTTACATTTATGTTACAATTGTGTTACAATGGTTGACATTTTTTGAAAATATATTAAAATATAGCATAGAGAGGTTATATATGCGAGTAGTTTCAGGAAATTTAAGAGGTATGAAATTAAATACAATTGATGGTGATTCAACAAGACCAACACGTGAGGTGGTAAAAGAAGCATTGTTTAGTATATTAACTATAGATGTTCTTGATGCTACGTTTTTAGACTTATTTGCTGGTAGCGGTGCAATAGGCATTGAAGCGATAAGCAGAGGAGCCAAAAGTGCAATACTAATTGATTTGAATCCAGCATGTGTAAAGGTTATAAAGGAAAACGTTAAAAAGGGAAGAATTGAAGATTGTACTCGTATTTATAATACAGACTATAAGGTAGCCTTGAAAAAGTTGAAAGGCGAAAAGATAGATATTGCGTATATAGATCCTCCATATAATAAAGAGATGGGCGTAGACGCAATAAGGAAAATGTGGGAATACGAATTGTTATCAGACAACGGTATAATTATAATGGAAACAGATACTAATGAAGATGCACCTGACGAGATTGAAGGGTTTACAAAGTATAACTACAAAAGATATGGAAGAAATATATTGAGTTTTTATAAACGAAAGGAGTAGGACGTTATGGAGGTTTTAACGTTATTAGAAACATTAGAAGAAATGTTAGATAGAAGTTCTAATATACCACTAACTAAAAAATCTTTAGTTGATAAAGATGCCATTATCGATGTAGTTAATGAAATAAAAATGAAATTACCAGATGAATTAAAACAAGCAAAATGGGTAAAAGAAGAAAGGCAAAAGATTTTAGTTGATGCTCAAAAAGAAGCTAATCAACTTATAAAAGAGGCAGAAAATAGAATAATTGCAATGATTGATGAACATGAGATAACAAAGAAAGCATATGAACAAAAGGCAGAAATAATAGATAGTGCAAATGCCTTTTCAAAAGATTTGATAAATGGAACGAAGAAGTACGCAGATGAAATACTTGCTGAATTGGAACAGAATTTACAAGAAAAGATTGACGTAATAAAAGAAAACAGAAGTGAACTAAAATAAAGTATTATACATAGAGTTAACGTGGGCCTCAAATTGTTATGAGAAAGATTTAACAATTAAGGTCCACTTTTTTATACAACAGTTTAGTGAAGAATTAAATCTCTCAAAAGATTTAAAAATAGAGTAGAGTCTAATATTTTGCGTAGTATCAACAATTCCGATTGAATTATGCTAAATATTATGCTATACTATGAAGCGTGAAAAGAGGTGAGAAAATGTCTTATTATGATACACAGGATGAGAAAATTGCAGCTTTGCATCAAATCTATTCGGAAAAAGTGCCAGAGTTTATAAAGGAAATTGTTGACTTCCCGGAACTTGCTAGATTAAATGGAATTGATATAAATGCGGGAATAAATCTTAGTGGTTTTAACTTATATAAATATAAATACTCTGTATTAGACCATAGCATTGGTTTAGCGCTAATATTGAATAATTTTATTACCAATAAAAATAAGGTGCTATCAGCAATGCTTCATGATATTTCTGTGCCGGCATTTTCTTATGCTACAACATATATCGATGAGATTAATTTTGACAAGAATGACAATGCACTAACTAATTATGATGTAATTGTCGGTTCTGACAAACTTTTTGCATATTTATTTGATAATAATATAAATATCGATGAAATTTGCGATTATACAGATTTTCCGCTTGGCTATAACATTAGACCAACACTTTGTGCACATACATTAGAATATTTTTTGCATACAGCATATTTATCAAACATTTGCACGTTAGATGAAATTAAAGAGTTTTATGAAGATTTGGTTGTAGTGCCGAATGATGATAATATGCCGGAATTTTGCTTTAATACCGTACATTTGGCCAAAAAATTCTGCTTAGTAAGTATTGAGTGCGGAGAAAAATATAGGTCATATGAAGCAAAAATGGCAATGAAATTTATAACTGATACGTTGGCTCCGATGGTAAGAAGAGGCGTAATTAGAAGAAGAGATTTGTATACGTCAACCGATAAAGTTATTATGGATATTGGATTGAATTGCAGTGATAAACGTATTAGCGATAGATGGCGTTATTTACCTGAGTTGCGTAAGGTCTATACTAAGTTTAATAAAGTTGAAAAAAAGTATTGTACAAAGATAGGAATGGATTTAAGATATGTTGATCCGCTTGTAAAGATAGGAAATAACTATATTAGAATTAGCAAACTTGATACAGATGTTGATAAAAAGATAAACGAATTTTTAGATTCAGACACAGATTTATATATGTATATAGATTACGAGGATTAAAAAGAATTAGATGGAAAACATTTAATTCTTTTTTTGATAGTAAAAATAAGTAGGGAGGTTACAATGTGATAATGTTTACAAAAAATTCACACAAAAATTTTAAATCTACAACCTTTAAAATTCTTGTAGCTCTAAGCTTACAATTAAAGATAAAAATTAAATAAAAAGTTGGTACAAATTTTTAGCACTTGGTATTGACAAGTGCTAAAAGAAGTGATATTTTTATTATGTTGTTAGCACTTAGGTATGTCGAGTGCTAATGCAAAGAAGGTGAAAAAATTGATTTTGGATGATAGAAAAAAGAAGATATTGGAGGCTGTCATAGAAGAATATAATGCGACAGCAGAGCCGGTCGGTTCTACAAAAATAGCAAATGAATATAACTTAGGTTTTAGTCCTGCTACTATAAGAAATGAAATGGCTAGCTTGGAGGAACTTGGATATTTGGAACAACCTCATACTTCAGCAGGAAGAATTCCATCAAGCAAAGGATACAGATTGTATGTCGATTTGATTATGAAGGAAAAGACATTGACACCAAAAGAAAAAGAAATTATTGATAACACATTGAAGGAAGACGTAATAAAGCTTGATGAATTAATAAAAGAAGCATCAAATGTTTTATCTAGAATCACAAATTACGCATCAATTGCTGCTGGACCACAAATAGAGTCATGTACAGTTGAAGAAATAAAATTAGTAAAAATTGGACATGATAGACTTATGATTGTGATTTTGGCAGACAACGGAATTATAAAAGAGAGCGTTGTAAGGTATGATGGCGATATCCCAAACGAAAATATTGAAATATTTAATAACTTTTTAAATTATAAATTTAAAGGCATGAACTTCAAAGAAGTATATGACAATATAAATACTCATATAGAAAACGAGCTTTACAATATTAGCAACACAGTAATACCTTTAGTTATGGAGTTGAACAATTTACTTACAGAAGAAAATTCTGAGATATACTTAGATGGAACTAGAAACATGCTTAACTTGCCGGAACTAAAGAAAGAAAAGACACTTAAAAACTTCTTAAACATAATAGAAACTCAAGATGCAATAAAAGAACTTATAAAGTCTGGTTATGACGGAAATATTAATGTGTATATCGGACAAGAAACAGCATTTGACGATTTGAAAGATTTTACAATAATAACATATAAGCAATCAATAAACGAAAAAGAAGTTGGAACGATAGGCATAATAGGACCAAAGAGAATGGATTACAAAAAAGTAATTCCAGTAATTAAGTATATAGGAGATTCTATACAAGAAAAAATAAAACAAGGGGGAGAAGTTGATGGCAGAAAACGAGAAGATAAAGAATGAAGAATTAGAGGAAAAAGAGGAAATATCTATCAAGGACCTAAACAACGAAATAGAAAAACTAAAGAAGGAAAACGAAAAATATTATGAACATTTACAAAGAACAGCGGCAGAATTTGATAATTATAAGAAAAGAGTGATGAAAGAAAAAGAAAAGATATATTCACTTGCTGTTGGAGATGTTGTTACAAAGTATATAGCTGTTTTGGATAACTTAGACAAAGCAGTTGCAGCAGAAACAACAGATCCTAAGGCAAAAGAAGGTTTTGAGCTTATACATAAGCAAATGCAAGATGTAATGAAAGAATTCAATGTCGAACTTATACCAACTGTTAAAGAAACATTTAATCCAGAGTTTCATGATGCAGTAATGCATATTGAAAGTAAGGATTATGGAGAACAAGAAATTGTTGAAGAACTTAGATCAGGGTATAAAATAGGCGATAGAGTATTAAGACATGCAATGGTTAAAGTGGCAAACTAAGTTAAAAAATAAAATTAAATATATATATAGTGCCATTAGAAAATGGCAGGAAAGAAAGGATGATTATTATGTCAAAAATTATTGGTATTGATTTAGGAACAACAAACTCATGCGTAGCAGTTATGGAAGGTGGAGAACCAGTTGTTATACCTAATGCAGAAGGAGATAGAACAACTCCATCAGTTGTAGCATTTACAAAAACAGGAGAAAGATTAGTTGGTAAAATTGCTAAAAGACAAGCAGTAACAAACCACGACAGAACAATATCTTCTATTAAAAGAGATATGGGTACAGATAGAAAAGTAAAAATAGATTCTGCAACATATACACCACAAGAAATCTCAGCAATGATACTTCAAAAATTAAAGTCAGATGCAGAAAACTATTTAGGACAAAAAGTAACTCAAGCTGTTATAACAGTTCCAGCTTACTTTAGTGATTCTCAAAGACAAGCAACAAAAGATGCAGGTAGAATTGCAGGACTTGAAGTTTTAAGAATTATAAACGAGCCAACAGCAGCATCACTTGCTTATGGTCTAGATAAAGGCGATGAGCAAAAGATAATGGTTTATGACTTAGGTGGTGGTACATTTGATGTATCTATCCTAGAAATTGGTGATGGCGTATTCGAAGTTTTAGCAACAAGTGGTAACAACAGACTAGGTGGAGATGACTTCGATGAAAGAATAATGAAATACTTAATCGATGAATTCAAGAAAGACCAAGGAATAGATTTATCAACAGATCCAGCGGTTATGCAAAGATTAAAGGAAGCTAGTGAGAAGGCTAAAATAGAATTATCTAGCATGAGCCAAACAGATATCAATTTGCCATATATTACAGCTGATAGCACAGGACCAAAACATATGAACATTACACTTACAAGAGCAAAATTTGAAGAATTAATCAGAGACCTAGTTGATTCAACAGTTGGTCCAATGAATCAAGCTTTGAAAGATGCTAACTTGACAGCAGATAAACTAGATAAAATAATTCTAGTAGGTGGTTCATCAAGAGTACCTCTAGTACAAGAAACAGTTAAGAGAGTTACGGGTAAAGAGCCACACAAAGGTATAAACCCAGATGAATGTGTTGCAATTGGTGCAGCAATTCAAGCAGGTGTATTATCTGGTGATGTTAAAGACCTAGTTTTACTAGACGTAACACCATTATCACTTGGTATTGAAACATTTGGTGGTGTATTTACTAAGTTGATTGAAAGAAATACAACAATCCCAACAAAGAAATCACAAATATTCTCAACAGCTGCAGATGGTCAAACAAGTGTAGAAGTTCACGTATTACAAGGCGAAAGAGAAATGGCAGCATACAACAAGACACTTGGTAGATTCCAATTAACAGGAATTCCAGCAGCTCCAAGAGGAGTACCACAAATCGAAGTTACATTCGATATAGATGCTAACGGTATTGTTCACGTATCAGCTAAAGATATGGGAACAGGTAACGAGCAAAAGATTGTTATCACAGCAAGTACAAACTTAACAGAGAATGAAATAGAGCAAGCTGTTAAAGAGGCTGAAGCACATGCTGAAGAAGATAGAAAGAATAAAGAAGCTATTGAAGTTAGAAACAATGCTGACTCACTTGTATACAATACAGAAAAAACATTGAATGATTTAGGAGATAAAGTAAGTGCAGAAGAGAGAGCTAAAGTTCAAGCTGAGCTAGATAATGTTAAGAAAACATTAGAAGGAACAGACGTTGAAGCTATTAAATCTGCAACAGAGAAATTAACTCAAGAATTCTATAAAATTTCTGAAAAGTTATATGCTAACGCTGGTGCAAATGCGGCAGGAGCAAATGCAGATCCTAACGCAGCAAATGGAAATAATGCAAACAGCAACCCAAACCAAGGTAATGATGGCACGGTATATGATGCAGATTACAAAGTTGAGTAATTAATTAAAAAATAGGGCGGATTTTATCCGCCCTTGGTTTAGAAAAGACAGTTATATATTTGAATAAGGCGACATTTTTGTCGTCTATTCGTGTAAATATATAATTTGCGAGATTAAGTGCTTTTAAGTGCTAAGGGGGATTAATTAATGGCAGAACAAAAAAGAGATTATTATGAGGTTTTGGGTGTTTCAAAAACAGCAACGGATGAAGAATTAAAGAAAGCATATAGAAAATTGGCTAAAAAATATCATCCAGACGCAAATCCGGATAATAAAGAAGAAGCAGAAAAGAAATTCAAAGAAGTAAATGAGGCTTATGAAGTTTTATCAGATAAGCAAAAACGTAATATGTATGACCAATTTGGGCATAGCGGAGCTAATGGTTATTCTAGTGATTTTAGTGGCTTCAGCGGGTTTGATGGTTTCTCTGGTGGTGCAGGATTCTCAGGAGTGGACTTTGATTTGAACGATATATTCTCATCTTTTTTCGGAGGTGGCAGTTCAAGAGGACGTAATTCTAGAAATGGTCCAGTAAGAGGAAGAGATTTAAAAGTAAGAGTTGAAATAACTTTTGAAGAGGCAGCTTTTGGTGTTAACAAAGAAATAACAATAAATAGAGAAGAGCAATGCGATACTTGTGGAGGAACAGGTGCTAAACCAGGCACAAAACCAGAGACTTGTAAGGTTTGTAATGGTACAGGACAAGTAAGAGTTACTCAAAATACGATACTTGGATCTTTTGCAAGTGTTAGAACTTGTGATAACTGTGGAGGAACAGGAAGCGTTATAAGCAATCCATGTGATACTTGCAAGGGCAGAGGTACTGTTAGAAACCAAAGAAGAATTAAAGTATCAATACCAGCTGGAATTGATAATGGTCAAGTTATATCATTAAATGGCGAAGGTGAACCAGGACTTCGTGGTGGTCCAGCTGGAAATTTATATATAACTGTAGCTGTTAGAAATCATGCAATATTCACAAGAAAAGGCGATAGTATATTCTGCAATGTCCATGTTTCATTTGCTGAAGCAGCATTAGGTGCGATAATAAAAGTACCTACATTGACTGGCGAGGAGCAATATGATTTGACAGAAGGAACGCAAACAGGTTCAATATTTACTTTAAAGGGTAAAGGAATAAAGAACATAAATGGCAGAGGCGTTGGTGACTTGTACTTTACTGTGATTGTAGATGTGCCTAAAAAGTTAAATAATGAGCAAAGAGAACTACTAAAGAAATTTGCAGAAATTAGTGGAGAAAACTTTGAAACTGGAAAAAGAAGAAGATTCTTTTAAAAGGAGAGATTGATGTCTACTTTTTATATAAAAAATAATCAAACAGAAGGAAATAAAATAATTATACAAGGTGAAGACTTAAATCATATAAAAAATGTTTTAAGATATCAAAATGGAGATAAATTAGAGGTTTGTAATGAAGGTGGTACTAGATTCTACACTAAAATAAGTGATATGAATCAAAACGAGATAATATTAGATATCTTAGAAATATCAAATGACACGACGGAGCCTAATGTGAATGTCGTACTTTTTCAAGGCTTGCCAAAAGCAGGTAAGATGGAATTAATTGTACAAAAGTGTACAGAATTAGGCGTAAGTGGTATTGTGCCAGTGATTATGGATAGAGTAATTGTTAAATTAGATGAGAAGAATGAAAGTAAAAAAATCGAACGTTGGCAAAAAATAGCAAAAGAGGCCGCTACACAAAGTGGTAGACAAAAGATTCCATATGTTGAAAAAGCAATTAATTTAAAAAATAGCATTGAAAAACTTTCAAAATATGATATAGTTATAGTGCCATATGAGTGTGAAAAAGAAAATTATATAAAAAATGTGTTGAGAAATATGGATGAAAATGTTAAAAATATAGCTATTGTCGTAGGTCCAGAGGGCGGTTTTTCTGATGGTGATATAGAAATATTGTCGGAATTAACCAACATGAAGAAAGTTTCTTTAGGTCCTAGAATATTAAGGACTGAAACAGCAGGTTTTATAACTCTTGCGATGGCTATATATGAATTAGATAAGCTTTAGTAATTATTAAAAGGAGTAAGAAGAATGAATTATACGGATAAGAACAAATTAATAGATTCACTTTGTGGAGTTGGATTAATGTTACTTTTAGTAGAAGTATTTTATGGAATAGTAGATAGTGCTTTTACTATATACAATTATAACTATCCAACCGTAACTAAATGGATTAATGTGTTTGGCATAATATTTTTATTGGCAGCTATTATTACATTTATAAGAGCATATAAGAAAGATAGTATGTCAACTGGTATGTACGGAATCGAATTGACGGTGCTTGCTATATCAGCAGCATTGCTACCAGGAACATATTTAGAGTTTGCTTTTCCGTTTAATAAATTGAATGTTGTTTTTCCAATAGGATTTTTAATATATTATATTATAAAATTAATTGTTGTATTCGTAAAAGCGAAAGAGAAAGATAATAAATCGAAGGGAAAGAAAAAATAATTATGATTAAAAGTATGACAGGTTTTGGACTTGGAAAATACGAGAGCAATTCTAGAGAGTATACTGTTGAAATAAAGGCAGTAAATCATAGATATAATGATATATCAATAAGAATGCCAAGATATCTTTCTTCGATTGAAGATAAAGTAAGAAGTTATATTTCCAAGAATCTTTCAAGAGGAAAAATAGATGTTTCAATTTCTTTGGTAAATATGAGTAGTGAGGGCAGAAATATAAGAGTAGACAAAGGTTTGGCAGAAATATACGTCAAAGAGATGAGAGAGTTAGTTAATACTTTAGGAATCACGGATGATATTACTGCAACGTCTATTATGAGAATGCCGGATATAGTTACTATTGATGTTGACTCGGACGAGGACCTATATTGGAACGAGCTTCAAAAAGCTTTGGAGATGGCTATAAATAGTATTTCTTTAGCTCGTGAAGTAGAAGGAAAAAGATTGGCGGATGATATAAAAAATAGGCTAGCAAAGATAAGTTGTTATGTAGAAAAGGCCGAGGAAAGGTCTTCAAACTTATTAGAAGAGTATAGAGAAAAGCTATTAAACAGAGCAATAGAGCTTAAGGCGAATGAAATTATGGATGAAAATAGATTAGGACAGGAGATAGTTTTATTTGCAGATAAGTCAAGTATATGTGAAGAAGTAACAAGACTTAAAAGTCATATAAAATCATTAGAAAATATGTTAGATTCTGATGGACCAATAGGTAAAAAATTGGACTTTTTACTTCAAGAAATGAATCGAGAGACAAATACGATTGGTTCAAAAGCAAATTGTCTAGATATTACTCAATTGGTTGTTGAGATGAAAAATGAAATAGAAAATATAAGAGAGCAAATACAGAATATAGAGTAATAAGGAGTGATATAATGAAGTTTATAAACATAGGTTTTGGAAACATAATTTCAGCAGATAGACTTATTGCTATAGTTTCACCGGAGTCAGCACCAATAAAAAGAATAATACAAGATGCAAGAGATAATGGAAAATTGGTAGATGCTACTTATGGAAGAAGAACAAGGGCAGTTATTATGATGGACAGTGATCATGTTGTTTTGTCTGCTGTTCAACCAGAAACAGTTGCAAATAGATTAGAAAAAGATACAGATGAGGATATTGAGGAAAGTATAAACAATGAAGATTAATTTTTAAAGGAGGAATAAAAATGATAGTTAGACCTACATTACAAAGTTTATTAAAGAGAAATCCAAGCAAGTATTCTTTAGTAATTGGAACAGCTAAAAGAGCAAGACAAATTTCACAAGGAAGTCCAAAATTAACAAATGTTAAGGCAGAATCAGACGTCACAACTGCTGCTTGTGAAATAGATGAAGGAAAAGTAATATTAGAAAAATAATTAAAAAGAGGACTTCTTTAAATTTGTTAGATGGTAAAAGAGGGTAAGATAATTCATCTAACAAGTTTTAAGTTGTCCTTATTTTATATAAAAAAACAATAAAAGCAAAATGCAATTCATGTTGTTTTTGCTAGTATTTAATTGCTAGAGATTGTTCATCCTATAGAGAATCTAAGGCAATAAAGAGAAACATTCAGTTACAGGAGGATAAAGATGGGTTTTTTAAGTAAACTTTTTAAAAGTTATAGTGAGAAAGAAATTAATAAAATAAGACATTACGTAGATGACATAAATAAATTAGAACCAGAGATGGAGAAATTATCAGATGCAGAGCTAAGAGCAAAAACAGATGAATTCAAAAGCAGACTTGCAAATGGGCAAACACTAAATGATATTTTAGTTGAAGCATATGCGGTTGCAAGAGAAGGCTCAAAGAGAGTATTTGGCAAAAGACCTTTTGATGTTCAATTAATGGGTGCAATAATTTTGCATCAAGGAAGAATAGCAGAAATGAAAACAGGTGAAGGAAAAACATTAACAGCTTCACTAGCATTGTATTTAAATGCGTTAGAGGGAAAAGGTGCACACTTAGTTACAGTAAATGATTACTTAGCTAGAACACAAGGAGAAGAAATGGGAAAACTATATAATTTCCTTGGTTTGAGCGTAGGACTTATATTACATGATTTATCTCCAGAAGATAGAAAAGCTGCATATGCTGCAGATATAACATATGGAACAAATAATGAATTTGGTTTCGATTATTTAAGAGACAATATGGTTATACAAAAAAATCAAATGGTTCAAAGAGAGTTAAATTATGCGATTGTCGATGAGATAGATAGTATTTTAATTGATGAAGCTCGTACACCGCTTATTATTTCAGGACCATCAGATAAAGCTAATGAATTATATAAAACAGCGGATAAATTTGTAAAGGGCTTGAAAGCTAAAGTAATAACTAAAGACGATAATAAAGAAGAAGAATCTGAAGAGGATATGCAATATGACTATATTGTAGATTTGAAAACAAGAAGAGCTACATTAACAAGTACTGGTACAAGGAAGGCTGAGAAATATTTCGGCGTTGAAAACTTATCAGATTTGGATAATATGACACTACTTCACCATATAAATAAAGCATTAGCTGCAAATGGTGTAATGAAGAAAGATGTAGATTACATTGTTAAAGATGGAGAAGTTTTAATAGTTGACGAGCATACAGGAAGAATAATGTATGGAAGAAGATATAGCGAAGGATTACACCAAGCTATAGAAGCTAAAGAAAACGTAAAAGTTGCAAATGAAAATAAAACACTTGCAACAATCACTTTCCAAAATTACTTCAAGCTATACAATAAGCTTTGTGGTATGACAGGTACAGCCCTTACAGAAGAAGAGGAATTTAGAGAAATATATGGCCTAGATGTTGTAGAAATTCCAACTAACAGACCTATGATAAGAGATGATAAAAACGACTTAGTATATAGAACTAGAAGAGCAAAACTTCGTGAAGTTGTAAAGGATATTAGAGCTAGTAATGAAAAAGGACAACCAGTGCTAGTTGGTACTACAAATATAGAAAAATCTGAAGAACTAAGTGATATGCTAAAAAAAGAAGGAATAAAGCATGAAGTGTTGAATGCTAAATATCACGAGAAAGAAGCTGAAATTGTTGCCCAAGCAGGTAAGTTTGGTGCTGTTACAATAGCTACAAACATGGCAGGTAGAGGTACAGATATAATGCTTGGTGGTAATACAGAAGCACTTGCAAAACATGAACTGAAAAAACGTGGATATACAGAAGATGTTATCATGAATGCCATAAGTTTAAATGAGACAGATGATGAAGATATTTTAGCAGTTAGAAAAGAGTATAAAGAAATATATGATAAGCTAGATAAAAACGTAAAAGAAGACAGAGAAAAAGTAATAAATGCAGGTGGTTTAAAAATCATAGGTACTGAAAGACACGATTCAAGAAGAATAGATAATCAGCTTAGAGGACGTAGTGGTCGTCAAGGTGATGTTGGTGAATCAAGATTTTATATTTCACTTGAAGATGATTTGATGAAATTATTTGGTGGTGAAAGAATACAAACACTTGCAAGTGCTATGAATATGCCGGAAGATATGCCACTTGAAATGGGAATGCTTACTAGTGCAATACAAAGAGCTCAAAAGAATATTGAATCTATACATTATCAAGCTAGAAAGAATGTCCTTCAATATGACAATATAATGAATGAACAAAGACATATAATTTATGATGAGAGAAGAAAAGTATTAGAAGGTGAAAACTTAAGAGACAACATAATGAATATGTTGAAGAGAACTGTTGAGGAAGTTGTTGACTCATACTTTAATGTTTATGATAGTTCAACAATAAATACAGAAGCTTTTGAAAATTACTTAGAAACAACATTTACAGTAGAATACAAAGTTGGAGAAGAAAGAGATCCAGAAGTAATAAAAGAGAAAGTATTAGAATTAGCTAAAGAAAAATATGAAGAAAAAGAAAAAGAACTTGGCGATAGAGTAAGAGAATTAGAAAGAATTGTAGTTTTAAGAACTGTTGATGAAAAATGGATTGATTATCTAGATGCAATGGAACAATTAAAGGAAAGCGTAAGATTACAAGGATATGCACAAAAGGATCCAGTTGTAGAATTCCAAAGAGAGAGCTATGATTACTTTAATGAAATGACATCAAGTATAGACGAAACTGTTGTGAAAACGATGTTGCATTTAGTACCAAGAGAAAAAGTAGAAAGAGTAAACCTAATTAGAAACATGGTAATGAACATGCAAGCCGCACAACAAGCTGGTGGTCCAGAAAAACCACAACCAAAAACAAATAAATCAGAAAAAGTAGGAAGAAATGACCCTTGTCCATGTGGAAGTGGAAAGAAATACAAGCAATGCTGTGGTAAAAACGCATAATAGAGCCATTTGTTAAAATTAAATAATCAAAAATTAGTAGTAAAATTGATATTTGTCCACCCAAAATCAATCGATGTGGTTGTTACTAGATAAATAAAAATGTGGACAAAATCAATTGAAATTAAAGGATGTCAGCGAAATAAAATTTGTTGACATCCTTTTTAACAAACATATAGGAAGTTAATACTTATAATATAAAATATATTTAAATTTAGGAGAAACAGGCATGGATAATAAATTGATTGGAAATGAGAAAAATATTTTATTTTATAGCGATGAAGAAGGGAATACAAAGGTAGAAGTATTATTAGAAAACGAAGATGTATGGCTAAATACGGATGCATTAGCATCACTTTTTAATATTGATAGAAGTGGAATTGTAAGACATATTAACAATATTTATAAAGATGAAGAATTAAACGAAAATGTAACTTGTGCAAAAATTGCACAAGTTCAAATAGAAGGAACTCGTGAAGTTAAAAGAATTTATCCATACTACAATTTGGATATGATTATTTCAATAGGTTTTAGGGTTAACTCTAAGAAAGCGATTAAATTTAGAACTTGGGCAAATAAAATAATTAAAGATTATATGGTTCAAGGTTTCGCCTTGAATGACGAAAGATTTTTAAAAGCCCAGAAATTTGATCAAGAGTATTTTAAAAGATTACTTGAAAGAATTAAATTAATTCGTACAAGTGAGAGAATGTTTTATCAAAAAATTACTGATATATTTGCTGAATGTTCTGTTGATTATGATAAAAATAGTGATACTGCAATAACTTTTTATAAAACTATTCAAAACAAATTTCATTATGCAATTACAGGAAAAACTGCTGCTGAAATAGTTTATAGCAGAGTAGATTCTAAAAAAGAACATATGGGCCTTACTGCCTGGGAAAACTCACCTAATGGAAAAATTTTAAAATCTGATGTAATTATTGCTAAGAATTATTTAAATGAAAAAGAAATTAAAAATTTGAATAATTTAGTAAACTTATTTTTGGATATTGCCGAAAATAATGCAGAAAGAAATATAACTATGTATATGGAGGATTGGAAAAATGAAGTAGAAAATGCTTTGAAAGTTTTTCATTATGAAGTTATAGAAGGAAAAGGAAAGATTTCACATAAACAAGCAGTCGAAAAAGCGGAAAATGAATATGAAAAATATAAAGTTATACAGGATAAAAATTATGTATCAGATTTTGATAGACTGTTAAGCGAAACAAAGCAAATTGAAAATAAATAAATTGTACATGTATAAAAATCGAAAAAATATTGACTTTTTATGTCGACATGATATAATATCCAACGTAAACGATAAGTTTATAAAATATAAAAAAACTTTTTTATAGGAGGACTTCACAATGATTGAAGTTACTTTTTTACGTTTGGACTGGCTTAAAGGCAGACACCTTTGGAAGAATGAAATCGATAACGTTGCTATTCCAGAAAACGCAGTTGAGACAAAAGACGGAAATGGATACTCTTTACCAGCAGAATTGAATTTAACTGTTAAGGAAACAAATGGTTCTGCTGTGTACACATGGGACATATATGAGTTCGTAAAAGAGGTAAATGGCTGGGAACGGTTATCAACACCACGGTTTACTGCTTTACAAGAGGCTTTCAGACGGCAAAGAACCTTAAAGTTAGATGAGGATATTCCAACTTGGTCTTATTATTCACTGGTAGGGCTAAAAGAAATAGTCGAGAGTTGCAAGTAGTCAAACCCTAATATAAAAAGCATGATATAGAGAGATTTCTCTACATCATGCTTTTTATGTTTTGATAGATGAATAATATATGAGATTGCAACATTTGGTAATTTGTAATATAATAAATAAACAATATTTAGAAGGATGTGATTTAATGCTAGAGTTAGAAGAAGCAAATCTAACACTTAAAGAATATGAGAAAAAGCTAAATGAATTAAGGGATTCTCTTTGACATCGATGGCAAGAAAAATAAAATCGTCGAACTAGAAGAAAAAACAAAAGACAACGATTTTTGGCAAGATACGGAAAAATCAACTAAGGTATTACAAGAAATAAAAACATTAAAAAACAGCGTAACGAAATTTGAAGATATATATAATATGCTTTCTGATACAATGGTTCTTATCGAACTTGGCAATGAAGCAAATGACGAGAGTGTTGTTCCAGAAGTAAAAGGCAATGTGAAGAAATTATCTAAAAAAATAGATAATCTAGAAGTTGAAAGTTTACTTTCTGGTAAACATGATAAGGATAATGCAATAATTACAATTCATCCAGGTGCAGGAGGAACTGAATCACAAGATTGGGCAGAAATGCTTTATAGAATGTATTCTATGTGGGCTGAAAAAAACGATTACAAGTTAGAAGAACTTGATTATTTAGAAGGTGATGGTGCAGGTTTAAAAAGTGTTACTTTTAGTGTTTCAGGTGAAAATAGCTATGGTTATTTAAAAGGCGAAAGTGGCGTACATAGATTAGTAAGAATTTCTCCTTTTGATTCTGCAGGTAGAAGACATACATCTTTTGCATCAGTCGAGGTAATACCTGAGATTTCAGATGATGTAGAAGTTATAATAAATCCTGAGGATTTAAGAGTAGATACTTATCGTTCAAGTGGGGCTGGTGGACAGCACGTAAATAAAACAGAATCTGCAATAAGAATAACTCATATACCAACAAATATAGTTGTTTCTTGTCAGACTCAACGTTCACAAATACAAAACAGAGAAACAGCAATGAAGATGTTAAAATCTAAACTTTTAGAATTAAAAGAGAGAGAAAATAAAGAAAAGATAGAAGATTTAAAGGGTGTTCAAAGAGAAATTGCTTGGGGAAGCCAAATTCGTTCATACGTATTTTGCCCATATACAATGGTAAAAGATCATAGAACAAATTATGAAACAGGAAATGTAGAAGCTGTTATGAATGGTGAAATAAATGAATTTATAAATGCTTATTTGAAATCTCTAATAAAGTAAAATGTTTTTTATATTTGTGATAATGATAAGCATAAACTTTTTGCAAAGAAACAATACATGAAACTAAAAATAATAATTATAAAAATGTTTTAATCAAAAGTAAACACTTCTTGCTATAAATTTTAGCAAGGGGTGTTTATATTTTTATGTAACATGGAATAAAAATAGAAGACACATACCAAACTAACAATCGGTACGTGCCTTCTACATAACTACTTCCATACTGCCTCCTCTATGATTATTAATACACCAATCAAGTATACAACCACGGCATCTAAAACCATCACCGGAATTTTCTCCTAGGTAAGATTACCAATAAATCGATATCTGTGAGGATACGCTCATCAGTATCAGGTAAGATATACCTTATGTATGTATTTCTATTATTGTAGCATACTTAACATAAAAAATCAACTAATTTTTAACACTATTCAAATTTATATATGTTCGAGTAAAAAGAATTTCATTTTTTAAGGCGAGTTCTTCGCTTAGCAATATGTGATGTTCTTAGCATAAAGCTTTTTCTTTTGAAGTCTTATGTCTTGCTCATGCTAAAGAACATCCATAGTGCTTGGCGAAGCTGTTTGAGATCTAAAAAATGAAAACTTTTTGCGAAGATAAAATATATAAATTTGAATAGCATCAATACTAAATATTGCCCTAAAAATATTTGTCGTTTTTTCAAATTTTTACCTTTGTATATTCTGATTATTGTGGTAATATTTATATGGACTATTTTTTGGAGGACTTAAATGATGGATAATAATGAAGTTAATTGGGGAGAAGTAATTGATTTCTTCTCTAAAAAATATATATCACTTAGAGCAATGCTTATGGGTAGTGAAATTAGTGTCGAAAACGATAATATAAATGTTATGCTTAAATCGAAAGGTAAATTTATGTTGGAGCAAAAAAATGCTAACAAAACTATTAGTGAATTTTTGCATAATACAACAGGCAAAACATATAGCGTTGCTTTTCTTGAACCTGATAAAATTGAGCAATGTGAAAACAAAGAAGAAACTATTATAAAAAATATTTTGGCAGAGAATGCAAAACTTGCTGAAGAACATGCAAAGAATCCACCTAAAGAGGCAAAGCAAGATATACCAAATATGAAGATGGGTTTTGCACCTAAGCAAAATTCGGATAATGCAAAGCCAAATTTCGTGCCACAACAAAATTGGAACAATAATCAAAATGCAGAAAATCAGGGAGAAAAGAGAGCTCCTAGAAAGCGTTCAATGGCATATATAGAAAATGAGGAAAATCTTATTTACAAAGGCTATAGAGACACAAAAGATCCAAAGGATGTTAAGATAATAAATCTATCGCCAGAGCAACCGGGGGTAATTATAAAAGGTAAGATTAGTAATTATGATAGCAGAGAAACGAAAAATGGTGGTTTCTTAATATCTTTTGATATCTATGATGGTACTAGTTCTATAAATGTCAAAGCCTTTTTGAAAGCTAATGAATTTTCTGAGGTTAATCCTAAAATGAAATCTGTTAAAGCTGTTAGACTTGTTGGAACATATGAGTATAATACTTTTTCAAAAGAGTTTGGCGTTATAGCAGATTCGCTTGAAGAGACAACGATTGAAGAGCACATTAGAATGGATAATTCAGAAGAGAAACGTGTTGAGCTTCATATGCATACGCAAATGAGCACAATGGACGGAATGACTTCTGCAACTGACCTTATTAAAAGGGCGATTAAATGGGGACATAAGGCAATTGCAGTTACGGACCATGGTGTTGTGCAAGCATTTCCAGAGGCTAAAAAAGCTGCAAAAGATTCAGATATTAAAATCATTTATGGCGTTGAGGCATACTTAGTACCTGATAGGATTACTTCGGTAAACAACGGTAAAAATCAAAATATAGATGACATTGTTTATTCTGTACTAGATATTGAAACAACAGGACTTTCAAAGCAAACAGAGAAAATAACAGAGTTTGGTATCATGAAGGTAAAGAATGGTGAAGTTATTGATACTTTTGAATGTTTTGTAAATCCTGAAAAGCCAATACCACCAAGAGTTGTAGAGGTAACTAATATCACAGATGACATGGTAAAAGATGCCGAAACAATTGATAAAGTTTTGCCGAGAGTATTAGAGTTTGTTGGCGATTCTGTAATTGTTGCGCATAATGCTGATTTTGATGTTGGATTTATAAAGTATAATGCAGAAAAATTGGGATTAGAGTTTGACAATACATATATTGATACACTTGCACTTGCAAAAGAATTGTTTCCCAATTTTAAAAAGTATAAATTGGGAATTATAGCTGAGAATTTAAATATAGAAGTTGATGTTGCACATAGAGCGCTAGCTGATGTTGATACACTTGTAAAAGTTTTTAATGTGATGCTTAAAATGCTTGCTGAAAAAGAAATACATACATTAAACGAAGTCGATGATAAATTATCAGAAGGCATAAATTTTAAAACTTTGCCATCCTATCATGCGATAATACTTGCAACCAATAAAGCTGGTCTTAAAAATTTGTATAAGTTAATATCAATATCTCATTTAGACTATTTTTATAAAAAGCCTAAAATACTAAAAAGCATATACAAGCAATATTCAGAAGGCTTAATAATTGGTAGTGCGTGCGAGCAAGGAGAACTATATAGAGCAATTGTTGAAGATAAACCTGAAGAAGAAATTGAATCAATTGCAGATTTTTATGATTATCTAGAAATTCAGCCTTTAGGTAATAATATGTTTATGGTTAGAAATGGCACTGTTACAGGTGTTGATGTTTTAAAAGATTTTAATAAGAGAATTGTAGATTTAGCGGATAAACAAGGAAAGCCATGTGTTGCAACATGTGATGTGCATTTTATGGATCCCGAAGATGAAATATATAGAAGAATTTTGCAAGCTGGACAAGGTTACGAAGATGCAGATGAGCAACCACCTTTGTATTTGAGAACAACAGAAGAAATGCTAAAGGAATTTGATTATTTAGGTGAAGAAAAAGCCTATGAAGTTGTTGTTACAAATACAAATAAAGTTGCAGATATGTGCGAAAAAATTAGTCCAATAGCCGACTACAAAGCTACTCCTCACATTGATGGATGTGAAGACATGATTAGAAATATAACAATGAAAAGAGCAGTAGAATTGTATGGAGATCCACTTCCAGAGATAGTAAAAGCAAGAATAGATAAAGAACTTGAATCTATTATAAAAAATGGTTTTTCCGTTATGTATATTATTGCGCAGAAGCTAGTTGCTAAATCAAATGAAGATGGATACTTGGTTGGTTCAAGAGGTAGTGTTGGTTCATCATTTGTTGCTAACATGACAGGAATAACAGAAGTTAATTCACTTCCGCCACATTATAGATGTCCAAAGTGTAAGTATTCAGATTTCACTGACTATGGAATAAAAAATGGATTCGATTTACCAGATAAAATTTGTCCAAATTGTGGCGAAAAATTAGCTAAAGATGGTATGGATATCCCGTTTGAAACATTCTTGGGATTTGATGGAGATAAAGAGCCTGATATAGACCTTAACTTCTCTGGTGAATATCAAGCGAAAGCACATAGGTACACAGAGGTTATATTCGGTAAAGGAACAACATTTAAAGCAGGAACAATAGGCACAATAGCGGATAAAACAGCATTTGGATACGTTAAAAAATATTATGAAGAGAGACATATACCAGTTAATAATGCAGAAATAACAAGACTAGCATTAGGTTGTACAGGTGTTAAGAGAACAACAGGACAGCACCCAGGTGGAATTATAGTAGTTCCAATGGGTAACGAAATTTATGAGTTCTGTCCAGTGCAGCACCCAGCAGATGACCCTGATACAGATATAAAAACAACACACTTCGATTATCACTCAATAGACCAGAATCTATTGAAACTTGATATACTAGGCCATGATGACCCTACAATGATAAGAATGCTTCAAGATATAACAGGTGTGGACCCACAAAAAATACCACTAGATGATAAAGAGACAATGTCAATATTCTGCTCGACAGAAGCACTTGGCGTAACACCAGAGCAAATTCATTCAGAAGTTGGAACATATGGTGTGCCAGAGTTTGGTACAAAATTTGTTCGAGGAATGTTAGTAGATACAAAGCCAACACTTTTCGAAGAATTGCTTAGAATATCAGGACTTTCTCATGGTACAGACGTGTGGCTAAACAATGCTCAAACACTAATTGAAGATGGAACAATAAAATTGGAAGACGCAATATGTACAAGAGATGATATAATGCTTTACTTAATAAAACAAGGGTTGCCACCAAAACCTTCATTTAAGATAATGGAATCAGTTCGTAAAGGAAAAGGGTTATCGGAAGAGCAAGAAACACTTATGAAAGAAAATAATGTTCCTGATTGGTACATAGCATCTTGCAAAAAGATTAAATACATGTTCCCTAAAGCCCATGCTGCGGCTTATGTAACGATGGCTTTTAGAATTGCATGGTTTAAAGTGCATATTCCACTTGCTTACTATGCTGCATTCTATTCAATAAGAGCCGATGAATTTGATAGTGATTGCATGATATATGGAAAAGAAAAAGTTATAAACAAGATGCGTGAAATAGATATACAAGGTAATGCGGCATCAACAAAAGACAAAAATATGTATTCAATACTGGAACTAGTTTTAGAAATGTATGAAAGAGGATTTAGTTTCTTGCCAATAGACTTGTATGAATCAGATGCAAAGAAATTTAAAATAGAGGGCAATCAAATAAGACCACCACTAAATAGTATAGGAGGCCTTGGAACTGTTGCGGCAGAGAATATCCAAAGGGCAAGAGAAGTCGATGGAAAATTTACATCGGTAGAAGAATTAAAAATAAGATGTGGAATAGGCAAGTCAACAGTAGAGCTACTAGAAAAAGCAGGCTGTTTAAAAGGCATGATGCAAAGCAACCAAATGAGCTTATTTACAATGTAAGAGGGCAATTGCAGTAAAAAAGCTATTGCAAATTGCATATTTATGGTATAATAGAAATATCATCAGGATTATTTTTGAAAGGTGGTGTAGTATAAATTGGCGGATAACGAAGTAGTAGATGGAATTTTAGACAAGGCTTTATCACCAATATTAGCAGTACTAAAATGGATAATAAGTATTATTTTTTCTAGTAGAATTACTATAGTATTAGTATTTTTAATAGCTATAAATGTAATAGCAATCATTCTTATGAAAAAGGACAAAGAGTATGCACAAAATGGTGAGAGAAGGATTAGGGAGATAACGCTACTACTTGTCGCTCTAGTAGGAGGTTCTTTAGGAATGTATTACGCAATGTTTAAGTATAAGCATAAGACATTGCATAATAAATTCAGATATGGTGTTCCAATAATTATGGTTATGCAGTTTGCATATGTCGCCTTTTTGGTAGCGAATGGAATACTTTATAACTAAAGTGTTTGTTAAAGAGATTGAGGAGGAATTATTATGAATATTAAAGTAACAGGTAAAAATATTGAAATTACAGATGCAATTAGAGAATATATTGAAAAAAGATGTGAAAGATTAGAAAAATTCGAAGGAAAAAATACAGATGTAAATGTAGTATGTAGCATTGAAAGAGAAGATCAAATAGTAGAAATTCAAATTAATCATGACGGAGAATTTTTAAGAGTAGAAGAGAAAAATGCAGATCTTTATGCTTCTATAGACTTAGCAATGGACAGAGCAGAAAGACAACTTAGAAAAGAAAAAGAAAAGAAGATTGGAAAAAATAGAGATGCATCTTTAAAGGATAAAATAATGGGAATGTTCAAAGGCGAAGATAAAGAGAATGCAGGAAAAATCACAAAGACAAAAACATATGAAATAAAGCCAATAACTGTAGAAGATGCAAAATTAAAAATAGAAGAAAGCAAAGATATGTTTTTAACATTTATAAATGTTGAGACAAATGCAGTAAATGTTATATATCAAAGAGGAGATGGAACATTCGGAATAGTAGTTCCAGAATAATATAAAAAACAAGTGGTCAAATAGGCCACTTGTTTTTTATATAGAATTGGGCAATGGCTCAAGTGCTATAAGGGTACAATCTGTTTAAAAGCAAGTCGATTTCTCTAACAAGCTTTTCTTTGTCATAAGTTGAAAAGTCAGATTCTAAGATAGACTGTACCATATTTAAATACTTTTTGCTGGCTTCCTCATAGAGATTTTCACGGCTTTTAAGATAATGTGCAAATCTTTTGGTAAAGGTAACATCAACATCGTTACGACCGAAAAGCATGTTCGTCAATCGATCTTTGTTGCTTTGAAAAGGCTCATAAATTTTGTATTGCCAATTAAATGGGTAATCCAAGAGGCAAGATTGTAAATCGATGACATCAATTGTGCCGTCTTCATTTACGTTAGGCATATCAATAGTATATGATAAGAAAGTTGCCATGGTATAAGCCCTCCTAAGAAAAATAAAATTACAACTACATATTATAATATTTATTTTACAAGTGCAATAGTAAATGCGAAAAGTTTAGATTTTATGATTTAAAAGTATTTGTATGCAAAAGTATTCTTTGAGAAAATAATATATAAAAAGGTCCACTGCAACAGAGGACCTTTTTATTACTCAAAGTGTCATTTTACAAAATAACAAAATTATTTTGCAAAATCGTATGGATGGCGCTGGTGAATTTCTTCGTTGATGATTGCGAGGAGTGTGGATTTGCAATTAAGATTGCTATCCTTAATTGCCTTGATGGTTCCGAGAAGTTCGGCATACTCTTCAGTCTGGCAAATTGCTTCGCGGTCGCTCAAGTAGTCAAGTAACTTCTTGTCTATAGTGTACGAAACTCTATCGTGTCCATAAACAAGCAATTCTAGAGCTCTTACATTCTCCTTCGGAGAACAAGTGAAGTTGTATCTCCATTCATGGGCGTCTTCAGACCAACAGGAATTTTCGTCAGCCACCCTCATTGTTGCATTTCTTCCATCCTTAACCATTACAATGGTTCGCTTTAAATTTGCCAACATAGACAAATCCTCCTATAAATTTATTTTGGAACTTTATTATATAATAGAAATCTAAATAAATCAAGTGATTTCCAAAAATTTCATATAAAGTTTACAAAACGTAATTAGTGTGGGGTAAATATGCCTTAAAACTATAATTTATTTGCTAAATTTTTATAAATTATGTAATTTCTGTGCCTTCGGACAAATTTATTGCAAAATTAGACCTATTTCGATATAATTATAATTGATTTAGGAGTGATACATTATGAAAAGAGTTTTGCATATAGGGTTAGATGTTGGATCTACAACTGTTAAGGTTATAGTTATGGATGAAAGTTTGAAAATAATTTACAGCTCGTATGAACGACATTTTTCAGATACTAAAAATACGGTTTGTACGTGTTTAGAAAATTTAATAGAAAAATTCCCAGGTTATGATTTTAATATTGCATTAACTGGTTCAGGTGCAATGTTCGTTTCGAAATTATTGGATTTACCTTTTATACAAGAAGTTATATCATGTAAAAGAGCAGTAGAAAAATATATTCCAAGAACTGATGTTGTAATAGAATTAGGTGGAGAAGATGCAAAAATTATATATTTTGATAAATCAATAGAACAAAGAATGAATGGTACTTGTGCTGGTGGAACAGGTGCTTTTTTAGACCAAATGGCACTGCTATTGGATACTGATACACAAGGTTTAAATGAACTTGCTAAAAAACACAATACTATTTATCCAATTGCCTCTCGTTGTGGAGTGTTTGCTAAGTCAGATATTCAACCACTTTTAAATGAAGGTGCTGCAAAGGAGGACATAGCGGCTTCTATTTTTCAAGCTGTAGTTAATCAAACTATAAGTGGTTTGGCTTGTGGCAGACCAATAAAGGGCAATGTAGCGTTTTTAGGAGGACCACTTAATTATTTGCCTGAACTTAGAAAAAGATTTATAGAAACTTTGAAGTTATCAGATGATGAAATAATAATTCCGGAGGATGCACATCTTTTTGTTGCAAAGGGAGCTGCACTTGATTCTGTGAATTACAATGCAATAAATGCAGAAAAATTGAGAGCCAAAATCCAAATGTTAAAATATGCTCATGACGACACGACGGTGCCTCTAAATCCGCTTTTTACAGTTGATGCAGAGTATGAAGAATTTAAAAAGAGACACGAAGCTGATAAGATAAAAAGAAAACCTTTAAACAATTATAAAGGAGATGCTTTTTTAGGAATAGATGCAGGTTCGACAACAAGTAAGCTTGTTTTAATTTCATCGGATGGAAAATTACTATATGAAAGTTATAAAAGTAACGAAGGAAGTCCTCTTCAAAGTGTAATTAAGATGATGGAAAAACTATATGATGTTTTGCCGAAGCAAGTTACAATTAGATATGCCGGTGTTACAGGCTATGGTGAAAAATTGATTCAGTCCGCTTTAAATATTGAATTAAATGAAATAGAGACTATAGCACATTATAGTGCTGCTAAGAAATTTATGCCAAACGTTACAAGTATAGTAGACATTGGTGGTCAAGATATGAAATATATAAGTATCAAGGACGGTGCGATTGATAACATCATGTTAAATGAGGCATGTTCATCAGGCTGTGGTTCATTTATTGAGACTTTTGCGAAAAGTTTGAATTTGAGCATACAAAAATTTGTTGATGAAGCTATTAAGGCAAGAAAACCAGTAAATTTGGGTTCAAGATGTACTGTGTTTATGAATTCGAAAATTAAGCAGGCACAAAAGGAGGGCTATACTGTTGGCGATATTTCAGCAGGTCTTTCATACTCAGTTATAAAGAATGCAATACAGAAAGTTATGAAAGTAAGAGATGTTGCGACTCTTGGAGACAATATAGTTGTGCAAGGCGGAACTTTTTACAATGATGCCGTATTAAGAGCTTTTGAAATTATAGTTGGAAAAAATGTTGTAAGACCAGATATTGCAGGACTTATGGGAGCCTATGGTGTAGCTATACTTGCAAAAGAAAAGTTCGATGCATTAAATGATAAAAACTATGTTTCAAAAGTATTTAAAAAAGATGAATTAGAAACTTTAACTGTAAGCATAACTCACACAAGGTGTAAGGGATGCGAAAACAATTGCTTTTTAACAATAAATGAATTTTCAAATGGTAAGAAGTTTATATCGGGAAATAGATGTGAAAAAGGTGCTGGAAGAGATAAGGCTAATTTGAATTTGCCTAATATGTATGCATACAAATACAAAAGGATTTTTGATTATGAACCACTTAGCGAAGAAAAAGCTTATAGAGGAACGATAGGAATACCAAGAGTTTTGAATATGTATGAAGATTATCCTTTCTGGTTTACATTTTTAACAAAACTTGGCTTTAGAGTTCTAATATCTGAAAAGAGTAATAGAAAAACTTATGAAAAAGGCATGGAATCAATGCCTTCTGAATCCGTGTGCTATCCGGCAAAACTAAGCCATGGACATGTTATGAGCCTTATAGAACAAGGAATAAAAACAATATTTTATCCATGTGTACCGTATTCTAGGAAAGAGTTCAAGGATTCAGATAATCATTATAATTGTCCAATTGTAATTTCATATCCTGAAGTTTTGAAAAACAATGTGGAAGAATTAAATGAAATTAAATTTATAAACAGTTTCTTACCATTCGACACTAAAAAACTTGTAAAGACAATTTTAGAGCTACCTGAGTTTAGTGAATATAGGTTTAGTAAGAGTGAACTTACAGAAGCAGCCGAAGAAGCAGAAAAAGAATATCAAAAATGTAAAAAAGATATTTTAGAAAAAGGAAAAGAAACATTAAAATATATAAATGATAATAATTTAAAAGGAATCGTGCTTGCAGGAAGACCATATCATATAGATCCGGAAATAAATCATGGAATAGATAAGATGATTACGAGTCTGGGACTTTGTGTGCTAACAGAAGACAGTGTTGCAGGACTAGTCGAACCAAAAAGACCACTTAGAGTCGTAGACCAGTGGACATATCATGCAAGACTATATGCTGCAGCGGATTTTGTTGGTAAACACGAAAATATAGAACTAGTTCAATTAAACTCATTTGGTTGTGGTGTTGATGCAGTAACAACTGACCAAGTCGAAGAAATATTAAAAAGTTTCGGGAAGATGTATACATTAATAAAAATAGATGAAGTAAACAATTTAGGCGCAATAAGAATCAGAATAAGATCGCTTTTAGCAAGTATGAATAAGCATGAAACTTGTATAGTGCCAAAAGAAACTCAAGTTGGCGAATATGAAATAGAAAAAAAGATATTTGATAAAGAAATGAAAAAAGATTATACAATATTGATACCGCAAATGGCACCAATACATTTCGAGTTATTGCAAGCAGTACTTAGAAAATATGGATATAATGTTAAACTGCTTCGTGAGTGTACAGCACATACGGTAGAAGTAGGACTAAAATATGTTAATAACGATGCATGCTATCCATCAATATTAACGACAGGACAAATGATAGAAGCACTTGAATCTGGTGAGTATGATGTGGAAAAAACAGCGCTTATGATGTCACAAACTGGTGGAGGTTGTAGAGCAACAAATTATATAGCTTTCATTAGGAAAGCTTTAAAAGATGCTGGATTTACAAATGTACCTGTAATATCATTTAACTTTAGTGGTATGGAGAAAATGCCAGGTTTTAAACTTACACCAAAGATGATAGACAAACTATTAAAAGCAGTTGTGTATGGCGATTTATTGCAAAAACTATTGCTAAAAAATAGAGCTTATGAAGTACACAAAGGTGATACAGAAGAAACATACGAAAAATGGATGGCAAAATGCAAAGATATCCTAGAAAACGGAAGTATAAAAGATTTCAGAAAAAGTATTTATGAAATGGTTGAAGATTTTGAAAAGATAGAGGTTAATTTGTATCAAAGAAAGCCGAAAGTGGGAATAGTTGGAGAGATTTTAATAAAATATCATCCATTTGGAAATAACAACATAATAGAAAAGCTAGAAGCAGAAGGTGCAGAAGTTACAATGCCAGACTTCATGGGATTTGTAAAATATGCGGCAACACCGAGCATAACATGGCATAAACTAATGAACTTGGACAAAAACAAATCAGAAATATTCAAATTTGCACTTAAAATAATAAACTCATTTGAAAAAGACTCTCGTAGAGCACTTCAAATGTCAAATAGAGATTATTTATTACCAATAGATATATGGAAGTTATCAGAAAAAGTCGACAAGATATTGTCGCTTGGAAATCAAACCGGAGAAGGCTGGTTCTTAACAGCAGAGATGATAGAGTATATAGAACATGGAATTGACAACATAGTTTGCGTTCAGCCATTTGCGTGTCTTCCCAACCATGTAGTGGGTAAAGGAATGATAAAGAAAATAAGAAGCAAATATCCAGAGGCTAACATAGTGCCAATTGACTATGATCCAGGTGCAAGTGAAGCAAATCAAACTAATAGAATAAAGCTGATGATGACAGTTGCAAAGGATAATATGCCAAAAACAGAAAATATAAAGAAAGATTTTTATAGTGAAAAACAAACTATTTTAGAAACAAAAAAATAAGATATTTCACAGACAAAGTTATAGGTTTAAAATAAATATGCCATAGAAAAAGTGAAATTGACATAAATAAAGATAAATGGTATAATGAATCTGTGCTTATATCTTTATACACTCCTTGGCAGCATGTATGGACATAAGTAATATTTGATAATTAAAAGGAGAAAAACGTTATGCAACAATGGATGACCAATTACACAGAGGTGCAGTTAGAATTCTTGGACTACAAGCGAGAAATGGAAAGCTTACCTTGGCAGGAAAGAGAGCACGATTATAGGCTTTCAAGGGAACTGTACGTAAGTATAAAACACCAACTTCGTGACAAATTCCCGAGAACAGCAATGTACACCTCTAACGAGCGACTTTTGGATTTTTCCGAAAAGCTTGCGAGCATGGTCGAGGACTATCAAGTGGCTGTGATGTCTTATGAGGCATTGGCACAGGTTGTGGCTGAACAGAGTTACCGGATTCGTCCGATTATAGGAATAATCCGGAAAGACGAACTCTTTGCACTTGTGGATAAGAGAGCAAGGATAATCGGTGTTCACGTACCGAAAAGCAAGAAACTGAAAGCTTTGGAACAGAGAGTAGAGAAAGCTTTAGTGCAGCTTGATGGCTTCATTACGGGGAAAGGTGGAACACCTAACGCGTTCGTCCGTGTGGCTCTCGAAAACTTTATTTTCGAACAGAAGCATGATTCCAATGTGCCGGAAATCAAGATTGTTGCCGTAAAAAAGCCGATTAAAGGAGGCAAAGAGGTTGACATCCGTGGTTTTGGAGGACTTCAAATGAGCTTCAAGGTATTTGAAGGAAGAGAGGTAGTATATTACCATATCATTTGATGTCGCGAAAGCAGTGAGATTTTTCTCACTGCTTTTTGAATATGTCACCATTGAAAAAAATATAAAAGTATGATATAAGTATATCTATGTAAACAAGAATATAAGAAAAGAGGATTAGATATTATGAGTAAAGAATTAGCGGAATTGATGTTTCCAAATATCGACAAAACGCCAGATTATTATGAAAAATTATATCCAAAAAGAAATTTGCCAGAAGGTGCTGTTGTAACACGTTTTGCACCTAGCCCAACAGGTTTTATTCATGTAGGTTCACTTTTTGGAGCAAATTTAGATAGAAGATTTGCCACACAAAATAATGGTATATGCTACTTAAGAATAGAAGATACTGATGGAAAAAGAGAAGTTGAAGATGGCATAAACTTAATTATAAATGGCTTGAAAGTATTTGGCATAGAGTTTGATGAGGGACCTATCGATGGAAAAACAAAAGGCGATTACGGTCCATATATTCAAAGTGAAAGAAAAGAAATATATCAAACATATGCTAAAGATTTGGTTGAAAAAGGATTAGCTTATCCATGTTTCTGCAGTGCAGATGAACTTAACCAAATTAGAGAAAGACAAGAAAAATTAAAAATAGTGCCTGGATATTATGGAGAATTCGCAAATTGTAGAAAATTAAGCGAGGCCCAAATGGTAGAAAGAGTTAAAAATGGAGATCCATTTATAGTTAGACTTAAATCTATGGGAAGCACATCTAAAAAAATTAGATTTAAGGATATGATAAGAGGAATAATTGAATTTCCAGAGAATGTACAAGATGTAGTAATCATAAAATCTGATGGACTTCCAACATACCATTTTGCACATGCAGTTGATGATCATTTGATGAGAACAACACATGTTGTAAGAGGTGAAGAGTGGTTGCCATCAGTTCCAATCCATGTAGAATTATTCAAAACACTTGGATTTGAAATGCCAGAATTTATTCATACACCAACAATAATGAAAGAAGATGGCGGAAGCAAGAGAAAGATAAGCAAAAGAAAAGATCCAGAGGCTGCAGCGTCATATTATAAAGAAAACGGAATACCAAAAGAGGCAGTTATAGATTATCTTATGAATATACTAAATTCTAACTTCGAAGAATGGAGAAAGAATAATCCACACGGAGATTTAAAAGAATTCAAAATAGATTTAAACAAGATAAGTTCAAGTGGTGCTTTATTTGATTTAGTAAAATTAGCAGATGTATCCAAAAATACAATCGCAACATTTACAGCTGAAAAGGTATATGAAGATGGTCTTGAATGGGCAGAAGAGTTTGATAAAGACTTAGCAGAACTTATGAAAAAGCATAAAGAATTTACAATTAATATTTTAAATATAGAAAGAACAGGAACAAAAATAAGAAAAGATATAGCTAAATGGTCAGAGCTAAGAGAAAACCTTGAGTATTTATATGATGAAGTATTCTTTACAAAAGAGCATGAAGATGAATGGCAAAATATAACAGATAAAGAAGAAATTAAGAAAATAATAACAGAGTATTTAAATGTATATGATGAAAATGACGATAAGGATACATGGTTTAACAAAGTAAAAGATGTTGCAGAAAAATTTGGTTATGCTAGAGAAGTAAAAGAATATAAGAAAAATCCAGAGAATTATAAAGGCCATGTTGGAGACATAAGCACAGTAATAAGAGTGGCACTTACTGGAAGAAGAAATACTCCAGACTTATACGAAATACTTAAAAATCTTGGAAAAGAGAGAATTGAAAAAAGATTTGCAAGAATATAATAAAAATTGTTGACAACAAATAATAAATGTTGTAGAATAATAAACGTGGTGAGGATATAGACGAGGTCACACCTGTTCCCATACCGAACACAGAAGTTAAGCTCGTATGTAGCCGAAGATAGTAATGGGTCGCTCATTGTGAAAATAGGAACTTGCCGCTTTTATATTCCTCTTTAGCTCAGTTGGTAGAGCGTCCGGCTGTTAACCGGCAGGTCGTAGGTTCGAGTCCTACAAGGGGAGCCAATTTAAACTAGTTCATTGATTGAACTAGTTTATTTTTTTCTAAAATTCTAGAAAACATAAGGTTCATGTAATATATCTGTAATAAAAACTTAATATTTCTGTAATTGTAATAAAACCATGAAAAATGTATAATCTAAGTAAATGATTACTAATGAAGATGGGAGGAAGTTTAAGTTTTACTATAGTAGACTTAGATGATTGCGTATGGAAAATAATGATGTTAATGTTACTTCAGTTGAGTTACAAAGATGTATTCAAAAGCTAGATAAATTAGAAAAAATGATTAATCCTAATAGCAAAAAGTCACTTATTCTATGGGAAGAAGATGATGCATTTAAAAATTTAATTTCTGATATTAAAGATTATGCGATGAACTGTGAAACTTCGGAATTCCCAATAGAGTTACTAGATAAATTAAAGGCATTACAAAAAGATGCAACTAATCAAATAATAGAGGGAACAAGCAAGATTGTTTCTTTGAATGAACAAGCAAAAACTAATTTAGAACTTAGCAGAACATTGTCTACAATGTATATTTCAGCAATGGCTGCTAATCCTTTAGATGAGTATGAAGAGGAACTTTCTAATCCAGAACTTGCACCAATGAAAGAGCATTTGGAAACTATTTGTACTGCTGTTCCAGAGTCTGAAGAATATGCAAAGGCTGAAAAGACAATAAAATCTAAAATAAGCAATTTGGAAAATAGTGTTCATATAACTATTGACTTAGAGAGAACAACAAGTAAGGCTAGTGCTTTAGAGTATATTAAAGCTGAAATAGTTCCAGCAATAGACAGACTACAAGCTGAATATGATGCTAAGTATGTAATTGTTGATCAAGAACCGGACGAAGAGGTGTCTCTTGCTCTTAGAAAAACATTCAAAGAGAAGATGTATGATGCAATTGTTAAACCATTTGCAAGTTTATTCAAAAAGAAATCAAAAGCTAAATAAAAATGTAGAATTTATTGAACTTCTATTATTAAACAGAAAATGTTTAATGATAGAAGTTCTTTTTACTTAAATCTCTATTAATGCATTAATAGAGATGATTATACTAAAAATGATAAAAGATTTATGCAAAAATCAAAGCCATATAACCACTTGAAATTTAAGGCTTTTTATGACATAATGTAGTTGTTATAAGGAGAATTGATATGAAAGAAAGAGATTTTAAATCGTTAGAATACAATAAAATAAAGGATAAAGTAAGTGAAAAATGTGTTACATATCTTGGAAAAGAACTAGTAAAAGAACTTATTCCATCAACTGAAATTTATAGAGTGAAAAAGTGGCAAAAAGAGACAACAGAGGCAGTATCTATTTTACTTAGAAAAGGCGAAGCACCACTATTTAGTGTGCCTAATTTTGATGAGACATTTAAAAAGATTAATGTTGTCGCAATGCTTAATATGAAGGAGCTTTTACAAATTGCAACTTTGCTTTCTAATATGAAGAGGCTTAAAAATTATTTTAAGAATGATGATATTAATGATTCTGACTTTGAGATTGTTTCGGAATATTTTGAAAATTTATATTCTAATCCAAACGTAGAAAATGAAATTTTTAGGTGTATAAAATCAGAGGAATTGATGGATGACAGAGCAAGCAAAGCTTTGTATGATATAAGACGTCAAATAAATGACAGTGAATCAAAGATAAAAGAAAAATTGAATAATTTAATAAAGTCTAGTACTACATCAAAGTATTTACAAGATGCAGTTGTTACTTTTAGAAATGATAGATATGTTATTCCGATTAAGCAAGAATATAGAAATGAGATTCCTGGATTGGTGCATGATTCTTCAGCTTCTGGAAACACAATATTCGTAGAACCAACAGCTGTGTTTAATATAAATAATGAGATAAAAGAATTGAAGATAAAGGAACAATTAGAAATTGAAAGAATTTTGGCTCTTTTAACACAAATGGTTTTACCTATAGTTGAAGATATAAAACGTGGTTTGTACAATTTGTCAAAAATAGATTTTGCATTTGCAAAGGCAAAGTATAGCTTAGAGTTAAATGCGTTCGAGCCAGTTATAAATGAGAAACATTACATCAATTTAAAGAAGGCAAGACATCCACTTATAGCTGAAGAAAAAGTTGTTCCTATAGATATTTGGGTTGGAGAAAAGTTTAATGTACTTATAATAACAGGCCCTAATACAGGTGGAAAAACAGTTGCATTAAAAACCGTAGGATTGTTTAGTCTTATGGCACAAAGTGGTCTTCATATTCCAGCAATGGAGTCTTCTGAATTGCCGATATTTGATAATATTTATAGTGACATAGGAGATGAGCAAAGCATAGAGCAGTCTCTTAGTACATTTTCTTCACACATGATAAATGTTGTAGATATATTAAATAATGTTACAATGAATAGCTTAGTACTAGTTGATGAACTAGGTTCTGGCACAGACCCGATAGAAGGTGCAGCACTAGCAAGAGCTATTTTGGAAAAGCTATACGGAGTTGGTTGTTTGACAATTGCTACTACACATTATAGTGAACTTAAAACTTTTGCTATTCAAAAAAACGGTGTTGAGAACGCTTCGTGCGAATTTGATGTTGAGTCTTTGAGACCTACATATAAACTTTTAATTGGTGTACCAGGAAGAAGTAATGCTTTTGCTATTTCAAAAAAACTTGGACTTAGTGAAGAGATAATAAACGAGGCAAGCAAATATTTAAAAGAGGAAGATGTGAGATTTGAAGACGTCTTAGGAAATATAGAAAGAGATAAGAGACTTGCCAGAGAACAAAAAGAAGAGGCAGATAGAATATTAAATGCTGCTAAAGCTAAAAAAGAAAAAGTTGATGAAGCAGAAGAAAAGTTGAATAAGAAAAAAGATGAGATATTACAAAAAGCTAAAAAAGAAGCTAGAGACCTGCTTATGGATACAGAAGAAGAGGCTAACGAAATAATAAAAGAATTAACAAATTTAAAGCATAGTAAAGATAAAGATAAATTCAAAAAGGCCGAAGAAGCTAGAGGAAAAATAAAAAACAATATTTTTGAAATGCAAAAAGATTTGGTTATGCCAGGTAAAGAAACTAAAAATAAGATTGAACCAAGTAAAATTAAAGTTGGTATGAACATATATATCCCTTCATTAGAAGAAGATGCGGTTGTCTTATCTTTACCAGATAAAAAAGGAAATGTACAAATTCAAGTAGGAATATTAAAAATGGGTGTGCATATTTCTAAAATTGAAGAAGCGAAGAAAGATGAAAAGAAAGCAAATGTTAAAGTTACATCAATGATAAAAAGTAAAGCGGCAGAAATAAGTACAGAGATAAAACTTTTAGGAAAAACAGTTGATGAAGCTGTTGAAGAGTTAGATAAATATATAGATGATGCTTATTTGGCTGGATTACACACACTTAGAGTTGTACATGGAAAAGGTACAGGAAGTCTTAGAAAAGGTGTACAAGAATATTTAAAAACAAATTCTCATGTAAAGTCATATAGAAGTGGTGCGTATGGAGAAGGAGATTTACGGAGTAACAATAGTTGAATTGAAAAATTAATGTATAAAATTCTCTCTTTCGTTAAAAAATAGAATTAACGAAGGGAGATTTTTTATGAAGAAAATTAAAGGCGTTGTTGCTATTGTAGTAGCATTTTCATTGATACTAATTTCTAATATAATTTATAATACAAAGAATATGACATCAGAGACTTTATCTCGTTTTGGTTCATCACGGAAACGAAGTGAAACAAATTCAAACTAAATTAAAAAATTGGGGATATTATAATGGCGATGTTGATGGAGTTTATGGTAGTAGAACTGTCGCGGCTGTCAAATCATTTCAGAGAGCTAATGGCTTAACGGCTGATGGAATTGCTGGAAGTAAAACTTTGCAAAGCATGGGAATCTCTAGTTCAGCCAGTAGCGCTGGAAGTAACTCGGCAAATGTTGAATTGTTGGCAAGAGTTATTCATGGTGAAGCAAGAGGAGAACCGTATACAGGAATGGTAGCTGTTGGTGCTGTTATATTAAATAGAGTAAAGAGTCCTAATTTCCCTAGCACGATAGCAGGCGTTGTTTATCAAAATGGAGCGTTCGATGCTGTGGCAGATGGACAAGTTAATCTTCAGCCAAGTCAACAATCATATAATGCCGCACGAGATGCTATGAATGGTTGGGATCCATCTGGGGGAGCGATATATTATTTTAATCCTTCGACAGCGACGAATAAATGGATTTGGTCAAGACCGATGACAATAATGATTGGCAAGCATAGATTTTGTAAATAATGAAAATTTTTAAATGATAGCTTTATAACAAATATAGATATAAAAATGATTAGTAAATATTAAATAAAAATTAAGTTTTCTAAAAGACAATTAGATTTTATTTTGATTCAAAAATGATTGATATTTTTGAAAAAATCAAAGTAAATTCAATTGTCTTTTTTATGTTTAAGATTTTATTTTTTCACTTGAAAAAACATGAAAATTTTCCATAAAAAATTTTGACGAATACGCTCATAAAATGTTGAAATTGTTTTTTACATATGTTAAGATTAAATCGATAAAAAAATATCGATTGGAGGTGCATATGAAAATGATATATGTTTCTAAAGCTTGTCTAGAGCGACTTCCGTGTTATCTTAGATTGTTAAAAGAAAAACGAGAAAGCAAAATAGAATTTATTTCTTCAACATCGATTGCGAGTGAACTTAGTTTAAATTCAGTTCAAGTTAGAAAAGATTTGGCACTTATAAGTAAGAGCGATGGAAAACCAGGAAGAGGATTTAATGTTTCAATGCTCATTTCAGATTTAGAAAATTTTTTAGGGCTAAACAATGTTACAGATGCTGTAATCGTTGGCGCAGGCAAACTTGGAAGGGCACTACTAGGCTATAAAGGCTTTGAAAAAAACATTGATATTCTTATGGCATTTGATAGCGATAAATCAAAATGTGATAATAAAAAAATATTTTATACAGATAAGATGGAAGATTTAATTAAGAGACTTAATATTCATATAGGAATAATAGCTGTTCCAAAAGAAGAGGCACAAAATGTGTGTGATACACTTGTAAAAGCTGGTGTAAAGGCTATTTGGAATTTTGCACCGACTAATTTAATCGTACCAAGTAAAGTTATCATTAAAAATGAAGATTTATCAGCTTCATTATTGATATTATTAAAAAGTTTAAATAAAAAGTAAGGAGGATGTTTTTATGGTAGTAGATGTTTGTGTAGGTAGTTCATGTCATTTGAAAGGTTCTTATGATGTAATTCAAAAATTGCAAAAGTTAATAGCTGAAAATAATTTAGAGGATAAAGTTACACTTAAAGCAAGTTTTTGCTTAGGAAATTGCTCTAATGGTGTTTCAATGAGAATAGATGGAAAGGTTGTTTCTAATGCAAATCCAGAGAATATAGAAGACATCTTTAAAGAGCAAATTTTAGTGAAAGTTTAAGAGGTGTTAAAGTATGCTTAAATATTTAGAGTTTAAAGAGGCTAAATGCAAGAACTGTTATAAGTGCTTGAAAAATTGCCCTGTTAAAGCAATAAAAATAGAGGACAATCAAGCAAAAGTAATAGAAGATAGGTGCATACTTTGTGGTAAGTGTACGCTTATATGTCCTCAAAATGCAAAAAAAGTTCATAGCGAATTAGATGGTGTTAAAGAGCTATTAAAAAACAATAAGGTTATAGCTAGTATTGCTCCATCATTTATTTCAAACTTTAATATAAGTGATTTTGAAACTATGAATGTTGCTTTAAAAGAGGCTGGTTTTGCTTTTGCAGAAGAAACTGCTAGAGGTGCGAAAATAGTCACACAAAAATATGAGGAACTATTAAAAACTAAAAAGTTTAAAAACTTTATAACATCTTGTTGCCCAGCTGTTAATAGTCTAATTAGTATTTATTATCCGGATGCATTAAAATATTTAGCACCAGTTGATTCACCTATAATAGCACATGCTAAGTTATTAAAAAAAGAAAATCCAGATTGTAAAATAGTTTTTATTGGTCCATGCATTGCCAAAAAGAGAGAATGTAGAGAATCTGGTATTATAGATGCTGTGCTTACATTTGAAGAACTTCTTAAATTGTTCGAAGAAAAGAATATAGAGTTTAGAGAAGAAAGCGAAGAATCAAAAGCAAGTTGGAATCGAGCAAGATTTTATCCAATAAGTAGAGGGGTTATAAAATCATTTGATAAATTAAATAGCAATTATGAATTTATAGCAATTGATGGAGTTACAAATTGTATAGAAACTCTTGAAAAGATAAATGAATTAGACCATGTTTTCTTAGAACTTAATGCTTGCGAGCATGCTTGTGTAAATGGTCCTTGCAGTTTAAATAAGTCAGATTCTTCAATTATTGCAAATTCCAAAGTTAGAAATTATGTAAGAAGTAATATAAAAGTGAGCAAAGACGCAAAAGATGTAGATAAAGGTATTGATGTTTCATATGAACATAAAGAAAGACCGATGAATGTAATAGAACCAACAGAAGAACAAATAAAAGAAGTGCTTGCTAAAACAGGAAAATATACAAAAGCTGATGAACTAAATTGTGGTGCTTGCGGATATTCTAGTTGCAGAGAAAAAGCATGGGCGGTTATAAATGGGTATGCAGATGTTGAAATGTGCCTTCCATATATGCGTGAAAGAGCCGAAACTATGTCATATGAGATAATTCAAAATAGCCCAAATGGAATTGTTGTAGTTGATAAATCTTTTAATATAACAGAGATAAATGCAAAGGCAAAATCTTTGCTTGGAATTCATGAATTTCGCCCAAAAGAGTCTTGCATATTAGATTATATAAAAGATAATGAAGATTTTATTGAAGCATTAACAAAGGATAAAAATATTTATTCTAAAAAGATAAAAATAGATGCAACTAATTCATATGTCGAATTATCTATAACTCATATTGAAAAACAAAATGTGATGTTTGCAATCTTAAAGGATATAACAGACAGAGTCTGCTATAATCAAAAATTAAATGAAATGAAGCTCGAAACAATTGCAACAACAGATGATGTAATTAAAAAACAAATGAGAGTAGCACAAGAAATTGCATCGCTTTTAGGGGAGACAACAGCTGAAACAAAGGTTGCTTTAGTTAAGCTAAAAAAGATGCTAAATGAAAACAATGAGGGTGAATAGTATGGGACTTTTTCTTGAGTATGGATATACATCTTTTAATAAAATTGGTGAAGAATTATGTGGCGATAGAGTTTCAATTGTGAAAAAGGATGGCTATACCACTTTAGTTCTTGCGGATGGACTTGGTAGTGGAGTTAAAGCAAATATCTTATCAACATTAACATCAAAAATTCTAAGCACGATGGTTTCAAATGAAATTCCGATGGAAGAATGTATTGAAACAATTGTAGAAACACTTCCAGTGTGCAAAGAAAGAGGAGTTGCGTATTCAACATTTTCTGTTATTCATATAAATGATGAAGGCAGTGGATATATGTTTGAGTTTGATAATCCAAGATGTATATTTTGCACGAATGGTGTGTTTAAAGATTTAGAAAGAGAAGAAATTACAATATTAAATAAGAAAATATACAAATCAGATTTAAAACTGAAAAGTGGCGATTTGATACTTATTATGTCAGATGGTGTGCCACATGCAGGCATTGGTAAAACAATGAACTTAGGTTGGGATAGAAAAGATATTATTGCATATCTAGATGAAAATATAAAGCCACATATGTCGGCAAGATGCGTAGCAAACTTACTTGCTAGTACAAGTAAAGCGTTATATATGAATGAACCAGGTGATGATACTACAGTTGCAGCAATAAAAATAAGAGAAGAAGAATGCGTAAATATAATGATAGGTCCACCTGTTAGAAGAGAAGATTGCGATAGATATGTTGAAGATTTTTTGAGAAATGAAGGAATAAGAATTGTTTGTGGTGGAACGACATCGCAAATAGTTGCAAATCATTTACATGAAAAAGTTGAGACAGATTTAAATTATATAGATAGCGAACTTCCGCCAATAGGTTTCATAAAAGGAATAGACTTAACGACGGAGGGAGTTATAACTCTTAGAAGGCTAATAGAGTTGTCAGAAGAATATTTAAGAACAGATAGTGATGTGCCAAAGAATTTTATGAAAAAAGATGGGGCTTCTTTAATTGCAAACTTTTTGTTTGAAGAAGCAACTAGTGTTAATTTCTTTGTTGGTCAAGCAGTCAATGAGGCACATAGTGACTTGCCAATAAATAGCACATTAAAATTCAAGTTGGTAGACACGCTTTCTAAGAATTTAGAGCAGATGGGTAAAAAAATTAGTATTAAGTATTATTAAGGAAGTGAAGATAAAATGAAAATTTTTGATACGTATGTACAAAAATTAAAATATAAGGTTTTAAAAGAGGTTATTAAAAAAGCATATGCAGATGAGTTAGACACATGTTATAGAGACATTCCAAAAGAGATATCTCCAGGTCCGAAGCCAATAGCTCGTTGCTGTGTGTATAAAGATAGAGCTGTAATAGAAGAAAGAATAGCACTTGCTATGGGTGGAGATAAAAATAATCCCAATTCAGTAGAGGTAATAGACATAGCATGTGATGAATGTCCTGTTGAGGGTGCATATGTAACACCAGCTTGTAGAGGATGTTTAGTTCATAGATGTGTTGATACTTGCCCTAAAGGTGCAATAAGCATAGTAAATCATAAAGCAATTGTAGACAAAGAAAAATGCGTAGAATGTGGAAAGTGTACAACTGTATGTCCTTATTCAGCTATTATAATGCAAAAAAGACCTTGCATAAAAGCATGTAAAGTCGATGCATTAACAATAGATGAAAATAAAAAGGCAAAAATAGATAATGATAAATGTATATCTTGTGGAGCATGTGTATATCAATGTCCATTTGGTGCAATATCAGATAAATCATTTGTTTTAGAAACAGTAGATATTTTAAGAAAATCTGAAAATAATACAAAGTATAATACTTATGCAGTTATTGCTCCATCAATAGCAGGACAATTTGATAATGTAACACCAGAACAAGTTGTTACAGGAATAATGAAACTTGGTTTCCATCAAGTCGTAGAAGCAGCAATAGGAGCAGACATCACTTTGTATAATGAAGCAAAAGAATTTAAAGAAAAGAAAATTTTAACTACATCTTGTTGTCCATCATTTGTAATGTATGTTGAAAAGAATTTTCCTGAACTTACAAAGTATATATCAAGCAGTGTTTCACCAATGGTTTACGCAGCAATGTTAATCAAAAAGTCTGATCCAACTGCAAAAGTAGTATTCATTGGTCCATGTACAAGCAAGAAACTAGAATACAAAATGGAGAAAACAAAAGGTGCAATAGATTCAGTTATCTCATTTGAAGAATTGCAAGCTTTTTTCGATGCAAGAGAAATCGACGTTGAATCACTAGAAGGAACAGATTTAAATAATGCATCATTCTATGGTAGAATATTTGCAAAATCTGGCGGTATAAAAGAGGGGTTAGAAAAAGTTGCAAAAGAATATTTTGATGTAGATGACTTAAAACCTGTCGCAATGAGTGGAATTACAGAATGTAAAGCGAACCTATTGAAACTAAAAATGGGTAAATCATTGGATAACTTCTTCGAGGGAATGGCATGCGACGGAGGTTGCTTAAATGGTGCACTTTGCATACATCATGGACCTAAGAATGTAGTTGAAATAGACAAGTTTGGAAAAAGAGCAAAAGAACAAGACATAAAAAATTCAGTAGAATTATATAACTTAAACAATGAAGAAAAAGAATAATAGGAGGTAATTTTTATGATATTAAAATGTACTAACGTATCAAAAAGTTTTGGTAAGAAAAAAATACTAAATAATATTTCATTTGAAATTGAAGAAGGAGATATTTTTGGTTTTATTGGTCCAAATGGTGCGGGTAAATCAACTTTAATTAAAACTATACTTGGTCTTTACAAGAAAGATAGTGGTGAAATTTATATTAATGGTTGTGAAATTGAAGATTTTACTAATGCAATCAAAAAAGTTTCAGCAATAATTGAAACACCTGATTTTTATCAATATTTATCAGGTTATGATAATTTAAAAATGAGAGCAAGAATTTATAATGTAGGCAAAGATAAAATAGATGAGGTAGTAGATTTAGTTGGACTTACAAATAGAATTAACGATAAAGTATCAAAATATTCACTAGGTATGAAGCAAAGATTGGGTATTGCAATGTCTCTTTTAAATTCACCAAACTTACTAATACTAGATGAACCGACTAATGGTTTGGACCCAGAGGGAATAAAGGATTTAAGAAGTCTTTTAAAAGATTTATCAAATAGTGGAGTAACTATATTTATTTCTAGTCATATTCTAAGGGAACTTGATAATTTTTGTAATAAAATATGCATGATTAAGAATGGCAGTATTGTAGAAACAACTTCTATTAATGCCTTAAAGCACAAGGATAATAATTGTATATATATGATTGAAATAGATAATACAGAAAATATTAATTTATTATTTAAAAATGAAGTACTAGATAAGAATAGAATTAGAGTATGGTGCAACAGAGAATTTATTCCTGTGATAGTAGAAAGTCTTGTTAATAATAAGAACAAGGTATATGCAGTTTATGAAGAAGAAATTTCACTTGAAGATGCATTTTTAGATAAGATAGGAGGTAATGAAATTGATTAATTTAATAATAAATGAAATTACTAAAATAGTAAAAAAACCTTCATTTTATGTATTAATTTTAATATTATTGTTATTCGTTTTCGGTACTAACTACTTATATAAGTATAAATTAAGAGAAGATGGTTCTATAAAAGAAACACCTATTTCTATTGGGGAAGAAATAAGTAAATTAGAAATTGAAATTAATAAAACTAATGATATAGATAAAAAAGTATATAATAAAACAAGTATTGATGTATTAAAACTAAGTGATAGATATGGTACTAATTCTTGGCAATCTTATTATATAAATAAAAAAGTATCAAATCTTATTAAAGAGATTAACTATGCATATTATGAAAATAGAGAAGTAGATAAATCTATTACAGATGAATACGATAGATATATTAGTATTTTTGATAGTGGTAATTGGAAGCAACTTATATATGATGAAATAGATAATATTAAAGAAGAAATAAGTTTTTATGAAGAAGAAAAAATTAATGGTTCTTATGATGAAAATATAGATAAAATGATTAATTTTAAAAACCAAATGATAAGTGTCTTAGAAAAAAGAATGGAGTATGATGTACCTTATAATAATGGCTACTTAAATGATGCAATGAATATATATCAATATAATAAAACAAACTTTGCTGATAAGGAAACTCAAAGTGAGTACTATTTATCAGAATATATAGTAAAATCAAGAGAAAATATAAATAGAGTAAATGATGAAAGAGGTATAATAGTTAATTTTTATAAAGAATATGGTCTTATTATAGTAATTATATTTACAGTACTTACAAGTGGTATAGTTGTAGATGAAGTAAACAAAGGCACTATCAAGCAACTCTTAGTAACACCTAATAAAAGATATAAAATATTGCTATCTAAGTATTTAACAGGTATTATAATTATATTGTTTTTAATACTTATTACATTCTTAATGCAACTTTTAATTGGTGGTACGATGTTATCATTTAGAAGTCTAAGGATACCTTTTGTGTATTATGATTTAAATTTAAAACATGTTGTTACTATGAATATATTTAAGTATTTTATAATTCTTTCTTTATATAAAATGCCAATGTTTATTATTTTAAATACTGTATTATTATTTTTAAATGTATTTACTAACAATAAAGTAATAACTACAATATTGGTAATTGTTTTATATGCTTCTAATACTATGTCTATTGCTTTATCAAATGATTTTAATGCTTTAATGTATTATATTGGTACTCATTTTGATTTATCTATATATAGATTTGGTATGATAATAGAAAATACTGATTTAAATTTATTATTATCGTCATTTGTAGTTATTGCATATTTTATAGTATTAATTGTACCTACATTTGTAATATTTAATAAAAAAGATATAAAAAATACATAAAATGTGTTAGAATTATGTTGGTGATTAGTTATGAATATTATTGGTTTAGTATTAACTTTGGTGCTAGGAAGTTTTATATTAATAGGTGTTTATTTAGTTCATTTATTTAAAAATAAAGATAAGTTCTTACTTATCTCTTTGTCTATGGCTTTTGGAGTAATGATCTCACTATTAGTTTTAGAAATAATTCCTGAGGTAGTAGAAAAATTTACAGAAAAATATAATACTTTAAATTCAGTATTATTAATATTTCTATTTACATCTATAGGATTTTTAATATTAAAAATACTTGATAGATTTGTACCTGAACATGATAGTAATAATTTATCTCATATTGGGATAGTTTCTAGTATTGCAATAATTATCCATAATATAATAGAAGGAATGGCAATTTATAATACAGTTATTAGTGATTTAAATACGGGTATATTACTTAGTTTAGGAGTAGGACTTCACAATATTCCTCTTGGCATGGCAATAAGTAGTACAACGTATAAAGATAATAAAAAATCAACAATCCTTGTTGTATTAATTGCATTATCAACTTTTATTGGAGGACTTTTAATAGCGCTTTTCAATGTATCAAATCAAATTATAATGGGTGTATTACTATCTATAACAATAGGTATGCTTTTATATATAAATATTATAGAATTATTGCCAAGGCTTGTTAGTAGTAACAATAAAAAAACAGTAGTACTTAGTGTACTATCTGGAATAATTATATTAATAATAAGTATTTTATTAGGATAAGGAACTATTTTAGTTTCTTATTTTCTTTGTAATAATTATATGCGGTTAGTATCTGCATTATTGCTGTAATAACTATAAATATATCTAGTAATACATCAAGGTTGTATTTTAAAGTTAGTACTCCAATTAATAGAGTTATAAATAAAAACCATGTTTTAACCTTGCCGTATATAGAACTAGAATGATTATCAACTGATTTTGATTTTATATAACTAATACTATTTATAATAGATATTACTAATTCTAAAACTAGAGTAATTATAAATAATTTACTTACCTTAAATATAAGAGTAGTAGATGATAGTAATGCGAGTGCTTTATCAGATAAAACATCAACTATTTTACCATAATTAGAAACAACTCCCCATTTTCTTGCAAAATAACCATCAAAAGCATCACTTAAAAGGGCAATTATAAACAATATTGCAAGTAAATAGTAATGTTTAGTTAAAAATAATGCTGGAATAAAAAGTGAAAATATCAACCTATAAGTTGTCAAAATATTTGGAATATACTTTTTCATAATGTACCTCATTTAATTCTATTTTAAATTAAATTAATTATT
>CAUGFN010000002.1:0-55065 GCA_959598745.1 uncultured Eubacteriales bacterium
ATGAATGTGTTGTAAGAATAGTTGCATTATCTGGAGGATATGATATTGAAAAAGCAGTTGAATTACTTGCTAAAAACAATAGAATGATAGCTAGCTTCTCAAGAGCATTATTACAAGACTTAAATGTTCATCAAACACCAGAAGAGTTTGATGCTAAATTAAATGATGTAATTGTTAAAATATATAACGCATCAATAACGTAAAAAGTAGTGCATAAAAGTGGAGCGAAAATAAAGTGTCGACTCCACTTTTGTAATAAAAACATTGGAAGGAAAAAAGATGGAAGATACTTATGAGTTTAGGCGAATTATAGAAGAATTGCTAAAAAACAAAAGAGTACAAGAAATGAAAAAGTATAGGCAACATTTTAATAGAAGTTGCTATGAGCATTGCTTTTTTGTTGCATATGTATCATATAAAACAGCAAAAAAATTAGGCTGGGATTATAAATCGATTACTAGGGCCGCAATGTTACATGACTTCTTCTTATATGATTGGCGAAAGGATGATGGATGGCATAAATGGCATGCTTTTAAGCATGGAAAATTTGCCCTCAAAAATGCTATAAAAGAATTTAATCTAACAGACCAAGAAAAAGACATGATAAAAAAGCACATGTGGCCAGTAACAATAATACCACCAAGAACAAAAGAAGGATTTTTATTAACATTTATAGACAAGTACTGTGCCTTAATGGAAATGGTGAGGTAGATTTTTATAGTGAGATTCGATTGCAAAATTGAATGGTAAATAAGGGTGGGAAAATGAATAAAAAAATTGTATGTTTTTTGTTAGTTTTATTATGTGTTTGTGGATTTTTTATATTTAAAATGAAAAGTTCAGATATTGAACAAGAAAGCAATGTAAATTACGTGCTTTTTTATAGTTCTCTATTTGACTACAGCCAAAATAAAACATATATATGGGATGGAACAACTTTGAAAAGAAGTGAACAAAAATATAATTTCGGTTGTTACACTGCATATCCGGAAGAAAGCTTATTAATTGCATGCAAGAAAATCGGATTTAATAGTCTTGACGATGTTAATACTGGGCTTGGTCAAGTGTATATATATGCTAAATATAATGATTATGAGGTTTATTTGCTAGAGGGAGAAAGATGGGCTGGAAATCCTTGTTATAATATTATATTTGTTTATAATGATGGAAATGTGCAATTATGTAGCTATAAGCATGAAATAGAGGAAAGAGTAGACGATATATATAGTGATAATGATTTTTTATATCTATTTTCAGGTAAAGGAATTACAGACGATATAAAGATAATAAAAATTAATACTAAAGATTATACTACGACTGATTACGTGATTGATTTTGATAAACTGAATATAGAAAAATTTGGTGTGTATATAAATTCTTCTACTATCATAAATGGCAACATATTTTTCGCAAATAGAAGTACTGGAATATATAGTGCTAATGTGATAAAATATAACATAAACACACAAGAGTATGAATTGCATAAATTAGATGATAGACAGGTTCAATGCTTAAATGTCATGAATGGAGATTTATACATTGTAACAAAAAAGATAAGAGATGGAAACTTTAAAGATATATATATTGAAAAATATGATGAAAATTTTAATATGTTATCGCAAGAGAAAATTGAGATTGATAATTATATAAATGAAGATTATTCGGTGGATTCACGAGATACTCATCGAATGTGCAATGGCAAAGTATATGGTGTTATTAGTTCAATTGATAATAGGAATGTAAATTATATTTATACATACGATATTAATGAAAGAAAAATCACATTTTGGAAAGAGTTAAAAGACAACTTGGTTTTAGTGGATATAATGATACAAGAAAAATAATGAAAGCATTTGAATTTTTTGAAAAAGTCTTAATAAAACGAAAGGAGAAAATGCATGATAAACAAAAACGAAATTTTAAGCAAGGTTGACCATACATTTTTAAAACAAACTGCAACTTGGAATGATATAAGGGAATTGTGTGATGATGCGATAAGATACAATACAGCTTCTGTATGCATTCCACCTAGCTTTGTTAAAAAAGCCAAAGAGTATGTGAATGAAAAGATGAAAGTGTGTACTGTTATAGGTTTTCCAAATGGATATAATACAACAGATGTAAAGGTTTTTGAAACAAGTAATGCAATTCAAAATGGTGCGGATGAAATAGATATGGTGATAAACATTGGAATGTTAAAGGAAAAAGAATATGATGCAATATTAAATGAAATTAACGAGATAAAAAAGGCATGTGGTGATAAGATTTTAAAAGTTATAATAGAAACATGTTTGCTAACAGAAGAAGAAAAGATAAAGATGTGTGATATTGTTTCAAATTCTAATGCCGATTTTATTAAGACGTCAACAGGCTTTTCTACTGCAGGGGCTACTATAGAGGATATAAAATTATTCAAAAAGCATATTAAAAATGATAAGAAAATAAAAGCAGCTGGAGGCATATCTTCATTTGAAGATGCTGAAAGATTTATAGAAGAAGGAGCTTCAAGGCTAGGCACAAGCAGACTTGTAAAAATAGAAAAAAGCAATGAACAAACTTTATAGATTATTAAAAGTAATATAACTAAAAGGGGGTAAGGCAAAAACAGCTTTATCCCTTAAAAAATGTCTTGACAATTGAATAACTATTCAATTATAATGTAATTAAGATGATTGAATGTTTGTTCAACTAAAAAGGAGTGATTATATGTCAAGAAACGAATTCATATGCGATTGCAATGTTATACATGATGAAGTTGTTGAAAATACAATAAAAGAAATGCCAAAAGAAGATACATTTAATAAGATAGCCGAGTTTTTTAAAATTCTTGGCGATACAACAAGAACTAAAATTTTATTTGCACTTGATTTAAATGAAATGTGCGTGTGTGATATTGCAAATGTTTTAGGTATGACCAAATCTTCAATTTCGCACCAACTTGGTACGCTTAGAAGAATGAATATAGTAAAATGCAGAAAAGTTGGTAAAGAAGTTTATTATGCTTTAGATGATGAACATATCAAACAAGTATTTGAAGTGGCACTTGAACACATAGAGCATAAATAATAAATATGGGAGTGGTTTTTATGAAAAAAGATGTTTATAAAATTAGTGGTTTAGATTGTGCAGCATGTGCATTAGAGTTAGAAGAAAAAATAGCGGACATAGACGGAATTGAAAATGCTTCAATATCATTTATGAGCGAGAAATTAACAATGGAATTAGATGACACAAGAGAAAATGAGATTATAGAAAAAGTAAAAAAAGTTATAAAGAAAGAAGAGCCAGATGTTACTATAGAGAAAATTTAGGAGGCTATGCTTATGAAAAAAAGATTATGTTTTATCATTGCTTCGGTAATATTATTTGCGTTTTCTATGATTGTCAAATTCGAAAATGTATGGATAAATAATATTATATTTTTAATAAGCTATTTATTAGTCGGAATAAAAATATTAAAAAAAGCGATTAAGAATATTTTAAGAGGAAAGGTTTTTGATGAAAACTTTCTTATGTCGCTTGCAACTGTTGGAGCATTTGCAGTTGGAGAATTTCCTGAAGCTGCAATGGTAATGATTTTATACCAAATAGGAGAGTTATTCCAAGACTATGCTGTAAATAAATCGAGAAAATCGATAGCAAGTTTGATGGATATAAGGTCAGACTACGCAAATGTGTATAGAGATGATAAAATCGAAAAAGTAAATCCAAGCGAAGTAGCGATAGGAGAAATTATAGTTATAAAACCGGGCGAAAAAATACCACTAGATGGAACAGTAGTAGAGGGTACATCAATGCTTGACAATTCAGCATTAACTGGTGAATCAGTTCCAAGAAAAATAGAAGTTGGCGACGATGCTTTAAGTGGAACGATAAACGAGACAGGTTTAATAAAAGTGAAAGTAACAAAACCATTTGGAGAATCTACTGTTAATAAAATTCTAGATTTAGTTGAAAATGCAAGTAGTAAAAAATCAAAGTCAGAAAAGTTTATCACTAAATTTGCAAAATACTATACTCCAACTGTTGTTATAATAGCGGTAATAATAGCGTTAATACCGCCACTAATAATTCAAGATGCAACATTTAAAGACTGGATATATAAAGCATTGTCGTTCTTAGTTGTTTCTTGTCCTTGTGCACTTGTAATATCAATTCCTCTTGGATTTTTTGGTGGAATTGGAGGCGCATCTAAACTTGGTATCTTAATAAAAGGAAGTAATGCGTTAGAGGCTTTGGCAGACGTTGAAACTGTTGTTTTTGACAAAACAGGTACACTTACAAAAGGTGTGTTTGAGGTTCAAGATGTAAAAAATGTTGAGATAGAAAAAGAAGAATTAGTAAGACTTGTTGCACATGCTGAAAAGTTTTCAACGCACCCGGTAGCAGAGTCTGTAAAGAGATTCTATAATAACGAAATTGATGAAAACATAATTGGTAACATAGAAGAAATTGGCGGATACGGAATAATTGCAAATATAGAAAATAAAGAGGTATTAGTTGGAAATGATAAACTAATGGCAAAGAAAAATATTGCTTACGAAAAATGTGGTGAAGCAGGAACAATACTTTATGTTGCAATAGACAATAAATTTGCAGGATATATTTTAATTTCGGATAAAATAAAAGACGATTCTGAAAAAGCATTAAAAGAACTTAAAAAAATGAACATTAAAAAGACAGTAATGCTAACAGGTGACAGAAAAGAAGTAGCTAATAGCGTGGGCAAAAAATTAAAGTTAGATGAAGTATTTTCAGAATTATTGCCAGATGGAAAAGTAGAAAAAGTAGAAGAACTAATGAAAGTAAAATCATCAAAAGGAAAGCTTGCTTTTGTTGGTGATGGAATAAATGATGCCCCAGTACTTGTAGTATCAGATGTTGGTATAGCAATGGGAGGCCTTGGCAGTGATGCTGCGATAGAGGCAGCAGATATTGTAATAATGACAGACGAACCATCAAATATAAGTAAGGCAATAAAGATTGCAAAGAAGACAATGAGGATAGTAAAAGAAAATATAGTTTTTGCACTTGCAGTAAAGTTTATAGTGCTTTTACTAACAGTAATTGGAGTTTCAACAATGTGGGAAGCTGTTTTTGCAGATGTTGGTGTATCAGTAATTGCAATATTAAATTCGCTTAGAATGTTACATGTAAAGAGTTTTAAAAATTAAAATTGAAAATATTATTTTAAATAATTAAGAGATGTGTATGAGGTGAACATTAAAAATTCACAACAAAAAACATCTCTTTTATTTTTAATTTCTTGTTTTTCGTATATAATTATAAGATAAGAAATAAAATGCGATTGGAGTTAGCACAAATGAAAAGAATTTTAAAAATAATCCTTAGAGCTTTGTTTATAATATTAATATTGTTTGTTGGTGTTATAGCATTTTACACAATAAAAGGATATAGCGTATATGTGGATGCTTTAAATAAGGTTAGTATAGAACAGAAAGTAAAGGATATTAAATCCAAAAAAGAATATACAAAATTTGAAGAGGTTCCTAAAATTTATGTTAGTGCGGTACTTGCAGTTGAAGACCATAGATTTTATGAACATAGAGGAATAGATTTGATAGCAATAACAAGAGCGATTGTAAATGATATTAAGGCTGGAAAACTTGTAGAAGGCGGAAGTACAATCACACAGCAACTTGCTAAAAATATATATTTTACGCAAGAGAGAAAAATAGAAAGAAAAATTGCAGAGATGTTTATGGCATTTAAATTAGAGTCGAAATTAGATAAGAATGAAATTTTGGAATTATACTTTAATACAAGTTACTATGGAGATGGTTATTATACTCTTAAAGAAGCAAGCAAAGGTTATTTTGGAAAGTTGCCAAGTGAAATGACACCATATGAATCGACATTGCTTGCCGGTATTCCAAATGCTCCTAGTGTGTATGCGCCAACTAAAAATCCTAAACTTGCTCTTCAAAGGCAAAAACAAGTTATAAGCAAAATGATTGCATATGATTATATTAGTGAAGAAGAAGGCGAAGAGATTTTAAAGTCTCTTAAATAGATAAAAGTACCGATAAAATGGCGAATAACAAATCCAGCTATTTTATTGGTACTTTTTAATTTAGTAAAAACATGATTGCCTTTGTGCTACTACAATATTTAATTCAAAAATTTATCCTAACGCAACATCAAGTATCATCATAAGAATAAATCCTCCCACTAATCCGAGCGTAGATAAATTTTTGTTTTCTTTTACTGATTCTGGTAATAGCTCACGTGCTACAACTGTAATCATTGCACCTGCTGCGAATGATAATAAAAATGGTAGAATACTTCGTATTTTTAAAACTAGTAATACACCTATAACTGCAGATATTGGTTCAACTAATGCTGATGCCTGACCATACATAAAGCTTTTAAATTTGCTAAGGCCTTCACTTCTAAGAGGCAAAGAAACCGCCGCACCTTCGGGAAAATTTTGAATTCCTATTCCTATTGCAAGCATGATTGCACCGATTAAAGTCATTCCTGGTATTCCGCTCGCAATTCCGCCAAAAGCAACGCCAACAGCCATTCCTTCAGGTATATTATGAATTGTGATTGCAGAAACAAGAAGTACACATCTTTTAAAAGAAGAGGCATCATCAATATTTTTCTTTTTTTGCAATACTCTATCCAAAAGTTTATCCGAAAACAATACAAATAATCCGCCTGTTGTAAATCCGATAGAAGGTAAAAGCCATTCTATGTATCCGGAGTTCGGCAGACAAGTCAAGTGATGGTATTAGAAGCGACCAAAAGGCGGCTGCTAGCATCACACCAGCACTAAAGCCAAGGATTGTATCTAAAACTTTTTGATTTAATTCTTTAAAAAAGCAAACAGTAAGTGCACCAAGAGCCGTAATTCCCCATGTGAATATGGTGGCAATAAAAGCTTGTAGTATAGGGTTTAATTGTTCAAACCAATCCAAATGTTTCACCTCCACATTACATGATATGAGAATATTGTAGAAGTGTTACGAAAAATAAGTCATTACTAAAATAAAACTTTTTTCTATTTACTTATATTGTTTTAAATGATAACATAATTTATATATTGGAAAAGGGGGAAATGATATGAAAAAAGGTATGACGATTTTATTATCAATAGTAGTTGTTATTGCCGTTTTACTTGGTTGTGTTTGGGCATATAAACATTTTACAGCAAAAGAGGAGATACCAACCAAAAGTGGAGATGTTATTACTGATGTAAGCAAAGAAAGTGGAGAAAAGGCAAACGATGAGCCTATATTTACAAATGAAACATACCCTAAGATTGATGCTTCACTTGCAATTCAACCACTTGCAGAAGAATTGAGAAAAAACTTTATTGGACCAACAGCCGATGATGTAGAAATCGAATATCTAAATACACATTATGGTTTTTTAGGAGTTGTTGATGGAACGAGAGATGTATGCTTTATGTCATATCCATCTGACGAGGAAATGGCATATGCAAGAGAAAAAGGTGTTGAATTAGAAATTGTTAGAGCAACAAATTCTGCTTTTGTATTCATAGTTAATATAGATAATCCAGTTGAGGGACTAACACTAGAACAAATAAGAGACATTTATTCAGGAAAGATTACAAACTGGAAAGAAGTTGGTGGCGAAGATGCTGAAATAATACCATACCAAAGACCGGTAAATTCAGGAAGTCAATCAGGTATGTTACAATTAGTTATGAAAGACACACCCCTTATGAATCCTCCTTCAACGGAATTAACAGTTGGTATGGGAGATTTAGTTGATGCTATTGCTGAATATGATAATTCGAAATATGCACTTGGTTATTCATATTACTATTATGTAAACACGATGTATAAAAGAGATACAATAAAAATACTTGCTATTGATGGAATACCTGCATCTATTCCATCAATAAAAAGCGGAGAGTACCCAATTATGACAGCTGGTTGGCTTGTATACAGAAAAGACGAACCTAAAGATAGCAACACAAGGAAATGGGTTGAAGCTGTAACATCAGATAGAGGTGGTAAAATTATAGAGGATGCAGGATATGTTCCTGCTAATTAGAAAACTAAAAAAGGGGGGCAAAAATTTTGAAGAAAACGATAATTGGATTGATTGTTTTTACAATACTTGCTGTTTCAACTACGGTAATACTTATAATAGAAGAAAATAAAATTAAAAATGTTACACCTAACATTCCTAAAGAAGAGATTGAGACAGAGATTGGTACAAAAAGAAATCAAAAGTATAATCAAAATGACTTAGAGATTATCAGAAAAAATGTTGATGGAATAGTAGAATATCAATCTATAAGAATATCAGGATTGAAGAATAAAGAGATTGAAAACAAAATAAATAATGAAATAGCTCAAACGGAAGAAGAATTTGTTAAGCTACTTAGCAATTTTGAAGAAGGTGAACACAGATATATTAATGAATATGTGGCAGCAAATTTTTCAAATATACTCTCGATAAGTATGGAGGCAAGCTCGTATAGTTCATTTGATTCAATAGAAAAGGAAAAATATTTAAATTACGATTTAACTACTGGAAATAAAATTGAATTAAAAGATTTGTTTTTGCCTAACGCAGACATAGATAGATATGCCAGAGAATATATATACAAGGACGCGCTACATGAAGCTTTTTCTAAAACTAATGTGTTTTTTGACGATAAGTATTGGGAAGATGGCAAATGCACATATTTCACAAATGAATTAGATGAGGCTAATTACATTAAAAGATTTACTAGATATAAGAATGCCAAAAAAGATTTTTATATAGGGGGAAATTACATATACATTCAGTACGGTAAAGAATGGAACGATTCTATATGTATAAAATATAAAGATTGTCTAAACGATCTAGTTGTTTATACAAAGTTTGTTACAAAAGATAGTATATTCGAAAGAGATGATATAGGTTTTAAAGATTTATATGTATGTTCTATTGTTGAACCATATACGGAGAAATATAGCTATAATGTAGGAGACGTTACCTCTAATTTTAGAATAGATTCTAGAATGCAATCTTGGGTATCTGGAAGGTACGAATCGGGCGAAATATTTAATTCGATTTTTAAGACTGCCGAATCAGAAGTAAAAAATAAAAAAACACAAGTTTTATTAGAAGCAAATAAAAACGATGATAAATATTATTATTTAGGAATAAGCACAATATTCCATGATATTACTATTGGAACACCAGGAACAGAAGATATTGTAGTAGGATTTGTGAAAAGTAAAATTGAAACTTTATATGAAGTTAGTATGGACGATTTTAAAAACTTTTTTGAAGAAAAAATGGTAGATGCATGCACTAATGGAATGTACTATAATGATGAAGCATTTTATTTGAAAATTAATTTAAATGATGAAGAAAAAAATAAATGCAAATGCTATGAAAACGTTACCACAGAAGTGTATAGAGCTAGCGATGGAGAAAAGATAAACAGCTTAGATGATTTATTTGTCATAGGATATGACTATATTTCTGTAATTCAAAATAAGCTACTGGAAAGAGGCTTTACAAAAGAAGAAATATTAGAAAAAATTCAAAATCAAGAATATACGATTTTAAAATATGGAGTGGAATTTAAAAAATCAGATGACGAAACATGTTTTGTGGATTATAGTGATTTTTCTGCTGAAGGATTTAAGCATTAATAAAATTTATGGATGAAGTTTAAATTTTGACTAGTAATAAAGCACAGACTTTTTTAACAAAAGCCTGTGCTTTTACTTGCTTTTTAGGATTCACTTTGATAAGATGTTTATTGTATGAATAGTTTAAATAAGAGGTGATTTTATAATGGCAAAAAGAAAAAAGAAAAAGTCAAGAGGCGAGGTCAATATCGATTTAACATCCATTATAATGATAATTACAGGTATAATCTTGGCTGTTGTCATATATAGTAAAGATTTAGGAAATGTAGGTACATTTATTAAATATGGTATCTTTGGAGGATTAATTGGAAAGGTTACAATGGCACTTCCAATCATACTTATATTACTTGGAATATATGTTATTTTTCAAGACTTTTCAAGACTTAAAGTCAAAGCATTCCAAGTTATAATTTTATGTCTTTCTGTTGCAGGATTATTTTCAATATATTCAAAAGGAACGATTTTGCAAAATGCCCCTCAAGGTGTATTTGAATGTATAAAAGCATTTTACACATCTGGAGCTTCAATGTCACCAGCGATGATTGGCGGAGGTGTTATAGGCGGAATAATGGCTATTCCTATTTCAGGATGGTTTAATGATTTAGTTGCAAAAGTTATACTATGGGGACTTGCAACATTTTCAACAATGATAATAACTGGCATAACAATATCTGCTATCGTTGTTGCAATTCAAGAGCTATTTGCAGAAATGATGGATGCTACCAAAAAAGAGTATGCCAATAACGTTATAGAATTTAGAAAGGCTCAAAATAATGTAGGCTCAGGAAAAACTAGAAATAGTCAAAAATTTAAAGATATAGTTGATCAAACAGAAGTTGTAGAAGCAGCAGAGCAATTGAACTTCGATTTAGATGATACTGGAGATGGCGAAGAAGAGGAAGAAGAAACAGAAGAAGATGAATTAGAAGAACTAAAAAAAGAAAAAGCTAAAACTAAAAATAACATAAAAGAATTGTTCTCAAAGAAAAAGAAACAAGTAGAAGAGGAAGAAGAACAAGAGGAAACAGATGAAGAGTCTGATGAAGAATTAGATTTGGAGCACAATACAGTTGAAGAATACGAAGAATACGAATTTCCGCCAATTGATTTGTTAAACCAATCTAAAGCTGCGGGAAAAGATTATAGCAATAAAGAGCTAAAAGAAATAGCAATTAAACTTCAAAAAACTCTTGCAAGTTTTGGTGTAGAAGCAAAGGTTACAAATGTTACAAGAGGACCAACAGTTACAAGATATGAATTACAACCTAGTGTTGGCGTTAAAGTTAGTAAGATACTAAGACTTGCAGATGATATAGCACTTAACTTAGCAGCAAAATCAATAAGAATTGAAGCCCCAATACCAGGTAAATCTGCAGTAGGTATAGAAGTTCCAAATAAAGTTACAGATACAGTTTCACTTCGTGAGATAATAGAATCTGATGCATTCCAAGATGCTACATCTAAAGTTTCATTTGGACTTGGTAAAGGAATAGATGGGGAGCCAGTAATAGCAAATATAGCAAAGATGCCACACATGTTAATTGCAGGTAGTACAGGTTCTGGTAAGAGTGTATGTATAAATTCTATAATAATGAGTATTTTATATAAAGCAAATCCAAGCGAAGTTAAGCTTATATTAGTAGATCCAAAGGTTGTTGAGCTTGGAGTATATAACGGAATCCCGCATCTTTTAATTCCAGTTGTTACAGATCCTAAGAAAGCTGCAGGAGCGCTTAACTGGGCAGTTCAAGAAATGGTAAACAGATATAATTTATTTGCAAGCAAAGGTGTAAGAGATATTAAAGGGTACAACGAGCTATTGCAAAACGAGGGCGAAGAAGGAGTTCTACCTCAAATAGTTATAATTATAGATGAGCTTGCAGATCTAATGATGGTTGCACCAAACGAAGTTGAAGATGCAATCTGTAGATTAGCCCAGATGGCTCGTGCTGCTGGTATGCATTTGATTATTGCAACACAAAGACCTTCAGTCGATGTAATCACAGGTATTATTAAAGCAAACATCCCTTCAAGAATAGCGTTCACTGTTTCATCACAAGTAGACTCGAGAACTATTTTAGATATGGGTGGAGCAGAGAAACTTCTAGGTAGAGGTGATATGCTATACAACCCAATTGGCGAATCGAAACCAGTGAGAGTCCAAGGTTCATTTGTTTCGGATTCTGAAATAGAGAGTGTAGTTGATTTTATAAAAGAACATAATGAAGTTAAATACAACGAAAACGTTATTGAAACATTAGAAAAAGCAGGTGCACCACAAGTTACAAATTCTGATGAAGATGATTGCGATGAGTTATTGATGGAGGCTATTGAGCTTGCAGTTAATATGGGACAAGTTTCAGCTTCAATGATACAAAGAAAATTTAAAGTTGGTTATGCTAGAGCAGGAAGAATAGTTGACCAAATGGAGGAAAGAGGCATAATTTCAGGACATGAAGGTTCTAAACCAAGACAAGTTTTAATTTCTAAAGAAGAATGGGAAGAGATGCAAGAGCAAGGCGAAGAAAGCTTTGATTCTGCTTCAAATGAGTAGTAATAAAAATTACAAAGGAGGAAGAAGATGAAAATTACTTTTTTGGGCGCAACGAGAACAGTTACAGGTTCTAATGTGCTAATCGAGACAAAAGATAAAAAATTTCTTTTAGACTGTGGATTATACCAGGGACAACAAAAGGAGATAGCATTAAATACAGATGATTTTTTATTTAAACCATCTGAGATTGATTTTATGCTTTTATCACATGCACATATAGACCATTCAGGAAGAATTCCAAAGCTATATGTAGAGGGCTTTAGAGGACCAATATATGCAACTAAAGCAACATGCGATTTGTGCGAAATAATGCTTCCTGACAGTGGTTACATTCAAGAATCAGAAATTGAATGGTTAAACAGAAAAAGAAAAAGAGAAGGTAAGCATGAGGTTCCACCTCTATACACTTATCAAGATGCAATTGATTCTTTGGTATTATTTGAGAGAGTTCAATATGATGAGACTATTCAAATAGATCAAAATATTAGAGTTCGTTTTAAAGATGCAGGACATATGCTTGGTTCTAGTATTATAGAGCTTTGGATAACAGAGGATGGAAAGGAAAAGAAAATAGTTTTCACAGGAGACTTAGGAAATAATGATATTCCTCTTCTTAGAGAGCCAACGATGATTGATGACGCTGATATACTTATAATGGAATCAACATATGGTGATAGACTTCATGAGAAAAAAGAAGATAAAGCATCAGAATTCTTAAAGACTGTTTCTGAAACTTTAGAAAGAGGCGGAAATGTAGTTATTCCATCATTTGCTGTTGGTAGAACACAAGAAATATTGTATGAACTACAAAAGAGCAAGCAAAGCGAAAACGAAGAGTTCAGGCGTGAGTATGATGAGATAATGAGTGCTCCTGTTTACGTGGATAGTCCGCTTGCAACTTCAGCAACAGAAGTGTTTTTAAAGAATTTAGATTGCTTAGATGAATTTGTTCAAGAAGATATTAAAGATGGAATTAAACCATTAGATTTCCCTGGTTTAAGATTTACACAATCTGTTGAAGAATCTAAATTACTAAATGAAACCGCTAACAGATCGATTATAATTTCAGCAAGTGGAATGTGCGAGGTTGGAAGAATAAAACATCATTTAAAACATAATTTATGGAGACCTGAAAGTACTATTTTGTTTGTCGGATATCAAGCTATTGGTACACTTGGCAGAAAGATTGTTGATGGAGCTAAAACAGTAAAAATATTTGGCGAAGAAATTGGTGTAAATGCACAGGTAAAATATATTGAAGCTTTTTCAGGGCATGCTGATCAAAGAGGACTTTTGAAGTTTGTTGAATCATTTAAAAAGAGACCTATGCAAATATATTTAGTTCATGGCGATGAAGAGGCACAAAATGTTTTAGCTGGAAAAATTGGAGAAGAGTTTAATATTCCTGTCGATATTCCAATGCGTGGTGATGTATATGAAGTATCTGATTACAGAATAAGCAAAGTTGGAGAATTGAAGTCACCAAATGAATACAAGTTTATTAGATTAGAATTACTACAAAAGTTAGAAAACTTGAGAGACGAGTTGGATGATATGACGACTTACTTAAATGCAGATTTGAAGAAAGAGACAACTGATGAAGAAATTGCAAAGAAGATGGAAAGATTAAGTGAACTTGAGAAGCAGATAGTTGAAGTTATAAAATAAATAAAATTTAAAAATGCGTGAAAAACTTCACGCATTTTTTGTGTTAATTTTTAAATTTACATTGCTTGTTTTCCTGGAATTATTGATGCCACGATTCCATATATTAGTGCACCAATTATTGCTGAAATCCAAGTGATTGAATAACCAGATACAAAGAATTGGGTTGCATAAAGTACAATTGCAGAGACCACAAATCCAATTATGCCTCTTCCAAAAGGTGTGGCATTAATTCCAAGTATAGCATTTGCTAAGTAATCAAGTATTGCTAGAACAACTGCTGATAAAAGTAGTGTTAAAAATGATGCTATTTGAAAACCAGGTGTGAAGAATGCTGTTATAGCAAGAACAACGGCAGACGTTATAAATCTTAAAATTACGCCTCCTATTGTCATAGAGTTTGTGGCACTTCTAATATTATTACTCATATAAAAACCTCCTAAAATTTAAAATGTTACTTATTAGATATTATTTGCCACGATGCATAGTTTATGCATAAAATTTCCATTTTGGTTAAAAATACGAATTAAGTGGGAGGTGCGAAATGGCAACCATATTTTTAAGAACATTAATTGTTTTTATCTTAGTTTTAATAGCCGTTAGACTAATGGGCAAAAGAGAAATTGGACAGTTACAACCATTCGAATTAGTGGTTATAATAATGATTGCAGATGTTGCTAGTGTTCCAATGCAGGATATAAATATTCCGTTATTACAAGGTTTAATTCCAATAGTATCATTGCTAGTTGGACAACTTACATTTTCGTATTTAAACATAAAGATTCCGCTCTTTCATAAGTTATTTACAGGTAAATCAACAATACTAATTGAAAAAGGAAAAATACTAGAAAATAATTTAAAAAAGCAAAGGTATTCGCTTGAAGGTTTACTAGAGCAAATAAGAGTTGCTGGATACCCAGACATTAGAGATGTTGATTATGCCATCTTAGAGACTAGTGGACAAATAAGCGTAATACCCAAAAGAGAGAAGAATCAAGTTACAGTTGGAGACATGAATATACAAGCAGAATATACAGGGTATCCAAGAGTGCTGATTTTGGAGGGAAAGATAATAGAAAATAATATTTTGGCTATAAAAAAAGATGATAAGTGGCTAAATGATAGGATAAGAGAAATAAAATTAACGCTCAATAAAATACTAGTGCTTATTGCAGATGAAAAAGGCAATATATACTGCCAAAAAAGAAGAGGGTAATGTATGAGAGATTTAATTATTATAACTGTAATTGTAGGATTAATAATATCAGGAAGTTATTTTACTTATAAATATTATGAAGATATAAAAAGTGAGTTTGATGAGAAATTGACTGAAATGTCAAAAGAACTTGAAGACAATTTTTTTAATGAACAGATGATAACTGACCTTGAGAATATTTGGCTTTCAAACGAAGGTACTCTTATAATTTTTCAATCTCACGATTTAGTTGGAGATATAGAGGAAAATTTATATGAATGCTTTCATTACTATAAAAATATGAAGAAAGAAGATTTTGACCTAGAAAAGCAAAAGGTTATATCGGGTTTAGATGATTTAATAAAAAGAGAACGTCTTTCAATTGTAAATATTTTGTAATTGAATCAAGAATAGCATTAATTCGGAAGAAAAGTTTAGTTGACCTATAACTAATAAAATAATATTTACATTCGATACGAATTGTGTTGATTTTTGATATGAAATATAATAAAATAACTTTGGAATTTAGGTTTAGTGTATACTTTTAAAACTTTAAAGGGAGGCTTTGATATGACAAAGTCAGAATCTGGCAAGAAACCTACGGTTAAGTTGATGTTCTTGGGAGGCGTTGGTGATGATGTCACGGGTTCTTCAACGTTGGTTTCGATAGAAATCGATGGCAAGAACCGGTACGGCTTGATAGATGTTGGAGGCTATCAAGGAACAGACAATCGCAACGCATATTTTCCAGTTGATGCGACAAAGATTGAATTTGTCGTGATAACGCACGCACACTATGACCACATCGGATTGCTTCCTAAGCTTTACAAGGACGGTTTTGCTGGCAAAGTGTATATAACGGAGCAAGCAAGAGCTCAAGGAAAGCTTATACTTCAGGACGCAGCAAATATCAATCTTCGAAACTCCGAGTATAGCAAATGTGGAGGAACAAAGCTCAAGACTGAGAAAAGAAAGTATGAAAAAGAAAGGAAAAAGGCGGTAACGTGTAGAGACGTCAAGAATTATGATGTTGCAATCTCTCAGTTGGATGACATCATAGCCTCTGTTTTGTACTCGTTGGAGGATGTAAATGGATTAACACCACTTTATGATGTTATTAAGCCTAACCAGCTTTTTACCATATTTGATGGCAAGGTATTTGGAAGGTTCATTCCTACAACTCACCAAAACGGCGCAATACAGTTCGAATTGTATTATAAGGAGAATAATGAAAGGTTAGGTGTCTTATTCACAGGAGATATCGGACCGGACAACTCGCTTCTTTACGAAAGTAAGGATGGATACATTAATACCGATATTGAATATGGTGTAATTGAATCTCTCCATGGTGTCGAGTGCCCAAAAGAAACTCTGGAAGATTCGATTAGCATCCTTGAAAAGCTTATCAAGAAGTCAATCAAAAAGGGCAAAACAATCGTACTCTCGGGTTTTTCTTTGGACAGGGATGCGATGATTGTATATCTGATAAACAAAATGTATGCTAAAGGTGCGAGGTTTAAGGCGTACTTTGATGCTCCGCTCGCATTTAGTGAGCTGGTTTGTTATCAGAACTTTTACAAGCAGGAGTATGAAAAGAGAATGAATTCAGATAACACGGATGACCTCTGGTTTAAGGACCTTGGAAAGGATCCTTTCAGTCTTGAAAACTTTGAGGTTATCACTAAGATGTCTGAACACACACAGCTTCTTAATACTTCCGGACCGAAGGTGATTGTAACCTCTTCTGCTAATGGAAATGGTGGAAGAGTTGTCGATTTCTTCGACAGGCTCATTCAAGAGTCTGATGCTGTTTTCGTATTTTGTGGCTGGATATATCCCGAGAGTCCAAGCAACATTTTGCTTAATACTGAGTGTGGGCAGATTGTTGACTTAGGGTATTCGAGATACAAGAAACACTGCGAAACGATTCAGCTTCATGGTTTCTCTTCGCATGGATATTTAACAGAGGTCTTTGAAAAATTCTTCATGTACCCAGCTATGAGAGAAGTAATTCTTAATCATGGAGAGTGGGAAGAGAAGGAAAAACTGGAAAAGGAGATTGTTGAAACATTCGAAATGGGTGTTCATATTCCTATGCTTTATGAGGCATATGAGCTTTCTAATGAATCCATAAAGCCTTTGGAAGAAGTGGAAGTGAGCAACTTCTTTGGAGATGTTCTTGAGGAATACAACATGAAATGTGTTCTTGAGGAAATCGAAAAAGAGGAAGAATGAAATTATCAGAGGGAGTGACGTATGTCATTCCCTTTTTCTTGCATAGATATGGCGATTATGGTATACTATAAAAGTTGAGATTACATTTGAAAGGGGTACAAATGAAGATATTAAGGAGAATAGTTTTATTAGCAATAGCGTTCTTTTTTGTTGAGTTATACATAGATAGCAATGTTTTGACAACATCTGAGTTTTGCATTAAAAACAAGAAAATTCCAAGTAAATTTGATGGATATAAAATATTGCATTTATCAGATTTACATAGCAAGAGTTTTGGAAACAAAAATGAAAAACTTATTGAAAAAATAAGTGAAATTAATCCAGATATAATAGTTATGACTGGCGACATGGTAAATTGCAACGATACCAATTTCGATAACTTTTTTGAACTAGTAAAAGTTCTAGTCAAAAAATACGATATATATTATATTGTTGGAAATCATGAACAAAACATGAAGAAAGTAAATAAGAATGTAATAATAGATTTTCTAGAAGCGAATGGTGTTAAAGTTTTAGATAATGAAAAAGTTGAGCTTGTAAAGGAAGATGAAAAAATAAATTTATATGGATTGTGGTGTAATTTAAGATATTATTCAGCAAAAGCTGAAGGCGAAAAAGAAGAATTTACATTAGAAACAATAGAAAAGATAATGGCTAATACCAAAATAAATGATGATGAATACAACATACTTCTTGCACATAACCCTAATTTTATAGAAAGCTACGCTGCGTGGGGAGCTGACCTAACTCTATCTGGACATATACATGGTGGAATGGTTAGAATACCATTTATCGGCGGAGTATTTTCACCAGACACATTGCTATTTCCAAAGTACGATTCACGGATTGTATGAAGTTTCAGGAAAACAACTGATAGTAAGTAGAGGCTTAGGAAAAGGTGTTAGGGGATTTAGATTTTTTAATAGACCAGAAATAAATGTAATAACTTTAAAGAATAAATAAGGTGATAATAATGAATAAAAAAACAGTAGCTATATACACATTACGGGTGTAAGGTCAATCAATACGAGAGTAATAAAATGTTGGAACTATTTAAAGAAAACGGTTACGAAAGTGTTGATTTTGAAGAAAAAGCGGATATATATATTATAAATACTTGTACAGTAACTAATATGAGTGAAAGAAAATCAAGACAAATTTTGAGAAGAGCAAAAGAATTAAATCCAAAAAGTATTCTTTGTGTTGTTGGATGTTATGCACAAGTAGCAAAAGACGAGCTTTCTAAAATGAAGGAGATAGACATAGTTCTTGGAACAAACGATAGAGCTAATATTGTTGAATGTGTAGAAAATTTCATAAATAGTAAGAAGAAAATTCAAGAAGTTAGCGATATAATGGCTCAAAGAAAGTACTTAGAATGGGGCGGAATTGCTTATACAGATAAAGCAAGGGCTGAAATAAAAGTACAAGATGGTTGCGATAGATATTGTACATATTGCTTAATTCCATATGCAAGAGGTCCTGTTCGTAGTAGAGATTTAGAAGAAGTTTACGAAGAAGTATCTAAAATTGCTGAAAGCGGAATAAAAGAAATAGTAATAACAGGAATTCATATTTCATCATATGGAAAAGACTTAAATCCAAAGCTTACTCTTATAGATTTACTAGAAAAAATACATGAAGTGCAAGGAATAGAAAGAATAAGATTAGGTTCATTAGAACCACTTATAATAACAGAGGATTTTGTTGAAAGATTAAAGAAACTTCCAAAGATATGCAACCATTTTCATTTATCACTTCAAAGTGGTTGCAATGCGACGTTAGAGAGAATGAACAGAAGATATACAACAGATGATTTTAGAAAAATAGTTAGTATACTAAGAAAAAATATACCTGAAGTTGCATTAACAACTGATGTAATTGTTGGTTTTCCTGGAGAGACAGAAGAAGAATTTAACGAAACATATGACTTCTTGAAAGAAATAGCTTTTTCAAAAATGCATGTGTTTAAATATTCTCCAAGAAAGGGAACGAAGGCTGCTGGATTCAAAAATCAAGTAGACGGCATAACTAAAAATAAAAGAAGTGATATATTAATAGCACTATCTGACAAAAATGAAGAAAAATTTGCTAAACAATATATTGGAAAAGAAATTAATGTTTTGTTTGAAAATGAAACGGAAGGGCATACAACGAACTATATAAAAGTTGAATCAAAAAAGAAGATAGAAGGTGCACCAGTGATATTAAAAGTTGTGCCAACTGAATATAAGAATGGAAGTTTAATATGCTAATATAACAAAAGTCGAGAAATTTGCCATTGCAAATCTTTCTCGACTTTTTTGTGATTTAAAGCATTATAATTGTTTTGCAAACTAATCTTAAAATAGAGGTGCAAACAATTTTAAAATTCCACCTAAAAATGAATTGAATAGGCCTATATTGTTTTTAATGTATTCTCCAGTAACTTCAGTGCTTTTATTTAAGATATCTATGAAATCATTTTTTATATCTATAATTGAATCTGTGTTGTAAAGCCAAACACCGCATTCATAGTTATGATAAAAGCTTCGGTAATCAAAGTTGATTGTTCCAACGGTTGCAATTTTATCATCACAAAGCAACATTTTAGAATGAATGAAACCAGGGGTATATTCATAAAATTGCAAACCTTCTTTTAATAATGGTTTGTAGTATGATTGCGTAACTCTAAAAACATATTTTTTATCAGGAATGTGTGGAACTATTATTTTGATTTTAACACCTCTTTTACTTGCTGCAATAAGTGCACTTTGAAATTCATAATCAACCGCAAAATAAGGAGTTGTAATTAAAATATAATTTTTTGCACTATCTATTATATTCAAATAAACACCACGAACGACGTCTGTTTCAGCCATTGGGTCCCCAATATATGGTTCAATATATCCGATTGAAAAATCTTTTATTATAGGTGGTACATTCAAATATATTGAACATTCTTCTGAAGAATCTTTAAAATAATGCCATGATTCTAGAAACATAAGGGTAAAGCTTTTCGCTGAATCACCAACAATTTTTATTCCAGTGTCCTTCCACTCGCCGAATCTCTTCTTAAGATTTACATATTCGTCTGCAATGTTCAATCCGCCAGTATAAGCAATTTGCCCATCAATTATAGCTATTTTCTTATGGTCTCTATTGTTATGTATAAGTGAGAGTATAGGAACAATTGGGTTAAATACAACGCATTTTATTCCGTGCTTTTCAAGTAGTCGATTATATTTATACGGCAATGTTTTTAGCGAACCAATATCGTCGAAAATCACTCTTACTTCAACACCATCTCTGACTTTTTGTTTTAATATTTCCAAGATTGAATTCCAAAGGATACCTTTTCCTATAATAAAAAATTCTAAAAATATAAAGCTTTTTGCTTTTTTTAAATCCTCTAACAAATCCTTAAAAAACGCTTCGCCGGTTGGATAATATTTTGTATAGTTATTTTGGTATACTGGCAAGAAAGAATTATTTGCTATGTATTGAGATTGCTTATATATGGTTTCACCTTCACTTGCTAATTGCTCTTTAATGGTTGAATCTTCAATGTACAAACTCTCAAGCGTAAATGTTTGATTTTTTATATTTTTAGCAAATTTTTTTCTAAGTCTATTTTCAAAAGAAAAATAGTATAGAAAAATTCCAAGTATCGGAAATTCGAAAATTAATATCAAAACAGGCAGTTTAAAAGTGATAGGAATGTCTTTTCCTAATATCTTGATAGCATAAATAGCACTGATAGCAGTAACTAACAGCCTTATATATGCGTAGTAAGCACTAGCCTCTTTTAATATAAAAATAATAAAACATACTTGTATAATAATTAAAAAAATAGCAATAGAAATCCTATTTAACAGTAATTTAAATAATTTTGACATAGTATGTCCTCCTAGTAATATTTTAACATTTGAAGTATTTTTTAACAATAGGAATTAAATATTAAGTAAATTTTAGAAATAACAAAAACTTACAAAAAAATCACGAAAAGTATTTACAAAAAAAACCAAAGGTGGTAATATAGTGGCGACTAAAAGTCAAACGCACAACCCAATAAATAATTTAATGGAAAGGATGTAACAAAATGAAACGGCTTTTGTCAATCATCTTGGTAGTATCGATGCTTTTCGGTATGGTGCAGGTGCCTGTAACGGCAAACGATGGACCTGGTAATTCCTCCGAACGTAGCGATGATGCAGACTTTGGAGACGAAGGACCTAGCGACATGTCTGAAACTGGTACAGATGAAGATAACGGACCTGCCGATATGTCAGAAACAAGTATAGATGAAGATAACGGACCTGCCGATATGTCAGAAACGAGTTCGAATGAAGATAATGGACCTGCTGACATGTCAACAGAAGAAAGTTTTAACTGCACTCATGAACGGACTAGGAAAGCGTACCACGAAACAAAGTACGAAAAGTACAATTCTGAAAAGCATAGCTACAAGGAAACGTACGAAATAGTATGTAAAGATTGTGGAAAAGTTCTTAGTGCAGAGAAAACAGAGAGTGGCAAAGAAGTACATCGCTTCAGAAGAGGAAAATGTGCTGATTGCGACTACGTGATTAAAAACTGCAATCACGAAGAGACAGTAGAAAAAGTCACGTACTGGAGAACGGAAGAGGATGAGCAAGGAAACGATAAAAGTTTCACATTGGTTGATGTGGTTTGCAAGCTCTGTGATGAGAAAATTACGGAAAAAACTTACTACGGACCAATAATAGCAGTCCCTGAAGATTCTTGGTGCAACCACGATGAGTTAAATGAAATAGTAGAAGAAGAGTATTATGAACCGTTGGACGAAAAATCACATTACAAAGTACAAAAGTGCAAAGTAAAGTGTGACGACTGTGGCATATTACTCAAAGAGTACAAAACAGAAGAAAAAGAAGAACATAGCATAGCAAATGGCAAGTGCACGAAGTGTATTTACGAAAAGAAAACAACGAGTGCACAGGAAAACAAGAAGGACAACAAGGAAACTGGCAAAAATCAAAGTAATCAGAACAAGAACATAGGAACAAGTCAGAAGAAAGAAATAATCGACTGGATATACATCGATGCAGAACAAAGTAAATTTGCAGTAGATGGCGATGCAGTGGATTGGGACAGTACACCAATTCTTGACCCGAATGGAAACTTACAAGTACCATTAAGACAGCTTGCTGAACTTATGGGCTGGGATGTTACGTGGGATGCAGAGAATGAATGTGCAACAGTGACAAAAGGCAACGTAAAAAAGATATTCTCCAATAATTCTGATGAGTATATAGTCGAGGAAGGCAATGCAGTATATTACGAGTTTCTGCAGAACAAAGTTACAAGCAAAAACGGAGTATTGTATGTTGACCTTGACGGCGTACTTGATAGTACTGGTTATAGTTACTACATAAATGGTACTTCTTATCACATAAAAGGTGTACAAGAGGTAATTGATAAAGTAGTATCGAGCCAGATTTGGGGAAACTATGAAGTTGTAGCATCTAGAGAAGTACTTGATGAAGTAAACTACGAAGTAGAAGTAAAGTCTGATGAGATGCTTGTTACTCTTGTACCTGCAAGAGAAAGCTACTTTTATACGATAATTGTTCCTGCTACAAACGAGTCATTAAAAGGTAACTATTATGACGGTGATGTGACCTGGACAGGAATAGCAGGAGAAATAATAGTAGGTGAGTTGCCGATAGTAGGGCAAATAGCAGACATAAGAGATATAGTAGCAGACATTCAAAATTGGGAGTGGTCGTGGTCACATGTGGCACAAACAGCACTTGATAGTGTTGGTTTAATCCCAATTGTTGGTGCATTAAAGTATTCAGATGACTTAATGACTACTGCACGAAAAACAGGTAAGGTGCTAGACGCTAGTGAAGCTGCAGATGTGCGAAAAGTCTTAAAAGAAGCGGACAAAGTAGATGATGCAACTGAAATTGGCGAAAAAGCACTAAAAAATTTAGATGATTACAACGATGCAACAAAAGGACTTGTTAAAAATTCCGATGAGATTGCTGACACAACGAAAGTCGCTAAAAAAACTTCCAAAGCAAGTTCGAAAACACTGGCAAGAAATCTTGAGAAAAGTGGCTTTAAGAGACCTGATAATTATAAGTCTGCAGCACATCACATAGTGGCAGGTAATGACAAGAGAGCAGCAAAATCTCGTGAAATTTTGGAAAGCTTTGAAATAAACATAAATGATGCATCGAATGGGGTTTTCCTTCCGACCGAAAAAGGAGTGAGCAAGGCAATATATCATCCTGCTCTAAATACTGACAGATACAATAAAAATGTTTATGAGATGTTAGTAAGAGCCCAAAGCAGGGAAGAGGCTATTGTAGTATTAGAAAAAATACGGGATATGCTATTGAATGGGACTTTTGGATATTAGGAGTGAATGAATGTGAAAGTATGGAAACTAGATGCTATTGAGGAAAAATATGACTGTTTAATTCCAGTCAATGATATCTCTATTGAAGAACTTAAGACATATGATGGAAGAAGCCATGAAGGGGAATGGATTGGCAGAAAAGTTGTACCGAATGTCGATGAGAATAAGAATGTGAAACTTGGAGATTACACTGATTGCTGGTTTATTCCTGTATTCAGTGAAAAAGCAATTAAAGAGTTGTACGATTTGATAAAAAAAGATGCAGAAATCATACATCTCGAGTGTGACTATGGAGATTTTTCACTAATTAATGTGACGGCAGTCCTTGAAGCATTTGATTGCAAAAACTCGAAGTTTGATATGTTTAAGGGTTCTGATAGAATTATGTATGTTGAAAAATATGCTTTTTTTTCAGAAATAGTAAAAGGACATAATATTTTTAAAACTACAGCTGAAAATCTTGGACCTGTTTTTGTCTCTGATGAATTCGTACAGACAGTTGAGCGAAGCAAATTAAAAGGATTCCGCTTTGAACTCGCATGGGATAGCGAAGCTCCTACTACTATTTAAGAATTGACAAACAAAACTGAATAATTTCAAAAAGCCAAACAACAAGCCTGGGATATCTGTAGTATTATAGATACACCTTGGCTTGTTTGCATTTTATAAAGATATATATTGAGATGAAAAATAAAACAAAATCATGAAAAGTATTTACGCTAAAATGCAGAAATGGTAATATAAAGTTGACCGATGGCTAAGCAGACCATAGATGATACAAAACAAAAAATAAAAAGATAAAAGTAAGCGATATTGACGTTGAAAAAATACGTAATATGTTACTGGAAGGAAAATTTGAATATTAAGGGGGAATTTTGTACGAAGATATGGGAAATTGATGCAGTAGCTGAAAGATATGACAGCTTAAGACCGGAAAATGGCTATACGTACGGAGAAATGATGTCTTTTGACGGTAGAAGCCATAAAAACGACTGGACGTGTAGGAAAGTAGTGCCGAACATTAATCCTAAAAAGAATCCTAAGTTTGGTGATCGTTCCGAATGTATGGGAGTATTGGTATTTAGTCAAAAAGCAATTGAGAAGTTGTATGACTTGATAAAAGACGACGTGGAAATTTTGCCTCTCGAGTGCGACTATGGAGAATTTTCCTTAATAAATGTGACGACGGTTCTCGAGGCATTAAATCGCAAGAAGTCGAAATTTGGAGTCTTTAAAGGAACGGAACGAATATCATACATGGAAAAATACGAGTTCTTCGAGAATGTGGTAAAAGGGTATGACATTTTCAAGATTACAGACGACAAGTGTGGTTCTATTTTTGTTTCTGACAGATTCGTACAGACAGTTGAGCAAAGCAAATTAAAAGGATTCCGCTTTGAACTCGCATGGGATAGCGAAGCTCCTACCACTATTTAAGAATTGACAAACAAAACTGAATAATTTCAAAAAGCCAAACAACAAGTCAAGAATATTTGCACTATTGCAGATATACCTTGGCTTGTTTGCATTTTGGGGCAACGGAAATTAAATATTGAGCAAATTAAAAAAATACAAAATACTTCAAAAAGTATTTACAAAAAAATCCAAAGATGGTAGTATGATGGTGATTAGAAGTCAAGCAAAAACGACATGTTGTACCAAACGCAACAATATAAATTATTTTTATAAAGTAAAAAATGGAGGTAAAATGGATTTCGAGTACGAATTAGGGAAAATTGGAGGATATTTGAGCTTTAAAATTAAACCAAATAGCAAGATTGTTGGAAGTACACGTAATATTGATGGATGGTTAGAAAGTGATGTTCAGTGTTTTGGAGAGAGATATCTATCAAAAATAAAGACTATGTTAGAGAACGAAGATGCTAATGAAGAGGAAGTGTTTTCTGATAATACATATGAGGCACGTGTGAAAAAAGACTACACCACGATATCACGTGACATTGGTGAGGAATGGCCGGAAATGGCTCCATGTACACTTCCTACCTCGATGCTATGTGAGATTCTTCAAGTTTGGATAAAATTAGTAAAGGATTATAGTGAACGCCAAGTGCATCATAATAAGATGAAATTTGTTTTTAGAGCATTAAGACGGAGAGAATATAAAGATAAAGTATCATTTTGAGTATGTACAAAAAATTCTTTTCATAAGAATTGAACCTAACTCGCAAATAACGGGTTTCCTTCCCAATGTAGAAGGTTGGCTTCAATGCGATGTTGGAAGTTTCGGTGAAGAAGAGTTAGCAACAGTAAAAAAATATTTGAAGCATCCAACAGAAGAGTATCTTTTGCTGGGCTCGAACGCATATGAAGTTCATATGAAAGAAGACTATACAACTGTTTCATATGACTATGAATATGCTAATCCTGAAATGGTTCCTTGCATTATTCCAACCAAAATGGTGTGTGAACTATTGAAAGCTTGGACAAAAGAATATGCAAAATATTCAAGGAAAAAAGCTAAAGTAGGGAAAAATGCTATGACAAAAACTTTCGTTGCAAAAATAAAGGGGATTTTTAAAAAATAAATAAAAAACTAATCCTTTTCAACATAAAGCCGCATGGGATAGCGAAGCTCCTACTACTATTTAAGAATTGACAAACAAAACTAAATAATTTCAAAAGACCAAACAACAAGTCAAGGATACCTGCATTATTACAGATACCCTTGGCTTGTTTGCATTTTGGGGCAACGGAAATTAAATATTGAGCAAATTAAAAAATAACAAAAACTTACAAAAAATCACGAAAAGTATTTACAAAAAAATCCAAAGATGGTAACATAAAGACGACTGAAATCAAACACGTAAATTGCATAAATAATTTATAGGAGGGATTATAACGGAAACTAAGTGCGAAGTAGAAGTAGATGAAAGCGGTTTTATGCATTTGAAAATCGAAAAGAATGAACATATAACTGGTTATGTTGGAAACATTGCTGGTTGGTTAGAAGCTGATGTTCAATGTTCTGGAAGAAGATATCTTTCAAAAATTAAAAAGATTTTGAAAAGTTCTATTCTTTTTAAAGAAGAGATTTTTACTGGTAATGCATATGAGGCACATGTAAAAAGAGACTATACCACAATATCATATGACTTTGAAGAAGAATGGCCAGAAATGGTTCCTTGCACTTTGCCAACACAAATGTTATATGAGATTCTTGAACTTTGGATAAATGCATGTGATGAACATAGTTGAAGTGCTAAATTGATTTTCAACGAGAAAATACAGAAGTGGCAATACAAAAGACCGATGGCTAAGCAGACCATAGATGATACAAAACAAAAAATAAAAAGAAAAAAGTAAGCGATATTGACGTTGAGAAAATACGCAATACGCTACTGGAAGGAAAATTTAAGTATTGAGGGGGAATTTTGTACGAAAATTTGGGAAATTGATGCAGTAGCTGAAAGATATGACAGTTTAAGACCGGAAAATGGTTATACGTATGAAGAAATGATGTCTTTTGACGGCAGAAGCCATAAAAACGATTGGACACCTAGGAAAGTAGTGCCGAACATTAATCCTAAGAAGAATCCTAAGTTTGGTGATCGTTCCGAATGTATGGGAGTGTTGGTATTTAGTCAAAAAGCAATTGAGAAGTTGTATGATTTGATAAAAGACGACGTTGAAATTTTGCCTCTTGAGTGCGACTATGGAGAATTTTCTATAATAAACGTAACAACAATTCTAGATGCTATTGACCATGAAAATTCGGAGTATGAATACATTGAAGGAACGAGAAAAATAATGTATTTCAAAAAGTATGTCTTTTTTGAGGACGTTGTAAAAGGACATGACATTTTTACAATTATCGATAAGAAATGTACTTACTCTTTTGTTTCTGACAGATTTGTACAGACAGTGGAGCGAAGCAAACTAAAAGGATTCCGCTTTGAACTCGCATGGGATAGCGAAGCTCCTACTACTATTTAAGAATTGACAAACAAAACTGAATAATTTCAAAAAGCCAAACAACAAGTCAAGGATATCTGCACTATTACAGATACACCTTGGCTTGATTTTTTATATAGTTTTGCAGTTTTATTTTTTGTGCAAAACTATTTTCTTCAAATTGTGGCATTCTTTGTGTAGATGTGATATAATTTCTTTTAGTTTTAATCAACAGCTTATGCTTATAGGGGGAGTTATGCAAATACTTGAAATTGCTGAAAAGATTGAAAAATCAGGTGGAAGGTTGTATATGGTTGGCGGTGCCGTGCGTGATAAGTTTATGGGCATTGAGCCAAAAGATTATGACTTTTGTGTTACAGGTATGGAGGCAGAAGAGTTTAGTAGTCTATTTCCAAATGCTAAAATTAGAGGCAAATCATTCCCTGTATTTGACTTAGAAAATTGTGAGTTTGCACTTGCAAGAATTGAGAGAAAAGTTGCTAGTGGGCATAAAGGTTTTGATATAGAATCTAACAAAAAAATAACTATAGAAGAAGATTTAAGACGAAGAGACGTAACGATTAATAGCATAGCAATTGATGTTTTAAGTAATGACATGATTGACCCATATAACGGTGTGCAAGACATAAAAAACAAAATATTGAGAGCTACTAGTGAAGCCTTTTCGGAGGATCCTTTGAGAGTATACAGAGTTGCGAAGCTTTCAGCGAGATATGATTTTGAAGTGGAAAAAAATACACTTGAGATGATGAAAAACTTGAGAGACGAGCTAAGAACCTTGCCAACCGAAAGAATATATGTAGAATTGTGCGATGCACTTTCGTCTAATAAGCCAAGTAGATTTTTTGATGTTCTTAGAGATGCAAATTGTTTAGATGTACATTTTAAAGAAATATACGATTTGATTGGCGTAGAGCAACCTATCGAGCATCATCCTGAAGGAGATGTATATAATCATTCTATGGAAGTTTTAGATAGAGCTTCGAAAAGGACAAATGATATTGTGGTAAGGTTTGCTGCACTTGTTCATGATTTACGGTAAGGCTAAAACGCCTAAAGATGAATGGCCACATCATTATTCACATGATAAAATCGGAGATAAAGTTGTGGCAGAAATGTGTAATAGATTGCAATTACCAAATGATTTCAAAAAGGCAGGAATGCTTTCAGCAAGGGAGCATATGAGAGCATCTTTATTTGAAGAGATGAGAGCTTCTAAGAAAGTTGATTTTATTTCGGCAAATTATAGAACGAGATTAGGGTTATATGGCCTAGAAGTAATAGTGAATTCAGATAAGGTACGTGAGAAAGATATCAAATTTGCTGATTTAGGAATGCAAATGATAAATGAAGTAAATGGAAAAAACATAATAGATAGAGATAATTTTGAAAAAGTAAAAGAAGAGATTAGGGCTAATCGAATAAAATGGATTAAAGAAAGGGAGAAATAGAATGGATTATAAAATTGAAATTGCGAAAAAACTTAATGAGATAACAAACATAGATGTGAATGAGCTTGCTAGTTTTTTAGAGATTCCACCAGATACAACACTTGGTGATTATGCATTTCCATGCTTTAAGCTTGCAAAAGAGTTAAAGAAAGCTCCTCCAATGATTGCAAATGAAATAAAAGAAAAGTTGAAACCGGATGAAGTAATAGAAAAAATTAATGTTGTTGGTGGATATTTAAATATTTTTGTTAATAAAGAAGGTTTTGTTAAATCAGTAATTAGTGAAGCATTAGAAAAAGGCGAGGACTTTGGAAAAAGCAATATTGGAAATGGAAAGACTATAGTTATTGATTATTCTTCACCAAACATAGCAAAGCCATTTCATATAGGACATCTACGTACAACAGTTATAGGTGGAGCTTTATACAAAATGTATAAATTTTTAGGATATAATGTTGTTGGAATTAATCATCTAGGCGATTGGGGCATGGGTGTTTGCAAAACAATTGCTGGGTATGAGATGTGGAAAGATGAATATGATTTTTCTGTCGATCCAATAAAGTCAATATTAGCTATTTATGTAAGATTCAACAAGTTAGAAAAAGAAGACGAAAGTATAAAAGAACTTGCAAGAAATGCGTTAATCAGACTTGAAAATGGCGATGAAGAAGTTAAAAAGATTTGGAAATGGATTATAGATATAAGCTTAGAAAATTACAAGAAGATTTATACGTTAATGGATTGTCACTTTGATTCATGGAACGGTGAAGCTTTTTATAACGATAAGATGGATAGAGTAATTAAAGAGCTTGAAGAAAAGCATTTGTTAGTAGATAGTGAAGGTGCTAAGGTTGTAATGATGCCAGATAATATGCCACCATGCATAATAATAACATCTGCTGGAACCACAATATATGCAACACGTGATCTAGCAGCTCTTTTATACAGAATAGATACATATCATTTTGATAAGGCTTTATATGTTGTTGGTAGCGAGCAATCATTGCACTTCAAACAAGTATTTAAAACGTTAGAATTAATGGGGTATGAAAAATATGCTAAAGCATGTGAACACATTTCATTTGGTCTTATCTTGGATGAAAATGGAGAAAAGATTGGTTCAAGAAAAGGAACAGCTATAACACTAGAAGAGATTTTTGATGAAGCGATTGAAAAAGCTTTAAAAATAATTGAGGAAAAAAACCCAGATTTAGAAAATAAAGAAGAAGTTGCTAAAATGGTTGGCGTAGGTGCGATTATATTTAACGACTTAGCTAATAACAGAGTAAAGGATGAAATATTCGATTGGAAACAAATATTGAACTTTTCGGGTGAAACAGGTCCATATCTTCAATACACATATGTAAGAACACAAAGTATATTAAGAAATGCAGTTATGGATGTTGATTGTAATATTGATTATTCAAAATTGTTAGATAATGAAGCTGTTGATGTTGTAAAAATGCTATCTAACTTTACAGCAACAGTAATAGCTGGTACAGAAAAGAATGAGCCATCATTAATTTCTAGATATCTAATTGATTTGGCTCAAAGCTTTAGTAGATTTTATAACGAACATCATATAAATTGTGATGACGAAGAAACTAAGAAAGCAAGACTTGCACTTACAAAATGTGTTGGAAATACTATTAAAACTGGTCTTAGTATACTTGGTATAAAATGTCCAGAAAAGATGTAATTAAACTTTTTGAAAATAGAAGGAGGCTTTTATGAGCAGATACGAAGATGTATTGTTAAAATTGAAAAGACATAATCAAGAACAATTATTAAATTTTTATAATGAACTTGATGAGAAAGAAAAAGCAGACTTATTAAATCAAATAGATAAAATTAATTTAGAACAAGTTGATGAGCTATATGCTCATAGAAAAGACATACCAGATGCAAACAAAAAGATAGAAAATATACCTGTTGTGAAAAAAGAAAAATTAAGCGATGGTGAGAAAGAAGAATATAGCAAAATAGGCGAAAAGATAATAAAGGATAAAAGAATTGCAGTTTGTCAAATGGCAGGTGGGCAAGGAACAAGACTTGGACATAATGGTCCTAAAGGTACGTTGATAGTGGATAAAATAAATCCGCCTAAGTCAATTTTTGAATTGTTTGCAGATAAGCTAAAGAAAACATATGAAATATGCGGTGTAAAAGTAAGATGGTATGTTATGACAAGCAATGCAAATGATGCAGAGACAAGAAAATTTTTCGAAGACAATAACTATTTTGATTACGGAAAAGAAAATGTAAAGTTCTTTGTACAAGGTGAACTTCCACTTTTAGATGAGAATGGAAAGGTTGTACTTAAAGAAAAAGGAAAAGTCTTTATGGCTCCCGACGGAAATGGTGGAATTTATAAGGCTTTAAGAAAAAATGAAATATTAGACGAAATGAAAAAAGACGGCATAGATTATTTGGGTATTGGAAATGTTGATAATATTTTGATAAATATGCTAGATACAATTTTTATAGGCTTGATGGTGAAAAATAATTATGAGCTTGCAACAAAAACAACAACCAAAGTTTCACCAGAAGAAAAAGTTGGTGTTGTATGCTTGATGGATGGTAAGCCAGGCGTGGTTGAGTATACAGAGATAACAGAAGAAATGGCAAATGAAAGAGATGAAGAGGGAGAATTATTATTTGGTGAGGGCTACTTTGGTTGTTCAATTTTTAGTAGAACCTTATTAGAAAGAATAACTGATAAATTATACTTTCATGCAGCATTCAAAAAGAATGAGTACATTTTGCCAAACGGCGAAATATCTCTAAGTGATGTACCGAACACGTATAAGTTTGAAGCATTTATTTTTGAAGGATTTAATGTTTCAAAAAATCTACTTGTCTTAAGTGTAAATAGAAAAGACGAGTTTGCACCAATAAAAAATAGAGAAGGAGTGGACAGTGTCGAAACTGCAGCTGCACTATATAACGAGTTTATAAATAGAAGTTAAAATATATTAAGATGTACAATATAGAATTGTGAATGCATAGAATGATTTATGTCACTTGCAGAAACTTCTATTTTGTACATCTTTTTACATGTGTAGAAATAAAGTAACATGGCGATACAAAAAATAACAGTATAAGTAAAAAAATAACAAATTTATCTTCAAAAGAATTGACATAATTTAAGCCTCAGTGCTATAATGTGTAGCAGGTTACCTAAATTGGATAGATAAATGATAAAACGTAAGGAGGGTACTAAAACAAGATGTTTGGGCATAATAAAGAAGAAGAATCGGATGTAGATAAAATAGGAGTAATGTATGATAAATATAGGATAATGATGTACAAAGAAGCTTTTAAAATATTGAAAGATGATGGTCTTGCAGAAGATACAGTACATCAATCATTTTTGAAATTAATGAATAATATAGAAAAGATAGATATACATGAAGAAAATAAAACAAGAAACTTACTAATTATTATTGCTAGAAACACAGCTATTGATATTTACAAGAAAAGGCTTTACTTAAATCAAAATTCTAATTCGCTTGATTTCGAATTGGGTGAAGATGATGAGGGACCAATTGATTATGTGGAGCCTTCAAAAATAGTTATCGATAAAGAAACAGTAAACAAAGTTACAAAGGCGATTGGTGACCTTCCTGAAATTTATAGAGATGTACTTTTGCTTGAAAAAGTATATGGTAACACAAGAGAAGAAATAGCTGAATTACTAAATATCAGTTATGAAACAACTAAGAAAAGAAGCTTACGAGCAAGAAAGATGCTTGCAGAAGCTTTGGAGAGAGAGGATCTGAAGTGATATGGAAGATAAATTTTTAAATGAAGTACTAGAGAAAATAATTGAAGATGCGGCTAAAATGTATGTTGAAGGAGAAAACGAAAACATTGACACAAAATTAGAAAATGAGAAAGTAGAATTTTCTGATGTGCATAATGCTAAGATGAAAAAGCTATTCAAAGAAATAAAAAACAGAGAAAACAAAAAGACTGCAATGTATGTGGCAAAAAAAGTTGCGATAATAGTATTGTGCGTTATGCTAATAACAGCTGGACTTGTTGGTACAGTCGAGGCATGGAGAAAAGAAGTTATTAAATTTATAATGAAGAGTAATGATAATAATTATATGAGTATTTCTTTTGGAGACGATAATAATTCTGGAGAAACAGAAGAAAATAGAGAATTTGAGGAATCGGGAGACGTCTCGGGTGATGTAATAATAAATAAAGAGGATAATACCTACATAATTGATGGAATACATTTTATGTATGTGCCGGAAGGGTTTGAGTTTGTGCAAAAAAATGAGAGCGTAAAAATGCAATATTACAGTTTTAAAATGGATAAAGATAATAAATTAATAAAATTGAAGAAAGAAACAATAAATAATATTGGAAAACTTGTGGATATAGAAAAAGCTAGTAATGAAAAATATGAATTTGAAGATAAAGAAGTCTTCAAGGTAAAAAAGGGTATAAGAACATATTATGCGTGGAATATAAAAGATACATTGTATTGTGTTTGTTCAGATATAGAAGATGAAAAAATTATACTTAAATTTATCGAAAATATAAAAATTTTGAAAAATATTTAAAAAATTTGTCCCTTTTTCCCCCTTTTATTAGTTATATATATGTGAGTGTAAAAAACATACACATATACAAACTAATAAAAGGGGGATTTATATGTTGAAAAAGAAGTTGTCGAAGAAGTTTTTTGCATTATTACTTCTTGCAGTATGTTTAGTGGTTGGTTCATTATCATTTGCTAGTATGGAGTGGGATTATTTAATAGACCTAAGTAATGCACTTAGCAAAACCAAAACTACATTAGGAAGAAAAGCATTAGAGTGCTATGGTAGTACAATGGTTGATGGACAACTTGGTGCAGGAGTTTGGGTACTTTTACAAGAGGAAGATGAGAATGATGATTGGATAACTGTTACTGGCTGGAGCGCATTCGGAAGTGAGATTGCACAAGTTTGCGAAGTATACCCAGTTGGTACAGGCACATACCAATTACAAGTTTATCACACAGCATATGCAGAAGACGATACAACGTTTTCTAATCCATTAGAAGGTCAATACAGCTACAGTGTTCAACAAACATATTAATATTTAATTTGGTATCTTCGTGTATATGGTAGATGTTCATAGACGGTATTTCACCATATATGCGTTGATATATATTTTCTGCCCATACTTAAATAATATATTTGGATTTAAGATGAGCAGAGGTTTTCTAACATTAAAAGAATATCTTACAAAAACAATAAAGTTATAAAATTTTATATAAGCCAAGTCTTATAAACAAAAATGGTTTTGGAGTACTATTTATTTTATAAATTTACAAAAATATCATGTTTTTGTCTAACAGTTTGTAAGATGCTTTCTTTTATGTTTTTCCCCGTTTTCAAGCATGTTATATTAGAAGAATAAGTTGCGATCCCGATGAAATTATATTTCACGTAATTTAACTGTCAAACTTTATATGCTTATTTACGATTCCTATATAAAGAACTATTGACATATATCTTTTGTAATGTGTGAGAAAATGTCACAAGAATGAAAGTTTTGGAAGATGAAAATTATTTGTAAGACTTAAATAATGTGTATAGGATTTACCCGATCCTATATAATTCTATCTATCCTTTATCGATTTCGTACAATTGTTTTAAAACATTTGAACGAATTATTGCTTATATAAAATCGTTTATAACTTTATTGTGAATCTTTCTATAAAGAAGAATAACATGCTAAGTTAGCATGGTTAATAAAGACAAAGTCCATGGTTTTCATGGGCTTTTTTATGTGCTACAAAAAGAATATGTATATTGCTAAAAAATTTATAGGCATATGTTTTTGACAATTCCAGCTTTTTATATATCAAAAATCAAAAGGTCTTTTTTTCATGGTTAGTCCATATATATTAGATATCTGGAGGTCGATATGAAAAAGCTTACACTTTTGAAAAATGCTGTTATTTTAACGGTTACGTCATTTATATTAAGAACTTTTGGAATGGTTGTCAGACTATATGTTTCAAACAAAATTGGTGCCGAGGGAATGGGGCTTTATCAGCTTATTATATCTATTTATGTACTTGCAAGTACATTTGTTACGGCTGGAGTTAGAACTACAATAATAAGGCTAGTTACAGATGCTATTGCGAGGAGAGAAAGCAATGGAAATATAAGAAAAATAATGATTAAAGCTACAATCATATCATTAATAGTTTCTGTTTTTGCTATTTTCTTATTTTATTTTTTAGCAGAGCCAATAAGCATATATTTTCTTAAAGATGAAAGATGTATTTTGTCCATAAAAATATTAGTCTTAGTATTACCTTTTCTAGCTGTTGAATCTTGTTGTAAAGGATATTTTTTAGCTAAGAGAAGAGTTATTTTTAATTCGTTAGCACAACTTTTTGAACAGTTTGTTAGAATAGTATTTTTGTTTATTTTCTTGGAGGTGTGGGGGAAGGAAAGCCTTGAAAGTGTTTGTATGCTGATAATCTTAAGTGATATGATTTCAGAAGCAGCATCATGTATGTTTGTATATTTAAAATACAGAAAAGAAACAAAGAATTTTAATCCTAAAGGTCATAATGGATTTAAGCTTTCAGAGTTTTTTGATATTTCATTTCCTGTTGCATTAGATAAATATATAACGTCAATATTAAAAACGATAGAGAACATATTAATTCCTAATATGCTTACAATATATACGATGTCACGAGAATTATCGCTTTCACAATTTGGATACCTTAAAGGAATGGCACTGCCACTTATATTTTTTCCAGCCTCTTTTTTAACTGCTATTTCAACACTTTTAATACCAGAAGCATCTGAGGCGAAGGTTTTAAAACAAACAGGAAAGATTACAAAATTAGTTGAGAGGATAATACAATTTACTTTAGGAGCTGGAATAATTATTGCAATGATATTTTTCGTGTACTCTAAAGAAATTGGTAATGTATTCTATAAAACCGATGAAATTGCTTTTTATATAAAGTGGCTAGCACCAATAATTCCTTTTATGTATTTAGAAAGTGCTATTTCAGGAATGATGCAAGGCCTTAATCAACAAAGAAAGGCACTTAAATACAATGTTATAGATTCTGTTTTGAGAATTAGCTTAATATTGTTAGTGCTACCTAAATACGGAATAAGTGGCTTTTTATTAATAATGTACATAAGCAATATAACAACTTCTATGTTAAATTTAATAAGGCTATTAAAAGTTTCAAAGACAAAATTCAACTTCAATTTTTGGCTTTTGAAACCTGTGTTAGCATCATTTGCTTCTATAGTTTTTGAAGAAATTGTTTTTAAATATATAACGGTTGCAAATGTAATATTGGATATAGTTTTAAGGATATCAGCAATTGCTTTTTCTTATATTCTGTTGTTATTCTTATTTGGAATAATCGAGAAGGAGCATATAGAAAAAGTATTATACAGGAGAAAAGCTAAATATGTATAATATTTGAAAATTTGCTAAAAATACTCTTGATATATAAGATACGGAGGTTTTAAATATGTCAAAGGTATTAAGAGTATTTTTAACAGTAATTGTTTTTGCAATTGGTATGTCTATAGGAATGTATTATGGAGAAAAAACGAAGGTTGTAGAAAAGGTGGAAGAGATAAAACAACGTGATTCAATTCAAGATGTTGTAATAAAGAATGTTCAAGATGAAAAGATAAAAGAACAAACGTCAGAAGTAGCTTCGCAAAAAGAAAAAGTTTCGCCATATGCAAAAATGACAATAGAAAAGAAATTTTCAAAATGTGGTCATACAACAAGCAGTATTGTAGATGTGCCGAAAGAATTGGTAAACTTAACAGCGGAAGAAATAGAGAAGAGATATTCTGGCTGGAAAGTAAAAAATTTTTCTTCAGATGGATTTACGCTATTTAGAATAATAGAGGCTAATTGTGATGACCATTATGTGATAAAAGAAGCAGACGGATATTTGGCTGTGTATGCGGATATAACAGATGATATAAGCAATTTGGTGGAAAAAACAGATATACTTGTGGATACATTGAGGGAAGAAGATAAAGTTGATTTAGAAGAGGGAATTAGAATTTATGGCAAAGGAGAGCTTAGTAGTTTAATAGAGGACTTTAGTTCTTAAATAGAATAATAATTTTCTCCTAGTAAAAAGGGGAAGTCTTCTAAATACAATAAAAGGTCAGCTAAATTAAGGCTGACCTTTTAATACTATTTAATTGCAATTCTATCATTTTCTAAAATTAAGCAAACATTATCTTGTGGTGCGATTTCATTTTTTAATAAGCATTCGGCAAGTTCATTTTCAATATATTTTTGAATCGCTCTTCTAAGAGGTCTTGCACCATATTTAGGGTCATATCCTTTTTCTAAAATATACTCTTTGACTTCTTTAGAAAATGTTATATGAATGTTCTTTTGCTCTAATTCGTTTTTGATTTCATCAAGCATTAAATCAACGATTTGAAGAAGCTCTGGTTTTGTTAATTCGTGGAATACAATAGTTTCATCAATTCTATTTAGAAATTCTGGCCTAAATGTTTCTTTTAAAGCATTCATAATTCTAGCTTCAACAAATACGTTTTCATCTTTATTAAAGCCAATGCCATTAGTGTTCATATTTGAACCAGCGTTTGATGTCATAATAATAATTGTGTTATCAAAATTTACTGTTCTACCTTGAGAATCGGTAAGTCTGCCATCATCTAAAATTTGAAGTAAAATATTAAAAACATCATTGTGAGCTTTTTCAATTTCATCAAATAGGATTAGAGAATATGGATTTCTTCTAACCTTTTCAGTAAGTTGTCCGGCATCATCATATCCAACATAACCTGGAGGAGAACCGATAAGCTTTGAAACACTATGGCTTTCCATATATTCAGACATGTCGAATCTAATTATTGAATCTTCGCTTCCAAAAAGTTCGGATGCAATAGATTTAGCAAGTTCTGTTTTACCAACGCCAGTAGGTCCAACAAATATAAAAGATGGTGGACGTTTTTTATTTCTAAGTCCTGCACGATTTCTTCTAATTGCATTACAAACAGCTGTTACAGCCTTATCTTGACCAATTAAATGTTTATGAATATTGGCTTCTAAATTTAATAATTTTGTAGCTTCAGTTTCAGATATCTTAGAAGCAGGTATTTTTGTCCAATTTTCGATAACGTTTGCAACGTCTTCAACAGAAAGCTCAAGTTCTATATTACCTTGTGAAATTTCTGCAATCTGATTTATAAGAGCAGTTTCACGAGATTTAAGATTTGCAATTTTTTCATAGTCAAGTTCTTTATTTTCTTCATCAATGATTTCAGCCTTTTCACGTTCATCTTTTATCTTGTCTAACTCGTTTTTCATTATTTGAAGTTGAACTAAAACTTTATTTGTTAAATTAACTTTAGAACAAGCTTCATCTAAAATATCGATAGCCTTATCAGGTAAAAATCTGTCGTGTATATATTTTTCAGACATGATAACAATTTGACGAATTAAGTTATCAGAAACTTTTACATGGTGGTATTCTTCATAATAGTTTTTAATGCCTTTCATAATTTCGATAGTTTGGTCGATAGTTGGTTCTTCAACGATAATACTTTGAAATCTTCTTTCAAGTGCAGCATCTTTTTCAATATATTTTCTATATTCTTTAAGAGTAGTAGTACCAATAACTTGGACTTCACCATTAGAAAGAGCTGGCTTTAAAATGTTTGCTGCATTCATCGTGTGTTCTGTATCACCACCAGCACCAACAATATTATGGATTTCGTCAAATACTAAAATAATATTTCCATTGTCTTTGCATTCTTGAATAAGAGATTTCATTCTAGCCTCAAATTGACCTCTAAATTGAGTGCCAGCGACCATAGCTGTCATATCAATTTGATAAATTTCTTTATCTAGTAATTTTGCGGGAACATCTTGAGCTACAATTCTAAGCGCTAAGCCTTGAGCAATAGCAGTTTTACCAACTCCAGGTTCACCAATTAGAACAGGATTGTTTTTAGTACGTCTATTTAGAATTTGTGTCATTCTTTCGATTTCTGCATCTCTACCAATTAATTTATCTATTTTTCCTTCACGAGCCTTTTGGGTTAAATTTGTGCCAAAAGCCTCTAAAGTTTTTCTCTTCTTTTCTTTGTTTGTTTTTTTGTCTTTATTAGATGATTTTACTTTACTTTCACTGTTTTGTGTGTCCGAATTTGACGGAAACATGTTTGAAAACATGCTTGCAAATGGGTTTGAACCATCTTCATGATTAAAACTTTCCATAAGTTCATCAGGGAACGGAGCATCTTCACTAGAAATAGATGAAACTATTTCATTAAATTGCTCATTTAGGTTTGCAATATCATCTTCAGAAGCACCATATTGTTTCATCATAGATGCAAGTGGATTTATGCCTCTATCTTTCGCACAAGAAAGGCAAAGTCCTTCAAGACTTGGCTTACCATCTACAATCTTATTAACAAAAACAACAGCAGTGTTCTTCTTACATACTGAGCATAATGCCATTTAACATAACTCCTTTATAAAATAAATTGCGTGAAAGCACTAAAAAGTGCTAAACATACAAATACATATTAGCAAAATAGTGGTTAAAAGTCAATGTATCAAAAACTTGTTGCATTACGCAGATAAATAATATAAAATGTCAAATGAAGTAAGAAATTTGCATTATAGCCTAAATTATTTAATGGAGGAAAAATGTATGAATGTAAAGGTTTTGGGAACTACTCACGTTGGATATCTTCTTGCAAAAGAAGAGGCTCTGGATTTTGGTGGAAAAGCAGCAGGTGTATGTTATATGCCAAGTGACTTTGAAACGCTTATGAATGAGCCTAAGGAGAAAACACTCGCAAGAGTGAACGACACACTTAAGTCTGGGCATCATAGTGTATATGACCATGTCTCGTATAACTTACTTTTTGAGAGCATCCCGAAAATCTTGGCGATGGTTTTAAACAACGAAGGTATTTATACCACGTCGGAAAAGTCCGCACGTTACACTCAAATGAAGCCTTCTGAGGAGGAGCTTTTTCTTTACAACAAGTGGAATGACATTTTCAGAGGATTGATTACTGAGAAATACTTTGAAAAGTATCTTGCGTATTTTGACGGAAACGAGAAGAGAGCAAACAATGCGGTAAAGAAACTTGCACAGGAAAATGCAAGATACATGATAAGTGTATTTACACCTACAACTATGATTTATTCGGTAAGTTTTAGGCAAATAAACTATATCGTGTCTTTTCTTGAAGAGTTCATCGAAACAGCAGAGGCTACTTCATTTAACCAAAAGCTAAAAGAAGCTATGCTTGAGTTTATAGAAAAACTTCCTGCTGAAATAAAAGAACCGCTTTTAGCAGCTTTTGAAAAGGGCAGAAAGATTTCGCTTTTTGACAGCAGAGTAGAAAGAAAAGAAGAATTTTCTGAGAACTACTGCACAACCTACAAAGGAACTTTTGCCGAACTTGCACAGGCACAAAGACATAGGACACTTGACTACAAGATGAGATTTTTGCCTGAAGCAGAATTCTATGTTCCTGAGATTTTAAAAGAAAGTGGTGAGCTTTCAAAAGAATGGACGAAAGACATTACGTCTATCGCACATGTTTATCCTCAGGGAATGCTTGTTAGCATAAGAGAAAGAGGAACTTACGAAAAATTCATACTAAAGTGTTATGAAAGACTTTGTGGATGTGCACAGCTTGAAATAGCACTTCAAACAAAAAAGACTCTTGATAACTATCTCGAGCAAACAAAAGAAACGAACGTAGAAGTATACGAAGAACTTGAAAAAATTTCGAAAGGTGCTCGTTGCACATTCCCTTGTTTCAAGTGTAACAAGAGATGTGTATGGGGCGCAAAAGAGGCATTAACGAGAAAAATTTAAGTAACAGAAAGTTTTAATCTTCGCATAAAACTCAAATATGGCTGAGTGTTTAAGGTGTAAAAATCCTAAACTACTCAGCCATTCGTTTTATCTAAAGTGAAAAGAATATATATTTTTTATTTTTTCTTACAGAACCTTTTTATTGTACACTCATCGCACTTAGGCTTTTGAGCTGTACAAATTGCACGGCCATGATACACCAATAAATGATTCATTAAAGGCCAATATTTTTTTGGAATCTTTTTTAACAAGTCTTGTTCAACTTTTGATGCTTCTTTTTCTTTTGATAGCCCAAGTCTATTCGAAAGCCTTAGGGCGTGTGTATCTACTGCAATTCCTTCACATTTGTTGAAGGCTTCTAACATTATTACATTAGCACTTTTTCTTCCAATGCCTGAAAGTGTTGTTAAATCTTCCATTTCGTTTGGAACGATGCCGTTATATTTTTCTATAATTTGAATTGAACATTCTTTTATATGCTTTGCTTTATTTCTATAAAAACTAATAGAAGAGATTAGCTTTTCAATTTCTTTAATATCCATTTTTGCAAATTGCTGTGGTGTGTTTGCTACTTTGAATAAATCTTTTGTGACGATATTTACTCTCGCATCTGTGCATTGAGCAGAAAGCATAACGGCAACCAAAAGCTCAAATGGTGATGTAAAATCAAGAGAGCCTTTTTCACCATCGTAGCATTTAGAAAGTTCTAGTATAAATTCTTCTATTTCACTTTTTTTCATAACAAATCCTCATTTCTAAATCCAATTTAAAATATCATGTTTTTATGTAGTTTAAATTAAATATTTGCCACTTTGTTTTTTATAAGTTAATTTACACGTCCATTTAAAAAACTTCTTGGACATACACTAATCAGATTTTACTACATAGAATATAGTAAATCAACGGTAAAAGGAGGTAGTATATGAATTTTTTGAAAAAGACATGTGCAGTGTGCATGGTTGGTTTTGGCCTTGGGGTGCTACTTGTGTTACTACTTCCGATTACGGGGTGGATAGTTTTAATTGGGGCAGTGCTTTTGATTTTAGGGTTAGCATGGCTATGTAGATAAAAGGAGGATGAAAAATGAAAATCGTGGTTTATAAACCTTCAAATTTTATGAAAGGAATCTTGAGATTTTTATTTAGAGTAAAAAAGACGGAAGATAATACATAAGAAAAATTCAGTAGTGAATAGTCCCTAAAAAGATTTATATATGTTCGAGCAAAAAGAGTTTCATTTTTGAAGGCGAGTTCTTCACTTAGCAATATGTGATGTTCTTAGCATAAAGTCTTGTCTTTTGTAGTTTTTTGTCTTGCTCATGCTAAAGAACATCCATAGTGCTTGGTGAAGCTGTTTGAGATCTAAAAAATGAAAACTTTTTGTGAAGATAAAATATATAAATCTTTTTAGTAGCAAGTGGCTAAAAAAAAAAAATTAAGCAAAAAAATAGTGCAGATAAGGAAAAATGAATTCTTCCTTATCTGCATTATTTTTATTGCTTATTTAATTAAGCTCTTTCAACTTTACCTGATTTTAAGCATCTTGAACATACAGTGATTTTTTTAGGTGTACCATCAACAACAGCTTTAACACTTCTTAAATTTGGTTTAAATGTTCTAGCTGATCTTCTGTGTGAGTGGCTTACTTGGTTTAAAAAAACTTTTTCTTTTTCACAAATTTCGCATTTTGCCATTTCAAAGCACCTCCTTATGCCTTTGTTTAATCGTTCCTTACTATTCTAGCACAATACACGCATTTTGACAACACATTTTTTCAAAAAATGCAATTGACAAGAACAAGTGTTTATGATATTATCTTCATAGTACATAGAGTATTATATTCTTTAAATAACTAAAGTCAAGTGTTTTAGGAGGTAGAAATGACTTTCTTAAATCAAAGTGTTCAATACATAAAGGGTGTAGGACCTAGCAGAGTAACGGTTTTAAATAAATTAGGCATACAAACAGTTGAAGATGTAATAAATTATTTTCCAAGAGAATATGAAGATAGAGGAAAATTTAAAAGCATATGCGAATTGCAAAATGGTGAAGTTGCTACCATAAAGGCGGTAGTAAAATCGAATATAACTGAGAGCCGAATAAGAAAAGGAATGACAATATATAAAACAGTTGCATCAGATGAGACAGATAGCATAATTTTAACTTGGTTTAATCAAATGTTTGTTAAAAAATCATTAAAACCATTAGAAGAATACATTTTTTATGGCAAGGTAAATGCAGGAATAGGTAGAAAAGAAATGAGTGCACCTATTTTTGAAAGACCAGGTGAAAATAAAAATTTAGGTAAAATTGTGCCTATATATCCTTTGACTGAGGGAATCACGCAAAATGTTCTTAGAGGTATAATACAATCGGCAGTAGATATGGTAAAGGGGAATTTAGAAGAAACTTTGCCAAGTAAAGTGATAAATGATAATAATTTATGCGATATAAATTATGCGATAGAAAAAATTCATTTTCCAGTAGAACTTTCGGAATTTGAAATTGCTAGACGCAGAATTGCTTTCGAAGAATTGCTTATAATGCAACTTGGGTTACTTTCAATAAAAGCAAAAGGCAAAAAAGATGAAAAAGGTATTTCTTTTGCCTCAAAAGGAGAGATTGATGAGCTTTTAAATTCTCTTCCATACAAGCTTACTGGAGCTCAAATGCGAGTTTGGAAAGAAATCGAAAAAGATATGGAAAAAGATAGACCAATGAATAGGTTAGTACAAGGTGATGTTGGCTCTGGAAAAACAGTAGTTGCCACTCTTGCAATGCTTAAAGCAGTAAATAATGGTTATCAAGCTGCTATGATGGCACCTACAGCGATCTTAGCTAAGCAACATTATTTAGGTATTTCAAAGATGTTAGCGCCTTTTGGCATTAGATGCGAACTGTTTACAAGTGACTTGACAAAAAGCCAAAAAAACAAACTATTGCAATCATTAAAGGCGGGCGAAATTGATATAGCAATAGGTACACATGCACTTCTAGAAGAAAATGTAGAGTTTAATAACTGTGGTCTTGTTATAACAGATGAACAACATAGATTTGGAGTAAGGCAAAGAGGAATTTTAACAGCAAAAGGAGAAAAAGCAGATACGCTTGTTATGACTGCAACACCAATACCAAGAACACTTGCCATAATTCTTTATGGTGATTTGGATATTTCAATAATTGATGAGCTTCCACCAGGAAGACAAAAGATTGATACCTATGCGGTTAAAAGAAACTTAGAAGAAAGAGTGAATAACTTTGTAATAAAAGAGCTTGCAAGCGGTAGACAAGCATATATAGTTTGTCCGCTTGTTGAGGAATCAGAAAACTTTGATGCAAAATCGGTTACAGAGATGTTTGATTATTATAAAGATGTTTTTAAAGATTATAAAGTGGCAATTTTGCATGGAAAAATGAAACCAAAAGAGAAAGATGATATAATGGCAAAATTTAAAGATGGCGAAATAAATGTGCTTATATCAACCACTGTTATTGAAGTTGGAGTAGACGTTCCAAATGCGACAATAATGATAATTGAAAATGCAGAAAGATTTGGCTTAGCCCAACTGCATCAGCTTAGAGGAAGAGTTGGAAGAGGAAAGTTTAAATCATATTGTATACTAAAATATGAGAGTAATTCAGAAATAGTAAAGCAAAGAATGGAAATAATGCAAAAAAGCAGTGATGGTTTCGTTATATCTGAAAAAGACTTAGAGCTTAGAGGACCAGGCGAGTTTTTCGGAACAAAGCAACATGGTATACCAGAGTTTAAAGTTGCCAATTTAATTACAGATGTGAAGATATTAAAAGAAGCTCAAGCTGTTGCAAACGATATATTAGAAACTGACCCGATGCTTTTGAAAGAAGAGAATCAGAAAATAAAACAAAAAATAGATAAATTATTTGATACTCAAATACAATTGTAATAAATGTGTGCCAGTTGATAAAAATATGCGGTAAAAATTTTGTTTAGATTTTCACATATAGTGAATTTTAAAAATAAAGTTACATCGACCTTGTATTTCTAGTTAAGGAAAAGGCTACCAATCACACTATTGGTAGCCTTTATACTTAGAAACTTTCGATATTATCAAATTTTAGATAATTTCAAACAAACCATTTCATGCATTAAAGTTAATTGCTTGGCTATAAAAGTTATTCAGCTTTTATATAGGAACCGCAACAAGTTTCATCTTCTGGTGATCCGTTTTTGCAACAAGCACAAGGTGCTACTTGAATTGCTGAAAGTGTACATTTATGCATATCTGGTGCATTAAATTTACAACTACATACTGAACAATTTATTTTAGACATTTTAAATCACTCCGTAAAAAAGATTGTACTTTTGGTACAATCTTATTATGTGCTAAATTATTATTTATATGATGTAAAATTATTCAAAATTAATCTAACCATGTTATTTCAGCATCTTCAATTTCATAATAAACTTTAAACCAATTTTCGTGATATTTGCTAACATATGGCATAGACCAGCCGTATGCGTCATTTTTTAGCTTATATAAGCATATCTTAGTATTTGTGTTATTTGAGGCTTTATATTCATTAATTATTGCAATATTTTGCTTTTGAATGCTATTTGATATTTTATAATTTGAATATGTTATATATATATTTGCTAATGACAAAACGGTGATACAAGCAAAGAAAATATATGATAAATTTTGAAAAATTTTATTTTTGTCAAAAGAGATTTTTTGCAATAATATAGTTGTAAATAGCATTATCATAAATATGCCAAACAAGGTATTTCTTTCACCATAAACAGGTGAAACAAGCATCATTGCTTGGGAACCAATTCCTAAGATAACTGCTGTTACAATTAAAAAGATTTCATCACTATTTAGTTTAGCTGTTTTCCTATTTATAATCAGCAATATAAAAGAAAATATAGCTAATAAAACTTGTGGCAGATATTTTATAACATAAGTTTTTGCTAAAAATATAAAGCAAGATTTTATGTTTTCTATCATTGAAATTTCTTCATTTTCTTCTAAGCCGATTCTAATGAATTGTGAAGGTGCTAGAATGACGCTTGCTAGTCCTAAAGCAGATGCAAGCAATACAATGATGATTTTTTTATAGCAACCTTTTATATCAGATTTTTTATTCTTGATGAATGAATATATTAGCAATAATACTGTTGTTCCAAACGACATCATACCAGCTTGTTCAACTGTTGCTGTCGCAAAGAATGCAAGTATTACTAGCGAAAACAAATTTTTATTAAAGTCATTTTTGAAATTTTTAAATAATTCATACATGTACCAAAATAGCATAAAAGTAGGATACACATAATTAAAAGAACCTGTAACCCAATATACACTTTGTCTAACTACATTTATGTGTAGCATTAATATTCCAAAAAAGAATACAAGCACTGTGATTAATGAACTTTCTTCTTTGCTCGAAAAAAGCGTTACAATTTTTTTTGCAAAATATGCTATCGCAGTGAGCATAAAAGAATTAGCAATAGCCCAAAATATATTTGGCAGTGCTAAAAATATTGAATCTAAAAGATGAACAATTGCACGTCCGTTGACTTGCAAATAGTGTGTTTGATGAAGTTGCCAAAAATCATTTTTTATGAAAGTGGCGTAATAGTAATCGTCACCAAATAGACCGATTTGCATGTTAACAACAAAAGTTGCTACAAATAATATTATTAATAATATGTTTGGTAAATATTTTCTAAAATTCATTTTCATTAACTCCTTAATTTGTATTTTCTTGACAAAAATAAGTGGTAGTATATAATTGATTGTAGATATGGAGGGAACGTGATGATATCAATAGTTATACCAGCATACAATGAGGAAAAAACATTGCAACATAATATTTATGAAATAATAAATTACGTAAAGCAATATGATTTCGAAATTGTATTAGTTGATGATGGCTCTAAGGACAATACTTGGGACATTATAACATTACTTTCGAAAGAATACAATAATATAAGAGGTGTAAAGTTTTCTAGAAACTTTGGTAAAGAGGCAGCATTGCTAGCAGGAGTTACGGAAGCAAGAGGCGAAGCTGTAATAACAATGGACTCAGATTTGCAACACCCACCTAAATACATTTCAGAGATGATTTCTAAGTGGAATGAAGGCTATAAGGTTGTGGAATGTGTCAGAAGCAAAAGACCGAAGGAAAGTTTTATCTATAAAATTTGTGCAGGAATGTTTTATAAAACACTTCAAAAATTAACCGGTGTGGATATGGCGAATGGCGGAGATTTTAAGCTAATGGATAGGCAAGTAGTAAATGAGGTTATAAGACTAAAAGATACAGGATTATTTTTCAGAGGCATGGTTAATTTTGTGGGATTTAAAAAAGCACAAATAGGTTTTGAACCAGCTCAAAGAAAAGGTGATACAACTAAATTCAATTTTAAGTCACTTACAAAACTTGCTTTAAATGCTATAACTTCTTTTTCTGTATTACCTCTTAATATACCGATTAAATTAGGAGTTGTAACAGCAATACTAGGCTTGTTTTTGTTTGTTGTATCATTTTTCGCAAAGAGTGTGCCGGTATTTGCAAATGCATATTTATTATTGGCGGCATTAGAACTTTTTATAACAACAATGATTCTCTTTTGCTTAGGTGTAATTGGTCTTTATATAGGTAAAATTTACGAGCAAACTAAGGAAAGACCAAGATATATAATAGAAGAAAAGTGTGGAAATTAATGACTTATAATATGAGATAAATGTAAGGAAAAAGTTAATGAGTGCAAAAGAACAAATAAGAGAAAATGTGGAGGAAAACATATGAAAAATAATAAAGGTATTTCGCTAATAACTTTATTGGTAACTGTTATTGTAATAATTATAATTGCATCAATTTCAGTTTATAATGGAGCGAATGTTGTAAGAGATGCAAGAAAGAAAGATGCAGAGGATAGACTTAGAACGATATGTAGTGCTATTTTTAAGGATGATTCTTTTTTGAATTTTAATGACGATGATTTAGCTGAGCTTACTGAAGACGATTTTGATTATATGGATTTGCTTAAGTATTACGATACAGATTATGATGTAACAGTAAAAAAGATTGAATCTGGTGATGAAGATAAGAAAGAGATTATATATGAATTAACAATGAAAAAGAAGGATTCGGACACACAATATGAATATTCTGCAAACTATACTGTTTCTAAGGAAAAATATAATTATAATGTAAATTTCGACGAAGAAAATGGTGTGAATAGACCTATATTAGTTTCAGGAATGACTGCGATAAAAGAAGACGGAACAGCTGTTGAAGATTTGTACAATGAAACATGGTATAGCTATAAAAGAACGACACCATCATTTGCTAAAATGAAGACAGATGACGGAACGGTGTATGTATGGATTCCAAGGTTTGCGTATAGCATTCAAAGTTTTTATAAGGAAAGGCAATCAAAAGAAGTTCCTAGCACGGCAATAAGTATAGTATTTTTGAGAGGTACTAGTAGTTACATGGTAAATGACGAGGTTATGCCTGAAACATATGCAGTGCATCCAACATTTTCTAAAGACGGAAATGAATATTCAGGAATATGGGTTGAAAAGGATGTTTACACGAAATTGACAACTCTTTCAAGTGTGTATGAAGAAAAAGATTCATACAATGCACATATGATGACAAATGATGAGTTTGGTGCAAGTATCTATCTGATGTATGCGTTAGAGGCAATGGATGAAATTACATTTGAAAAAGATGAGTACGTTGCCGCTTCATTGATAGATGATATAGCTAAATTTTCTAATAGTAATGGTTTTGTTACTACTTATGAATTGGATGAGAACGGCGTTACAAAAGAAAGAATTGGTGATGCAATGTGGGAAACACCATGGGATAGAGTTCTAGCAACATATCCGACAGAAGACAAACCATATATTATGAGAAAATTCGGTTCTGGAAAGTTCGACTTCGAAGCCGTAGACGGAAATGAAGAAGCCTATTGCAGAAGAGCAATAGCAGTGAAATAGAAGAATATAAATTGATGGTATGTGATATTGATTGAATTGTTTATGCGGAGGAAATAAAAATGAATGTGTTTGTATTATTATCGTTTATTGCATGGATAATACTTTGTATGAAAAATAAAAAGATTATAGTATCATTGCCATATTTATTAATTATATTTATAACACCAATATATGTATTATTGGACCAAATTTATTTTGTGAACATATTTGGGTGCGGTTGTGTGCCAATAGCTCAAAAAAATATGTTGAATATTCCATTTAATGCAAATGATTTAAGAATATTAGTTTATAGTATATTAATAATTATAGTAATATTTATTGGTGGAGTGTTATCAATGAGATTTAAAAGTATAAAAGAAAAGATTTTATATATTTTCTCTGTTTTTATAATTAATATTGTTCTTGCTTTATACATTTGTCAATTGTATGTATGGAATTAAATCAATAGCATGCTTTTATAAGCGTAAAAGGTTATGATACATCCAAAGAAAAGGTAATAGAATTTATGGAAGAATTCATAAAAGTGGAATATACATAATTCTGGTGCCAGATTAAAGGCTTATTTAGAAATAAAGCTATCCAATTGGTAAAAAACTAAATGGGTAGCTTTTATAATTATATCATATAATTTCATTAAGAATTATTGAGTCTTTTTGATAAGTAAATTGTCTAATAAATATAAGTTATAGAAAGGAAGATATATATGAAAAACAGTATTAAATCTTTTAGCATGGGGTTAATTATAGGGATTACAATTTCTATGTTTAGTGGCATAGTATTTGCTAGAAACCTTAATATGAAAAATATTGATGTGTATAGTGGCGGGATAAAAGTAATTGTTAATGGCGAAGAAATCGGTTTAAGTGATGTTTTGAATAATAATGTGGAGCCATTTTTATATAGTGGAACAACGTATGTACCGATTAGAGCAATTTCGGAAACTTTAAACAAGATTGTGTTATGGAATAATGAAAATTCTGGAGTATACATATTTGATAAATATGGACATGAATTTTATTCATCAACTAGTGGAGAATATTTAACTGATTCAACTAGAGCTCCTTTAAAAATTGAGTCAAAAGAAAAAATATACAATAATATGAAAAAGGAAGATGTTATAGAAATGTTAGGAGTACCACATTTTTTGACAGGTAAAGAAGATATTTATAATGCTTATTTTTTTGAGGACGGTGAAATATTACTTATTGCTTATGACAATGGTATGGCGTTTGGGCATTTCTGCACAAAAAATGGAGAAAAAAATTTAAATGCAAAAGATGAATCCGAAGAAAAAAATGAAATAATCGTAAACCAAATTGAAGGAATAGAAGATTCTAATGTAGATATTAAAATTAAAAATATAGATAAAAACAATATAAAAAGCTACTACGAGGATATTAAATTATTAAATGATATGAAATTACATTATGCGTATTCTAAATACTATAAAGCAGGAAATGAATATAGTGATTTAGGTGAAGTAATGCTTTGTTTTACTGTTTCTGAAAAAAACAAAAGTGTCAATATATCTTTTTCAGAAAATAGAGATTTATTATTAGATTACTATCATTTAAAAAAAGAGAATGTTGTATCAAGAATTAGAAATAATTCTGCTATTATTATTGATAACACTAGAGGTGGTTATGGTGTTTCATTTAATAAAGATGGATTGAATTATTGTGTTGAAGCAACGGGATATAGCATACAAGAAGTGGTAGAGCTTATAGAAAATATTTTTGAAAGTAAGATAGGAACTATAATGGAAATCGCGAAAGCGGGATAGTTATAATAATGTTATGAAAATTCAATTGAGAGAGATTAGATTTAATGCTAATCTCTTTTTTGAATATTAAAAATATTTATGAAAAACTTAATGAATTACTTCGGATAAACTAATGAGAGTCAAATAATGACTGGAAAATAATAGAATAATCAAAGTGCTAAATATATAATTGAATTGACTAAAATCAATATATAAAGGAGTGATTTTCCTTCAATGAAAATTTTATCAAGAAAAAGATTAGTTTCAACGGTTTAGATGAAAATACATACAATATAATTTTATCACATAAAATTTGGTTTACAAAATCGCCTTTTTGATGTATTATTATAGCTGAAATTATTAGAATTTGGGAGGTTTTTATTTTGTCAGATGAACAAAAGAATATACGTAACTTTTGTATTATAGCACATATAGACCATGGAAAATCTACACTTGCTGATAGGTTAATCGAGCTTACAGGTGTTTTGACAAAACGTGAAATGCAAGAACAAGTATTAGATAACATGGAATTAGAGAGAGAACGTGGTATAACAATTAAACTTCAATCTGTTAGAACTGTCTATAAGGCAAAAGATGGAGAAGAATATATACTAAATTTAATAGATACACCAGGACATGTTGACTTTACTTATGAAGTTTCAAGGAGTTTGGCTGCTTGTGAAGGAGCAATACTAGTTGTTGATGCCTCTCAAGGCGTTGAAGCACAAACACTTGCCAATGTTTATTTGGCACTTGATAACAATCTTGAGATTGTACCAGTTATAAATAAAATCGACTTACCAAGTGCAAATCCTGAAATGGTAATAGAAGAAATAGAAAATGTTATAGGAGTTGAAGCTCATAGTGCTCCAAGGATTTCAGCAAAAACTGGTTTAAATGTAGAAGAAGTATTAGAAGCGATTGTAAATAATATTCCAGCACCGAGTGGAGATCCAAAAGCACCAACAAAAGCTTTAATTTTTGACTCATATTATGATAATTACAAAGGGGCAGTTGCATTTGTAAGAGTAAAAGATGGAAGCATAAAAGTTGGCAATGAGATTGATTTCATGGCTACAGGAAAATCATATATAGTATCAGAAGTTGGATATTTTGGTGCTGGCACATACATACCAACAAACGAACTAAAAACAGGCGAAGTTGGATATGTTGCGGCTAGCATAAAAAATGTATCAGACATTCATGTTGGTGATACAATAACATTAAAAGAAAACAAAGCCAAAGAACCATTGCCAGGCTACAAAAAGGTTACACCAATGGTTTATTGTGGAATATATCCTGCAGATGGAAGTGATTATGAAAATTTAAAAGTGGCACTTGAAAAACTATCTTTAAATGATGCTTCACTTTTCTGGGAGCCTGAAACATCAGTAGCTCTTGGATTTGGATTTAGATGTGGATTCTTAGGATTACTACACATGGAGATAATTCAAGAAAGAATTGATAGAGAATATGACTTAAATGTAATTACTACAGCACCTAGCGTTATATATAAAGTTACAAAAACAGATGGAACAAAATTTGATTTATATAATCCAACGGATTTACCTGCTACACAGGAAATTTCTTATATCGAAGAACCGATTGTAAAAGCAGATATAATGCTTCCAAAAGAATATGTCGGAAATGTTATGGAGCTATGCCAAGATAGGCGTGGTGTGTATAAAGACATGCAGTATATGGATGCATCAAGAGTAATACTAAAATATGAACTTCCATTGAATGAAATAATATACGATTTTTTTGATGCACTTAAATCTAGAACAAAAGGCTATGCTTCATTTGATTATGAAATTATTGGTTATAACAAATCAGATTTGGTTAAACTAGATATAATGCTAAACGGCGATGTAATAGATGCATTTTCACTTATTGTGCACAAAGACAAAGCCTATGCAAGAGGCAGAAAAATGGCAGAAAAGTTAAAAACAGCAATTCCAAGACAAATGTTTGAAATTCCTATTCAAGCAGCAATTGGCGGAAAAGTAATAGCAAGAGAGACTATTTCTGCAATGAGAAAAGATGTATTGGCAAAATGTTATGGTGGAGATATAACACGTAAGAAAAAGCTTTTAGAGAAACAAAAAGAAGGAAAGAAAAAGATGAAGAGTTTTGGAACAGTTGATGTACCTCAAGAAGCATTTATGTCAATATTAAAACTAGATGATGAATAAGGAGAGTTGATAATATTGATGTCAATGACACATGCACTTTACGCAAAACATGTAGCTGAACATATTTTTTTAGTGTATGGTGTAAAACTAAAGAGATACAGCTTAATATACGGAGCGATAAAACCAGATGCATCAACAATATTTGCAAAATATCCGCATTATATAAATCTTTCGCTAGATAATTTGTGCGAAACGGTTGATGACCTTATAGAAACAATAGAGGGAAGAAACGAACTTGAAACCAGGGCATTTGCAAGAGAATTAGGAGTCGTTCTTCATTACATTGCAGACTATTTTTGCAGAGTTCATAATGATGTGAATGGAATAAAGCATCCTAAAAATTTTAGGCATATATGGTATGAACAAGGCTTGCAAAGAGCAATAAAAAAATATGAGCTTGAAGCACTTAGAGAAGAAGTTACAAATGATTTAGACTATGATATAAAAAAGATAGACATGATATCTTTTAAAGACTATATCATATACAAACATAACAGATATATGAAAGAAACAGGCAAAATGTACATGAAAGATAACAATAAAAAGAGAAAGAAAACAGACATAGTTTATTCATATAAAATGGAACTACTTATTTCATCATATATTGTTAAGAAAATATTAGATAAAACAAAGTTGTTGGGAAGATAACTAAACAAAGAAAGGAATTTAAAATGGACGAATTTAAAATTGAAGGAAGAAATGCTGTAACTGAGCTTTTAAAATCAGATAAGACAGTAAACAAACTAATGATACAAAAAGGTGAAAGACAAGGTTCAATAAATGAAATAATAAAACTTGCTAAAAACAAGAAAATAATAATAACGGAAGTAGATAAAAATAAATTAGACCAATTATCAGAAACAAAACATCATCAAGGAGTAATTGCATTTGTATCTCCAATCGAGTACAAAGAGTTAGATGACATTTTTGAGCTTGCAAAAGAAAGAAATGAAGCACCATTCATACTAATAGCAGATGAAATAGAAGATCCACACAATTTAGGAGCTTTAATAAGAAGTGCAGAATGTGCAGGATGTCACGGAGTTATAATTCCAAAAAGAAGAGCTGTTGCAGTAACAGAAGTTGTTGCAAAAACATCAGTTGGAGCAACAGAATATGTACCAATAGTTAGAGTAAACAACATAAACGAAACAATCAGAGAATTAAAAGATAGAGGCGTTTGGATAGTCGGTACAGATGGTTCAGCTAAAGTAACATACTATGACCAAGATATGACAGGCTCAATTGCAATAATAATCGGAAGCGAAGGAAGAGGAATGAACAAACTAACAATGGAGAATTGTGATTTCTTAGTTAAAATTCCAATGATGGGAAAAATAACATCATTAAATGCAAGCGTATCAGGAGGAATAGTGCTATTTGAAGCATTAAAGCAAAGACTAAAAAAATAATTTTAAAAATATAAAACTTTTTTACTACTCAATTGTCTAATAAAGTGAAACACCTTTTTTAAAATAAAAATGGTGATACTTAAAATATTGTTTCAAGCACCAAAAAGAATAAAGCTAAATTCAAGATTTTAGAACAAAAAAATTATTTCCCTGCCTTCTAAGATCAAGAAATTAGCTTTATTTTTTTACTTAAAAATCAACATTATGGTAGTGGCTGTATCTTAAAATGTTATTCAATATTAAATATGAGTGCTGACAATGTTAAAGATAAAGAGAAATTCATGAATAGGCAAATTTATTTAATGAATAAAAAGTTTGCCATTAATGCAAAAGATAGAGTAGAGTTGACCGATAGATTTTTAACCTTAAAGTTATTAGATAGGATCGATATTAATTATTATGACAAGTATCGAAAATAAGTTCAAACAAACATTAATAATATAAATGTTTATTCTAAAGATTCTTCAAATTCAATTAAATTAATTGTATTATTTTCAAAATCAAATGCATCCCATTTTAAACTTAAAACTTCACTTCTTCTTAAACCATAAAAAGCTGTCATTAAAATCATAAATTCCATTGAATCATCTTTGGATTTTTCAAATAATTTATTTAGTTCATTTTCATTATAGAAACCACCAATATATTGTTCTTTTTTAGGTCTTTGAATTTTATCTGCAGGATTACTAGGTATTAAATTCATTTTATAAGCATAGTCTAAAGACTTTCT
>CAUGFN010000003.1:0-54921 GCA_959598745.1 uncultured Eubacteriales bacterium
CATTCCATGTTAGTAGCCTAATTTATACTGTCCAACTTTTTGGGTTCAGTACAAACACAGTTCCGTTCTTGTTTTTTCCAACCATTCCAGCATCTCAATTTTAGGCAAATTGCCAATTTTTTCAGATATTTCTTTCATACTCGTGTTGCTATTAGGAAGCCCATCGAATCTACTTGCCATATCAATAAAGTAAAAAAGCTTTTTTAAAAGCTCCTCTTCATATCCAGGCGGACAAATACCTTTAAACTGTACCGTTGCTAATAAAGGCTCCTTCCTTACGAACCAAAAAAGGAACATAATCTCTCCTCCAAAAACTTTTTCTTTCTTCGACAAATTCTATCATAATATTACATTTTTTTCAATATATTTCTTAATTTGTTCTCAAAGCTTTTATCGGGTCCATTTTTGCTGCTTTATACGCAGGAAATAATCCAAAAACAACTCCTATAAGTAACGATACTATCAGTGATATCAATATCCACTTTATAGAATAAACTGCTGGCACTAAATCTAACTTTCCTATTATTGTTATGCCTAGGCAACCTATTATTATACCTGTTATTCCGGCAAGCACTATTGAAAGTGTATCTGTGACACTACTTAATGTTTCAATCATAGCCTGTTGGCTAGTAACTCTATAATAATCCTCATTTTCATAAAGTTTATAAAGCAAATTCTCAATATTTTCTTTTAGACTATCCACGTTGTCAGCATTTTGAGCTCTAACATATATTGTGTTAACAGCTCCTGCCCTACTTATTCTTTGAGCCACCGTATAAGGGATAATTATTGTATCATCAGCCGTTCCTTCCTCGCCATCTTCAGTCTGAGTTAATATTCCAATGATATTGTTCCAGAACCTGTTATGCTTGTTGTTATATTACCCAAACTTGCTTTCGATGTAATAGGTTTCGCATCATAAGTCTTTTTCATCCTAAATTTGTTTTCTCCAAAATATTCAACTCCTACTGCAACTAGCAAAACTACAATCACTGCAAACATTATAATTCTTCTGTGCCTGCCAAAAAACGAACTCTTTACTAACATATTAACCTCCTATATTCAAGCCATGGAATGTAAGATTCCCTTAAAGAATTCATATACCCACTAGCACATATTTAATGTGCTTCACGAGTGTAACCACTTATCTCACACATTTTCTATATCATATAAGCCTAAAGTGAATTTTTTATGGTCTATCAATGTAAAAAACGAAAAAAAGAAATGTCCATATTGTGCAAAAATTGTGTACTTTATAGACATTTCCGTATTTTATTTACTCTTTTTAACTTCCTTTATGAACTTAGGTAATACAAGCATTCTCTTCCATCTAGAAGGTTGCTTCAACAATCTATAAAACCATTCCAAATGCATTTTTATAAATATTTTAGGTGCTCTCTTCACTTCTCCTGCTAAAACATCTATGCTTCCACCACATCCAATTCCTATCTTGAAAAAGCCTTCATTTTTATATTTATTTATTATTTTTTCTTGTTTTGGAAAGCCAACTCCAACAAGCAAAACATCTGGCTTTAACTCGCGAATTTCATCAACAATCGCCTTTTCTTCCTCATCACTAAAATATCCCGTATGTGCTCCTAATACTTTAATATTAGGATACTTTTCTTCTACTTTTTGCTTTGCTTCTTCTGCGAAACCAGGCTTACTTCCCCAAAAATAAAAAGAAATTGAACCATCTTTTCCTTTCTCTAAAAGGTTACAGATTAAATCATACCCCGCAACTCTTTCCTTAAGCGGTGTTCCAAGAATATTTCCAGCTTTTATTATTCCTATCCCATCAGGTATAACAAGCTCTGCTTCGTTTATAACTTTCTTAAAATCTTCATCTTCTTTAGCTTTCATAACTATTTCAGGATTTGGAGTAACAACTAAATTTCCCTTTTCACCATTTATAAATTCCATACATCTATCTACTGCTTCTTGCATATTAACATTATCAAAATTAACACCTAAAACACTTACTTTATCCATATAAACCTCCTATACCTATCCTTGTAAAAACAAATTTACTGCTTAACTTATTTTTAGACAATGCTTTTTAATGCGTTAATTCACATTACCTTGTCCAATAACTAAACATATGATACCATTTTAAACCAATCATTGTCAATAAAGGCTAAAATTGGTTGATTTTTATGTAAATCTGATGTATAATATTAATGTTGTAAAAATTTTTTAAACGAGGTAATATTTATGACTTCTACCCACCAAAAGTATTTATCCTGCTTAGAAGACAAAATTTTTTTTACTCAGTACATCAGCGAAACTGACGAGTATGTCGAAGTTGTCAACGTTTGTAACGAAGATAAAGATTACAACTATAGATTCAGTCATTATCAGTCTTCTGCCCTTATAGTTGCCTTTATCGTTGACATTGCATTGTTTGCTTACTCGGCAATCGTAAAGAATTTTAACTTGTTTGTGGCATTCGCATCTTTCGCACTCATACTCTCACCGAAGCTCTTCAACTTCATCTTCAAAGTTTTTCTCTACAAGTTCGGAAGTGAGAAATGGAAAAAAGCAGCTCGGACGCACGCTGCAATTCACATGGTAATGAATGCCTACGAAGAATATCAACGTGTACCTACAGTTGAAGAAGCACAAAGTTTTTCAAGATATACCGAAAACTGCAAGAGTTTTTCAAAAGAATTCTCGCTTTTCCTCTATTTATGCGTTTTCGTGCTTGTTGCAATATTTAATTTCAATACGATTATCTGCGTTTTTATCTCAACCGCTGTGTCACTAATTTTTAACATCATGAAACGACGTCTCGTCTTCCTAGAGCGACTGATACTTTCTAACCCTACTGAGAGTGATATAACTTTTGTAATTAATCGGCTTAAGGTGCTTGAAAACAATTGAGTATTTTTTATTAAAAATATTCGAAAATTTCATTATGAATAAAGAGATTAAATTGTTAAGTAAAACTTACATTTTGGTCTCTTTTTCTTTACAATTTAAAGTAAGTGATATAAAATATTTTAAGTAATAAATGAAAGGAAAATGATATGTTAAGTATAGATTCTACATCAGTAAATTCTACAAAAGAACTTGGCAAAAAGTTCGCACAATTTTTAGAAAAAGGAGACGTTATTGTTTTAACAGGAGATTTAGGCGCTGGGAAAACAATGTTTGTTTCTGGTTTTTTAAGTTTCTACGGCAAAGAAAATGAAGCTGCAAGCCCCACATTCACAATAGTAAACGAACATGACTTATCAAAAGGACTTAAACTTTTCCATTTCGATGTTTATAGACTAGACTTTGAAGAAGAGTTTACCGCAATAGGTGGCGAAGAATTCTTTGATAATGGAATATGCATAATCGAATGGGGCGAAAAAATAAAAAATTTATTACCAAAAGAATATTTAAAAATAAACATCGAAAAAGATACTGCTAACAATGATTTGCGTAAAATATCTTTTATTCCCCATGGCGAAAAATATGAAAATTTAGTTAAGGAAGTGTTAAACATATGAAAATACTTGCAATAGACACATCTACAGCAAATTGCAGTGCATCAATTATAGATGAAAATAAAGTAATTGCCGATTTCAATCTAAATACAGGCCTAACTCATTCGCAAACTCTTGTGCCAATGATTGATAGCATGTGCAAATATTCAGAAACATCTCTAAATGATATTGATGTTTTTGCATGTAGCATCGGTCCAGGTTCTTTTACAGGACTTAGAATTGGCATTGCAACAATAAAAGGCTTTGCTCTTAGTTTAAATAAAAAAGTTATCGCTGTTCCAACTCTTGTTGGACTTGCATATAACATTCCATATTTTGATGGCATAATTTGTTCTGTGCTAGACGCAAGAAATGATAATGTTTATGCGGCTTTATTTAAATTTGATGGCAAGCCAAAAATGATTGAAAATTACTTCACAAATTCTGTTGACGCATTAATAGAAAATCTAAAAGAAAAAAATGAAAAAGTTATTTTTGTTGGAGATGGAGCTGTAAATTTTAGAGAAAAATTTGAAAATGCACTTGGAGAAAAAGCATATTTTGCACCTTTACATTTAAATGAAACGCTTTCAACATCAATCGCAAAAGCCGCTTTGGATAAAGCAAGTTTTGAAGAGTTTGACACTTGCGATACATTAACACCTCTTTACTTAAAAAAATCTCAAGCAGAACGAGAAGCTGAAGAAAAATCCATAAAGAAAGATTAAAATATTAATTTGGAGGTAAAATTGAATATAGAAATATCCAAACTAACAGCTGATGATTTAGTAGGTATTTATGAAGTAGAAAAAGACTCGTTCCCTATTCCTTGGCCAATATCATCTTTTGAAGAAGAATTAAGAAATATTTTAGCAACATATTTAGTTGCTAAAGTTGAAAATAAAGTTGTTGGCTATATAGGTATGTGGTTTGTAATGGACGAATGTCATATCACAAATATCGCAGTTCTTCGGCGAATATAGAAAAAAAGGAATTGCAACAATGCTAATAAATGAAATGCTAAAATTATGCAAAACTCATTGCTCAACATATATAATGTTAGAAGTTCGAGCAAGTAATATTCCTGCTCAAAAACTTTACTCAAAATTTGATTTTACAGAAGAAGTTATTAGAAAAAATTACTATAAAAATCCTGACGGCACAAGAGAAGATGCAATTGTAATGTCACGTACATTTTAGTAAATAATAAATTTGATATACAAAGGAGAAAAAAATTATGTCTAGAATTAAAGAGTTAACTTACAAAGATTTAAAGAAAGAATGTGATCCAGCTTTTTTTAAGTTTAAAACTACTCGTGAATTAGATCCATTTGATGGTGTAATTGGTCAATCAAGAGCCATAAAAGCTATGGAGTTTGGTCTAAATATTGATATCAAAGGCTATAACATTTTTATAGAAGGTCCAACAGGAATAGGAAAAACAATTTATGCAAGAAATAAACTATCTGAAATCGCCAAAACAAAGCCTGTTCCAGATGATTGGTGCTATGTATATAATTTTTCAAACAGCAATGAACCAATGGCAATAAACTTACCGGCAGGTCTTGGTCGTGAATTTACAAACGATATGAACCAATTCATTGAAACAATAAAAAATGAAATTAAATCTGCATTCAATAACCAAGATTTCGAAAAAGAAAAAGATGCTATTCAAAAAGATGTTGAAGAAAAGAAAATTAAATTAATAGACAAATTAAATAAAGACGCTGCTAAACAAGGTTTTGAAATAAAAAATACTTCATCTGGAATATACTTTCTTCCAATGATAAATGGTAAAACTTTATCTGAAGATGAGTTCAATGCTCTAGATGAAAAAACTAAACAGGATTTCGAAGCACGTTCTGTTGCAATACAACAAGAAACTATAGAAACGATGAAAAAGATTAAAGAAATAGAAGGTAAAGCAACGGACAAAATGAATTCTTGGCAAAATAATATTGCTCTATTCGCAGTAACAATACAAGTTAATGAACTTAGAAACAAATATAAAAAATTTACAAAAATTCAAACTTTCTTAAAAGAAGTACAAAAAGATATCCTAACTAATTTGAATGACTTTATAGAAGACGAGAAGCCTTCAAACCTACCAGCACAAATGCAAATGGCCAAAAATGCAAACGGTAAACCTTGGGATAAATATAAGGTAAATCTTTTTGTTGATAATTCAGAATTAAAAGGAGCACCTGTAATTCTTGATTCCAACCCTTCATTCTATAACCTATTTGGAAAATTAGAATATGAAAATTCTTTTGGAATGATGAAGACAGACTTTACTCTCATAAAACCAGGTTTAATTCACAAAGCAAATGGTGGTTATTTGGTACTACAAGTAAAAGACTTGCTTACAAACCCAATCCTTTGGGATTCTTTTAAGAGAGTTTTAAGAACAAAATTAATATATGTAGATACTTTAAAAGATTATCAGTTAAACACTGTAGCAATTGCTAGCGTAAAACCAGAGCCAATACCTGTTAATATTAAAGTGGTACTTGTCGGTCCATCAAACATATATTATCACCTATTAGAAGCTGATGAAGACTTTAGAAAATTATTCAAAGTAAAAGTTGAATTTGACGAAGAAGCTCCTAGAACAGACTCAAATATGTTTAAAATAGCACAATTTATTCATAACTTCTGTGAAAAGGAAAAAGCTCCACATTTTAATGCTGGTGCCGTAGCAAAAGTAATTGAATATTGCTCTAGAATGGTTGAAAATCAAGCAAAACTATCTACTCAACTAAACGATATAACAGAATTGCTTGGTGAGGCTTGTACTTGGGCAAAGATGGAAAAAGCAAAAGTCGTAACAGCAGATTACGTAAAAAAAGCTATTTCGGAGAGAATTGAAAGAATTAATAAATATGATCAAAGACTAGTAGAAATGATTCAAAATGGAACCATAATGATCGATACTGACGGTCAAAAAGTTGGTCAAATCAACGGTCTTTCTGTTATGCATATAGGAGATTACTCTTTCGGAAAACCAGCTAAAATAACCGCTAACACATATGTTGGAAAATCTGGAATTGTAAATATAGAACGTGAAGTTGAGCTTAGTGGAACATCACATTCAAAAGGTGTCATGATACTTTCTGCATACATTGGAGAAAAATTTGCTCAAGAAAAACCACTTTCATTATCCGCAAGTCTTTGCTTTGAGCAAATGTACAACGGTGTTGACGGAGATAGTGCATCTAGCACAGAGCTTTACGCATTGCTTTCTAGTTTATCAGAACTACCAATAAAACAATCAATCGCAGTTACAGGTTCTGTTAACCAAAAAGGTGAAATTCAACCTATCGGCGGCGTAACAGATAAAATAGAAGGTTTCTTTACAATCTGTAAATTACGTGGATTAACTGGTGACCAAGGAATATTGATGCCATATCAAAACATAAAGAACTTAAACCTAAACGATGAAGTAATAAAGGCAGTAAAAGATGGAACATTCCATATATATGCTATAAAAACAGTGGATGAAGGTATCGAATTGCTTACTGGTGTACCAGCCGGAAAGAAAAACAAAAACGGCGAATACACAGTAGGAACCGTTAATTACCTAGTAAATGAGAAATTAAAAAAATATGCAACTAATAATGATGAAAAAAAACAATAATTTAACTACTTAAATTTTGTTTTTTCAAACGCAAGCAAAATATCAATTCTAACAATAATCGACTCCCCAACCATATTAATGAAAACTTAATATGGTTGGGGAGTTCTATATAATCTTTTTGTACTCTGAAAACTTCTTTTAAATACAAAAAGAACACAACAAAATCGTAGAAAACAATTCGTTGTGTTCAAAGGCATTCGCCTAATTCGCTGTAGTGTGCCCCACGACCCTAAGGCCGCGGAGCACGCCACACGAACCACATAATTATCATTTTTATCTAGTATACGCTACGTTTAACTAGAATACGTAGCTAATGATTAATAGTAGTCCGTGCTTAATGCCCCCTCAGTTTTCAAATCTTAGGGCACACTTTTCACGAATCAAGATATGCGTATTTTGTGCTATTGGTGATTGCACTACTTCATGATGCGTATGTTTTGCACACACACCTTAAACATAGACCAAATAGCCGGATCGCGACAGTGCCAACTTACCAATCAATAAGTCGGGTTAATAAACTGTAATCCCCTATAGTTGTTATCTCCTTTCTTAAAACTGTTCGTCGCCACTTGCGTAGCTATTTTCCGGAGCGTCGTTGCTTTCGTTCTCAACTACGCTGCTTACGATTGTATCCATGTCGGAAGGGCTTCCGTCGTTAGCACCACCAAAATCATCATCGCCGTTATTGGAAACTGCGCTGTTCATATCGGAGGGGCCTTCGCCGTTATCGTTGTTGTTGTTATTGTTGTTGAAACCAAAATCGTCATCCTCGACGGGATTGTTTTCGGGGTTCATGTCTGCCGGACCATCATCCTTATTGTCGCCCATATCAGCCGGACCATCGTCTTTGTTATCGCCCATATCTGCAGGACCATCATCACTGTCAAAATCATCATCATCACGATTCGGATTGTTGTCAGGATTCATGTCTGCGGGGCCATTATCGAAGTCTGCATCGTCGTCACGATTAGGGTTATTGTCGGGAGTGTTGTCAGCGGGTGTCGGAACGGGAACGTAGATATACTTTGTGTCGCCAGGAACTTCAACAGTCTTGGTTATAGTCTTCTCAGTCACGTGACCAGGGCAGTGATCCTTATCCTTTCCACAAATGAAGCAAATTTCCTTTTCGACAGTCTCAGTAACCGTCTTAGTGATAGTTTTTTCAGTTGTGTGACCAGGGCAATGATCCTTGTCAAGACCACAGATGAAACAAAGCTTCTCCGTTTCCTTGATAACAATTGTGTTGTCCTTCTTGGTGTCGTCCTTCTTGCTGTCGTTAGAGGGCTTCGGTGCAACATAGTCGCCAGCGAGATATACGGAGTAACCGTATTCTGCATCTGCATCCTCGACGTACACGAAACTGTTGTGGAAGATTGCTGCGAAATCGCCGCCTCTACCATTCTGCTTCGTTGTGTCAACGAGTGCATAGCCATTGACATTTGCTTTACCGACATAAGCTACTCCGCCACATGCAATGGAGTAAACGCCATACTGATTTCCGGCTTTACCAATGATTTGGTAGCCATTCCGAGCTGCCTCGAAATGATTGTCCAGATACGCAGGGCGATAGTCCGCGCATGAACGAACATCTGTCGTTATGAGCTTCTTACCGGCCTGAACCAGGTAATACCATGTTCCATCAGCATTCTGACGTCTTGCAGCCTTTTCTGCATACTCAAAGTCGCAGGTCAGGTTGCCGTTTTCATCGAAAGCAAACGGGTTTGTAGCTTCCTTGAGTGCATCCTTCTGCTCTGCAATGACCTTGTCCTTTTCAGCGTTCTGATTGCTCAGAATGTTGTTTGCAGAAACAAGCTCACTGTTAGTCGCATTTGCGTCCTCAAGCTTGCTAGTGAGAGAAGCAACCATGCCTTCAAGTTCTGCTATCCTAGCATCCCTCTCATCCTTCTTAGAAGAATCACTCGTGCTTGTCTTAATGACATTGAAACCACCATTGCTGGGGACTACAACATCATTTTCAACGTTCGAATTCTCTTCTTTCTTGTCCTCTACCTGTTCGATATTGGACTGCTGTTCCATCTCCCAATTGTCCCAATCAGAAGGGTCGTTGAGATTAGCACAGCCTCCAAAGCCCATCATCATGGCCAGAGCCACTACGATAGTGCTGAAGAATACTGCGCTCCGCTTGGTTTTCTTCGGGTTCGTGTTGTTTTTCATAACAAATCTCCTTATAAATTTATTAATATTGTTGTATTGCACTAATACGCTTCCGCTCCAAAATATTGGGATGCGATACGAAAACATATCAATTACAGTTATATTCTACCACAACTTATGTAAATTTGCAACTGTATTTAGTATAATTTCGCTTTATATCTATGTTTTGCACGTTTTGGAAGTTTTTACAAGCCTTTATTTAGCCTAAGACTCCACTTTTTAACACTTTTTTGCTTGAATCTTATACATTTTAACAATATAATTATTTATATAGCCCGTTATTTTGATAGTGTAAATTAACTTATAAAAAGCAAAAACACTATCTAAAATAAGTAGCGGAGTACATTTTACTCCATCTAGAAAGGAAGGTTTTTATGATAATTTTACACTTTGCACTTAAAAATGAATGGGATTTTGAATCTTCAGAAGGTTCTTATGGCATAAATTGCATTACTAGAAACGGCTACATTCCTTGCTTCAATGTAAGTGATATTAAAAATACTCAAATCTCATTATCTACATTAAAAGATTATATTATTCTTTGCATTGATACTAACAAATTAGAAAATACAATCAAAAACGAAATTGTGCCAATTTCGAATACTCTATGTCCTTGTATTTATGGAAATATTCCATCTAATGCCATCGTAGAAATACTTCCATATACATTTAACGATAATGACATCTTTACTCCATCTGAAGAATTGCTTGATTTTGAAATAATAAATGAGGTGTGTTCAAAATTAAACATTCAATATCAATCAAAGAAATATTTTCATGATGGCACAACAAGTAGAATTATTCTTTTAAATAACGAATTTATAATAAAAATGGCTAAAAAAGAGCAATTAAAAGCTGAAGCTACATTTGCTAACTACTATTCAAATGTTCCAACTCTTCAAAAAATCGCTTATGCAGATTCAGAATATAAATTCTTGGTATATAACTTCATTCCAGGCGATGTTATGCATACTGTAACTGATTTTGAAGATTTAGCAAGAAATATTAAAGTCATAGTCTCTGCTTATAAAAATTTTGCGAGTGACTTTTTGGGGTATGTTGATACTCCAGTAAATTCATGGACACAATTCTTAAAAAATGAAGTAGAACATTCTGCCGAATATTTTAGTGAGTCAAAAAACTTGCTGCCTACTGTGTATGATGCAATTGAAGAGTTAAACAAATATCCATTTAATAAAAAGCTTATTCATGGCGATTTCGGCACGCACAACTTTATCAAAAGAGATGAAAAGTTTATAGCTGCAATTGACCCTACTCCAGTAATTGGAGATGCAACATATGATTTATTATATGCACTTGTAAGTAATGTGGATTTACTTCCATTCTTGTCTATGAATTATTTGACAAGTTATATAAAAGAGCCAAAAACAAAGATCGAAGCTTTGCTAAAAGTTGTTCTATTTTGTAGGATTTGCAAATGTGTCAAATATAACAAAGAAGCCTTAGACACTTATCTTGACTTTTGGTACAACTTATTTAAATAGTATAAAAAACAATTCAATGAGTTTTGCCTTAATATTAAAGCAAAACTCGAACTTTAAATATGAATTTACACTTAAATAATAGAAAGGATTTTAAAATGAAACAAAGATTTATTGAACTATTAAAAGCAACAAACAGACCTGGTATTGATAACTTATTAGACTTTTTAGATAGAACTGATTTTTATACTGCACCTGCTAGTACAAAATTTCACAACTCTTTCGAAGGTGGTCTTTTAAAACATAGCCTAAATGTTTACGATGCTCTAAAAGACTTAACAAAAGGTGCGTGGAGTGATGATACAATAGCAATCGTTGCATTACTACATGATATTTGCAAAGTTAATCAATATAAAGTCGATTATAGAAACAAGAAAAATGATGAAGGAATTTGGGTAAAAGAACCATATTATACAACCGATGATTTAATGCCTCTTGGACATGGCGAAAAATCCGTTATGATTATTTCTGAATTCATAAAATTAACCAAAGAAGAATTATATGCCATTCGTTGGCACATGGGTGGTTATGAACCAAAGGAAAATTACTCTTATATTGCAAAAGCATATGAGAAATATCCACTTGCAGTATATACCCACATGGCCGATTTAATGGCAACTTATATTACAGAAGTAAGATAGTTAGTTAGCTAAATATTTTTATAATACAAAACACTAATACGAGAAGTTAAACTTTTATTTCTCATATTAGTGTTTTAAATTTTTGCAAATCACATTATATTTTTTGTACTCTAATTACCTAGATATTTATCTTTAATATTAAAATCTAAATCATGCCTTTTATATTGCCAAAGTTCCACCTGGTGTATCAAGTATCATAAATATTTTTTCTTCTTTTCCATTTTCAACATTTACATACACTATAAAGTTATTCTCGCCTATTTTTCCTTTGAATTCATACGTTGTGAGTTCTGTTTGAAAATCTGTTGGGATTATTGCTTTTCCTTCAGACAAAATTTCTAATTTAGGATTTAGTTTAGATTTTGCTTCTTCCATTGTTATTTTAGGCTCTGCAATTTTTCTTTCTCTATGAGAATTCAAGTAACTCTTCGTCTCAATTCCAATTACTGAACCATCATCTAGTGCAACTTTTACCTTAACTAAGTCTGTATAACAAATCACTCCGTCTTGAACATATGCATAATTAATTGTAAGCATTCCATTTTCATTTGTAAAATAAGATTCTTTCATATTGTCAAAACCATGCTCTTCTAAAAACTTCAGTGCGATTTTATTTGCCTCTTCCTTATTTATTTTTTCTTCACCAATTGCTTTAGGATAATTAATCCAATACACTCTTCCATCTCTTTCTGTTATATTTATATAATACATCTCGTCATTGTTTAAAGTTACATCAAAACTATGTGAGCGAATATTTCCATCTACTATTCCATTATATTTTATATTTTTAATTTTATCTTTTGGTACGTATTGATATATAACTTCTTGTGCCATTTTTTCACTATAAATTGTATTTCCAAGGCCTAATACTTCTGGACTTGTCATGTGCTCAGAAAAAGGTCCATCGTATATTAGACCCTCATAATCTTGCATATCTTCTTCTATTTTCCCAAAACTATCTTTTGAAATATTTGAAACTTCTTGTGCAAAAATTGTTTCATCATCTTTTCTTGTTAACTCTCCCCATGATAAGCTATCACTTGACATATCTTGCATTAGCTCGCTAAGAGTCTGATTTAAGGTTTTACACTTCACATACATATTTTCTAAATTATCTAAGTCTGATTGTGCAAATTCTTTATTTTCTATAGTTTTCTTAGATAACGAATATGAATAATCACTTAATTGATTGAAGTATTTTTCTGCATTTTCTATTGTCGTATGTTTAAGTGGAATTTGCGACAAACATGCTTGAGCTAAATCAGCTTTTCTCCATATGTCAGTCAACGTTTTAGCAGAATATTCTGGCGAACTAGATATTTGTGCTTTTGCAAGTAGCGTTTCGACGTTATCAGCATACTCAACTAATTCATAAAATGCTCTTTCATAAGAATTATTAATTGTTTGAGTTAACGTTCTATTTTGCAAATTAAAATATATAGAAATGGCAAACAATATTATAACTAAAACCATTGCCATTCTATGCCCTGTAACTCGATTTATTTTTCTATTAAAAAATTTATTCATAAAAAACCTCTTTCATAGCAAATTATTATTTACTTATATTTTTATCCAAATATAGAATAATATTCACTAATATGTTAAAATAATTAACAAAGAAAGGAATGTTGCAAATATGAAAAATAAAAAAATAATGATATTATATGCCTCAATTGGTGGAGGGCATTATAAAGCAGCTGATGCAATGAAAAACTACATAAATGAACATTATCCAAATCAAAAAGTTGAAATGATAGATGCATTAAAATATATAAATAAAGTTGTAGATAAAATAGTAATAGCTTCATATGTAAATATGGCGAGATATTCTCCAAAATTCTGGGGCGATTTATATAGTTTTAGTGAAAAACAATATTCAACAGTTACATTTAGTAATGCCGTTCAAAGATTGTTATCTATAAAGTTATTTAAGCTATTCGAAAAAGAAAAACCAGATATTGTAATATCTACACATCCTTTTATAACTGAAATGGTTGCAACACTCAAAAAAAGAAATAAAATATCTGTAAATCTAAATGTCATAATAACAGACTATGCATCACATAAATTCTGGGAACTAAAACCAGAATGTGTTAATAGGTACTTTGTTGCAAATGAAGAAATGAGATATGGGTTGATTAATAACAACATCGCAGAAAACAAAATATTCGTAACTGGCATACCTGTTGGACCAGCGTTTCTAAAGAAATATGATAAAAAAGAAATCTATAATCAATTTGGACTTGATGAAAATAAAAGAACTGTACTTATTTTTGGTGGTGGCGAATACGGATTATCTAACGTTAAATTGTTTTTGACTGGGCTCCTTGCCACAAAAGAGAATATACAAATAGTTGCAATTGCTGGCAAAAGCAAAAAGATACAAAACATGTTTAAGAATACTACCGCTAATTCAAACAAAAAAGTTGTTATCTTAGGCTACACAGATAAAGTACCAGAGCTTATGAACATTGCTGACTTCGTAATTTCTAAACCAGGAGGTCTTACAACAACAGAAATTTTGGTTAGCAACGTTCCGTTCATTATAATAAATCCTATTCCTGGACAAGAAGAAGAAAACGCAAGGTTTTTATTAAATAACGGAGCTGCCGTTAGACTTTTTGATGCCGAAAAAACAACTCCATTCCTAAACAGATTATTTGTCGACGACAAAAGAATCGAATGCATGAAAGAAATGCAAAGAAACATTGCAAAACCAAATTCGACAAAAGACATTGCCGAAAGAATTTTAAAATAAACTATTAAGTATTTTTTATTAAAATAACGGTTGATCTTTAAAGTTATATATAATATTTTTCGATTATATATAATTTCAAACATCAACCGTTTTTATCTTTATTCTTCTAAAATGCATTCTAATTTTATCTTAACTTTTTCTTCAAACATTTTATAAAACACATCTGTAAATATAGCGGTCACTAGAGAAACAATATTGCCGAAATTTTTGAATTTGCATGATATATAGTATAAGTTGTCACCCGCAAGTTTAACTCTTATATTATTGGCATATAATTCGTTTAAAACGAGTGTTTCTAAATCTTCGTTATAAATTTCTGTTAGTAGTTCATCTTCTTTTCTTCCAAACTTAATTGCAATTCTTCCTAATGGTGATAAAACATATTGTTTATTTTCAAATTTAGATTTTGCTTTTAAAACTAACTCTTGCATTATTTCATCTAAACTCAAGTATGATATTTTTATTTCAGATTCATTATCAATGCCAGCTTCTAAACTCTCATAGTAGCTATTTTCGTTTATCATTTTGCACATCTTAACCAAGTTAAACTTCTTGATATATTCCTTTAGATACTTTCCAAATTCATATATAAAATTTCCTGTGATAACATTGTTAAGTTCATTATCATCTTCAACTAATTTTTGATTAGTATATTTTTCAATATAATAGTCAGTGCTTCCAACATTAACATTGTTAGTCAAAATTTTTATATAAATCGGAATGTCGTATATGTTTCGTATATCTATATTTTTTTCATTGCACCATTTAAAAAACTGAAATGAATTTAAAGAAAATTTAATTGGTTTAGCCTTAGAAATAAGGTCTGCAATAAGATTCAAACTCACTTTATTAATCCTAATAACATAAGTCTTTTTTTCATCCGAAGTTATATAAATTCTTGAAAATTTTTCATTCACACAAAAGCTTACATATTCACTCTTCTCAATATTTTTCATTTGCTCTTCAAAGTCCTGGTCATCGTTTATATAAATAACTTCATTATCTACTTTTATGTCGAACTTCAAATTTATAAACTCTTTCAAAAAAATCTCATACTCATCCGGATTTTCTATTGCTTCAAATTCCTTTTCTATTGTCTTTGTGCCACTCAGTTTTCCAGACAAAAATGCAACTTTATTTTCTACCATATTTTCCTCCAACTATGCCTAAATATACTAGTAATGGGACGATTATTATTTCGCCCCATCACTCATTTGTAAAATCTACTTTTTCTCTTGTTGATCGCCCATGAAGTGATCGTTTTCAATCTTATCTCTTATTTTCTTTCTTCCTTCAATATACTCGTTAGCAGATGTAAAGAGATCTGTCTTTTCATTAAGCTTCTTGTATGTACTTTCTCTTTCAAGATCTGACTTATTAAGAAGGTGAATTACATATTGATCTAAAAGACTTGAACTGCCATCTCCGCCTTTGCTAAATGGACTCAAATCATTTAACAAATCATTAATTGCCATTATTTTTTGTGCATAAATTTCATTCTTAGTATATCCATCATATGTCTTAGTTTCAGTATCAAGATGATTTTCAAGTATATCAACTTTTCTGTTTGCCAAAATATCAAGTGCAATTTGTGACCCTGCTTCGCTAACAGCATTCTTTCTTGCCTCAAACACACTGTCTATCATTTGCTCTAGAGCAACATCATCGTCCATATCTTTTATTATTTCATGAGAAGAAAGTTCATCATCATAGAAACCATCACGTGGATTCTCTTCATAATCTTCAACTATACTTTCTGCCAATTCAACCAATTCCATAGATTCTTCACTATTTTGTGAATATTCAGCTTCAATTTGATTCTTCTCGGTATTAAAATCATTACCAAGAACAAATTCAGCAACATCATTCAATTTCTCATCACTAATATTTTGATCAACATCATTTAAAGCTTCTTGTATTTTTTCTTTACTATATCCTTCAATATTTCTATCTTTTAACACAAGTAGGTTGTTTATGAAACCATTGTAATCTTCTATTTCGCTTTCTGTTAAACCTTTTTGTTTTAAGTAATCGCTTATTCTTTGTATATCACGTGCCCTGCCTTCTCTTCTTGATTTTGCAATACTCTTAGCCGTAGCATGTGATAAAGTATCAATATCAAGTTCTTCACTATACAAATCATCTACAAGCTGTCTTGCAACATCATTATCATCCGCATGAATTCTAATTTCATTCAAAGCATTTAAAATTTCTTTTTGTGAATACACTCCAGAGCCTCTTTGCTTTAATATGTATAAGCTTCTTGCAAGATTTTTTATTTCTGTCTTTTGCTCATCGCCAAGTGAAGAATCATTTTCTGTGTACATATTAGCTACGTTGTCTACATATTCGTTTACTTTCTTATCGTTCCTTGAAGTGCCATTTCCATACTTAGTACGTGCTTCTTCCTTATTTATTGCTTCGATTGTTTTTTGAATTTCATTTTCTAATCCAACTTTAGAAATATTATTCATAGCCCCATGAAGTTTCTCTGTGAAATATATATTCGTCTTTTGAGCAATTTGTTTCTCATTATCTGATGGGAATATCATTGCCATTCTTGCTGTTATTTCTTTTTCAACCTCAAAAGAATTTCTTCCTTCTGCTGTCATTCTGTTATAGCATAAATCCAATGATGCCAAAGCCTGGAACTGTCCTGCAGAAATATATGATGATTTGAAAGCCTCGTTGTTTGGATCTTCAACAGCAAGTTTTTTAAGTAATGCTTCTGCTGCCGCCATTTCTTCTAAGCTGTGCGTCTTCGGATTATTAAGTATTGCTACCGCATTAAAAGCAGCCGTCTTCTTTCTATACTCTTGAAGTTCGTTAGGCGATGCATTGCTAGGTGGTGGCGTCGGTGCGCCTTCCAATCTTAAACCTATGTTAGGTGCCTGCATACTAGTCGCTCTGTCATCGAAATTTTCAAGTTTCTTACTAAATGCTCCTATATTTTTTATTCCTCTTGAAAATCTTCTTGGCATTGATTTTTCACCAAAAGTATACCTACCAGCAGTTTGTATAGCACTTTCTGCCAACTTCAATTTCGAATACGTTGCAGCGGCACTACTTGCTAACGACTTCATTGTTCCAGCCTTAGATTCTTGTCCAAATATCTTTCTGATTATTTCTTCACCTTTAAATAAGAAAGTAATACCAACAATTATTAAAATAAAATCATACTCAAGTCCTGTTGAAGTACCAACAACAGTAGTTGGGTCAGTACCCAGTTTAGTAGAACCATTAATCAATTTATTTCCCGTTGTAAATGTTCCAGAAGATGCATATACAGTTGCACAAACAAAAACATATACAATTGCATGGAACGTCTGTACAAAAACGTTTATCATATATTCTTTTAGCCATGTGTTTAAAGCTTGTGATTTTCCATCAGCAATCTTATCAATTGCGTAAGATAATGCAACTAGTGGAAAAATTATTATCAAATATGCAATAATAAACAATCTTTTATAGTAATGAAAAATAAGCACTAGTAATTGCCAAGTTGCAATCAAAAATGCAAATGACAAAGTAACTTTTTCTGTTTGATAAGCTGCAAATCCAAGCTGAGACATATAATCGTTGCCATTACCCCAATCTATTTCATCATCTATTGATGTTTTATCATAGATATTTGAAATGTCCACCATCGGTGCCGATGTTGTAGACGTAAATCCCTTGTTAGCTTCTATTGTTTTTACCATTGCTTCATTTATTTTAATGATATATTTCATAGCATATGGGAATAATAACAATATTCCTATTCCAACAACCCAATTCATAAACAACTCTTTATAGTTTGCCTTCCTTTCGGCTGTTGCTCCTAATATGATTTTAATTCCCATATAAACTAGTATTGCCATGTATCCCATAAGTGCTATCTTTTGGAAAATTCCATACCACTTATTTACTACAGAATTAAGTCCACCAACATTATTGTTGCCATATATAAGTGACGATGCCATTTCTGCACCAACTTCTGATTCAGATTCGAAGTAAGAAATATTAGTTTCTGCATACTTATTAAAAACCAAGTCATCAATTGTAATTGTTTTGCCAAGTGCCGTAGATATTAAAAAGTGCAAACCATTTGCAAGACTATAAAGTAAATTAGCAATCATAGCTTCAAGGTCTTCTAGGAAACTTTCCTTTACTTCTTTAAGAAGCAAATACCTTGGAACTTTATAAACTGTACCCTTGACTAAATATACTTGCTCTGAGAGTTGATTTGCAACTATACCACTAAGTGTTAAATCAAGTTTTCTTCTCTTTGATGGGTATTTTGTCTCTCCATTTTTATCTAGGTAATAAATATACAGATTCGATCTAAGATTTGTCTTGTCTGTTACTCTGTTATATAGGGTATTAAGTGTTTCATCTATTGCACTAGTAGTCGCACTTTGCGTCGCATAAGGGATGTACCAGCACGTCCTTTCTGGCACATAATCTCTTAATGTCAGCTCTTCAACAAAATCTCCAATTGGTGTATCTGCTGTTATATCACGTACTATTTGTTCAAGCGTCGTTCCGCCTGGCATATTTGAAATAGCCCAGTTAAGTCCAAACAGCAAAACATTGCCAATTTTTTCTAATGTTTTCTTATCCTCTTCCTTTGCATACGCAATATTATAAGTTGCATTGCCACGTATTGTAGGAGGAAGAGCTACTTCAAAAAGTGTTATCATTGCTATAAGAATAACTAATATTCTACTTAAAAACTTTTTCATAACTTTTCCTCCTCTCCTATATGTTATTTGAATTATTGTTACCAGACATTCTAGCTTTTCTCTCTGCAAATGATTCTCCTTCAAGCTTAGTTTTATTTGCTAATTCTGATAATCTTTGTTTGTAATCCTGAGTTGATGCTGGTACATACTCTTCGGTATTTTCGTTAGCAGGACCTTTAACCGTCTTTTTAATAAAGTCAATGCCTTTTTCTCCATACTCTATGCCCTTATTTCTAACATTTATAGCATTTTGAACTGTTCCTGCAGTAAGGTCAGAACCGATTGTATAACTGGTTAATACTTTTTCCGGCATAGTTGCAATAAGATCTTTTTTACCATCTGCAGACATACCTAAAATAGTACTACCAATTGCAGCTCCTCCTAATGTAGAGACTACAGCCTCTGTTATAGTGTCAGCAGATGTAACAACAGCTCCTATTGTTTCTTGTTTCTTTTCTTTTTTCAATTTATCGTAATCTGTATCTAATTTATTAATCTCTCTTTCGTATCTACTTCTTTCAATTGCCTCTCTGTACCTTTGTTGCTCAATCGAAGATGTAATCTGAGAATCATCGTTGCCGTTACTCTTAAGATATTTTACATTTACACCTTCTCTTAAATCATCCACGTTATAATTTAATCTGCTTCGTATAAAATCAGACATTGCATTTTCTTTTACATATGTTTTACACTCTTCTATTATTGTTCTATCGTTATTTACCGAATCAGGATTATTAAGAATCTTAACTCTTAGCATCATCTCATACGATTCCGGACTGCATCCTGCATAATCCTCCATTATTCTGGCAAATTTTTTCTCTTCCTGTGTACCATTTCTATATTTTCTAATCAAACTTTCTAATTCTTTTGCATTAGCTAGTAACTCTTTAGCTGTATACTCGCCAGAACTTGCAGTTTTCTTCATCTCCGCAATTTCTTTTAATTTTAACATGTCATCCTGTAACTCACTAGCATTATATTTAGCACCTTTTACGGCATTCTCTATATCTTTATGTCCTACAGAATTTTTATCTATATAATCATCTGTCAATGTTTTTATGGTTTCTGTCTCCATTATTATTTCATCTATAGTGTAATGTCCTGAAGCCATATTATTTATTGCATTTACTGAATCTTTTAATATTTCAACATCTGCATCAATAGCTTTTTGCTCTCTAATAATTTTTTCACTATTAGAAAGATTTGGAACAGTTTCCTTTGAAGTCATTTCAATATTGTTTATTATATTTTGTAAATCATCTGCATTACCATTAGCTCCAGCTATAGTAGCTCCCGGATTTTGTCTGCTACTAGATGTTCCTCTCGCAACTGAGGCTTGTTTACCACTCAAAACATTATTTATATTACTTGTATTTCCTATGTTAGTTGTATTATTTTCTTTTCCATTGTTGTCGTATTTTCTAGATAATAAACTTTGTTTTCTTTGTGAATATTTCTTCTTGCTAGCTCTTGACGAATTCTGTGCATTTGCAATTGCCTCTTTTATTGCTACTTCTCTTTCTCTCTTTGTCATTGCTCCATTACTTACAGAAGTATTAATCTTTGATTTTTGAGGTATTGCACTAGCATAACTTGTTGTCGTAGTGCTTGAACTTGTTGCGGTTTGTGTAGTCGCTCCACCACCATATTTTACTGTGTTCGCAACTGTTGCATTTGAAAATCCTTTTAAAGTTCTTCTTGCTGTCATATTCTTATTAGTAAGATTAGCACTCTTATTAACTACAACCTTTCCTTTACCAACTCCTGAAGTAACTCCATTTCTATCTACAACATTCTCATATATTTTCTTTTCTTCTTGTTTTATGGTCTTAGGTATAGTAGGTTGACCCGCTTTATACATAGCAGTTCTAGCATTTCTTTTTCTTCTTCTTTGCTCTCTTAATTTTTGCTTTTCAGTTTCAGTCATAGGAATCTTTTTATTAGTGCCTACTTGTGACATGTTCCTATTTCTTGTGGCTTCAAATACCGTACTTGCATCAGATAAATTATTTTCTGCACGATTTCTTTTCGCTGCGCCTCTGCCTCTCGCACCATTTCTCGCTCTTCTATTTGTCCAATAATCGTTATCTGCAACTCTTGTTTTTCCTCCACTAACTCTTTGCGATTTATCTTCTTTAAATTTAATCTCTGAATATGATGCCATTTCTTTCAATTCTTTTTCCGAAATAGCTAGTTTTTTCAACATCTTTTGACTTTCCGGAGTCAAATTACCATTTTTATCTCTCTTTAAACTAGCAAGTAACAAATTTACATTTTGAGTGAAATTAACATCTACTCCTGTAGTCATCATTGCATTAATCATTGCATTTTGTTTTAATAATTCCTCAAGTGCAGAAGCCTCTTCAGTCGTTAATCCTTGTGTCGCCTCGTCTAATGCATTTTGAACATTTGAGTTTCCTGTCTGATTTCTATATGCTATTAATTTATCTAGTGCATCCTGAAACTCTTCAGCAGTCGAATTCTTTTTCTTTAATGCAATATCCATTACGTTTTTGATATCGTCTTTAATTTCTTGCTGACTTCTATCTGCAAGTATTACAGGAGGTTGTTTTGGAGCAGGGATGATACCTAGTGCTATTCTATTTGATTGTTCTTCAGCTCTATTTGCCCTCATCTCCCAAGATTTATCACTAACCTTTTGGAAACTATTAAAAATTCTTCTTGCATAGCTTTTACTTCCAAAAGTCTTTTGTCCAACACTTTTAATTCCTGAAGCCACGGTTTTAGCAACCGCTACTTGTCCTAAACTTGCGCCAATGCCTTTTACAGTGCCTTGTGAACTTCCTAATGAGAATATTGCACGTAAAATATCATCTCCCTTTGAAATAAATGATATCGCAATAAGCATAACTAACCAATATTCTTTTGGATTATCTCCAAGACAAGATACAACAGACATTATAAGTACGTATGCTATTGCGTGGAATGATTGTACAAATATATTCAATAAATACTCTTTAAGCCAATTATCAAAAGCTTGTGATTTACCATCTCCTACTTTATCAATTGCATATGAAATCATTACAAGCGGGAATATAGCAATCAAAAACATAACAACAAGGACTCTTTTAAAATAAACAACCAAAAATCCTATCATTTGTAGGAACATTACAAACCAACAAACAACATATACTACCCAACCTTTTTCAAGCGCCATAGAATACATATATGCCATATAATCAGTATCTTTATTACCAATAAGCCATGCTGTTGTGGCATCTATTAATTTAGTAAATCCTTTCATGCCTTCATTTGAAATTACCTCTTCCATTTCAGAGTCATTCACATTTTTGCCATTTAATTCAGTCGCTATAAATCTATTTCTATTTTCGCCAACAAATGAAACAAAAGAGTTGTTAATATGTATTGCGTATTTCATTACAAAAGGAAACACAAATAACATCACAACACCTTGTAGCCAATACACCATCAACTCTTTGTGTCTAGAACCCTTTTCAGCAGTTGAGCCAAGAAGAATTCTTATTCCCATATATACTAATATAATTAAATAAATTAAAATTGCTATTCCTCTAAATGCTTCAAAAAACTTATTTAAAATTGGTCTTATATTTCCACTTTCCAAGAAGTCATTTTGACCATACAGCTTAACATCACTATCGAAAAAAGATAATTTGGTATTCGAATACTCATTGAATATAGCTTTATCTATAGAAAAAGGTTGACCTATAACAAGTCTTACTAAAAGGTAAATTGATGTTCCAAGCGTTAAAAGTAATCCGCAAATTATACGTTCAAAAGCAGATGCTGTATCATCGTCACTTTCTTTTGTCGCACTGGAACTATTAGGATCCGCATTATCGGCAAATACTACATTTGTAGGCAATATGCCATTTATAGTTATCATAAACACTGCTACAAATATTATTAGTCTCATCCAAAAACTTTTTTTCATATTGCCCACCTCCTTTTCTTATTCTTCATCGTCTTCATTTATACTCCAATTTTCACTTTCTTGCCACTTATAGTCTGTATGTTTCTTTTGTGTTTCCAATGCCGCTTTGTATTTTGCTATATTTTCAACATATTTTCCATTTGTTACAGGCTCTCCTCTGTAGCTTCCTTCACCGTAATTATCATATTGAGTTGTACTAGTTCCGCTACCTCCATCTGTCGCTATTTGAGTTGTAACATCTTTTAACCTGTTTTCTGCATTCACATTATCTGGAGTTTGCTTTTTAGCTGCCGCTTCTTTCTTTTGTGCCTCGGCAATTCTCTTCTCACGTGCCTTTGCATCATCAGACAAACCGCTACTATCAAGTTTCCTTAATCCTCCAATCGCTGCATCAGCACTACTTAAAGTGCCTTCACTTCCTGTTGCAAGAGCAGTAGAAACAGCTAAACCTACTTGACCTAAATTATTAACGCTTCTCGCTATCATCCTTGCTCTAGTAAAAGTTCTTCTTCTTTTAATGGCTTTCTTTCTCTTTTCTGCTTTCTTTTTATCTTCTTCTTCTTCTCGCTTTTTCTTTTCTTCTAATAACTTTTTGCCCTCTTCTGATTTTTCTCCGTATTTTTTCTTTATATCATTTTCTTCTTCTTTTCTCTTTGTTGCTGCCTTCTTATCTTCTTTAGCATCTTTCTTTTCTTTTTCCGCCTCTTTATTTCTATTTCTATCATCTAGTGCTGCAATATCTTTTCCTGTCCTTAAAATCCCCGCTGTTGCAGAAAGCGCTCCCAAAGCTAAAGTATCTGTTGATTTCGCATAATCTCCAAGACCTTTTAAAGTTGCCTGACCTTTTAAACCAATCAAATTTTTAAATATTGGTTCTGCTGATATCATCGCCCATGTAGCAATTGCAAACAATAACCAGTTGTCGCCATCTGCAAGGAATACTGTATATCCTAGCTCCACTATCGTTACATACAATATAGCGTGTACTGCCTGGATAAACACATTTATCAAATATTCCTGAATCCAATTTTTAAAGACTGTACCCTTTGTTCCTTGTGTCTTTTCAAATGCATATGCAATAGTAACTAATGGAAATACAGAAACTAAAATTGCTATCATAAATAATCTCTTATAATATAATATTAGTAATAAAATTACTTGGAATATTAACATTAACCATACTAATACATATATAAATTTGCTTGTTTTACCAGCTCTTGCTCTCATAATTCCCATTAAATCTGCATCACTATCTTCTGCTCTTTCAATAGCTTTTTCAATTCCATATACCTGTTCTTGCTTCTTATTTTGTTCTTCAATATATTTGTCTCTTTCAGCCTCATAATACTTTACCCAAGCCTCTTGCTCATATATGTTAACAATTGTTGGATCTATCACAGACGCATACGCAATATCTTTTATGCCATCTTGCAAGAAATGTGTATACCACATTTTGCCGTCATCCCATTTGTTCATTGGCTCACCATATATTGTCTTATCAGCCTCTGTTCCATCAGGGTAACAAACCATAAATTTTTCCGCATAGTCTCTCACAATACTTTCGAAACCGTCTGCTACAGAACTATCAAATTGTTTTGTTTCTTCATTAAAGTAACTTTTATCTTTAAAATAATCCTCTGCCATTGCTACTAATTCATTATAAATCTGATTAACAGTTATGACTACTCCATCTTTTCTAAACTGATAGTCTGTTCCCGCTGTATACAATTCTTTTAAATTATTAAGATTCTTCTTAACATCCTCTTCATATTCTTTCTTGTTTTCTTTATATTCATTAAGCTTTTTTAATGCTTCTTCATATCCTTCATCAAATGCATCTATATAACTGTCAAGGTTTTCAATTTGCTTTAATAAATCTTCTTTCGCATTTATAAGCCTATCAACTATACTTGTCATTGAATCTTCGCCGTCTTGCTTGCCACCCATATTTTTATATTGATCCTCAAAAGTATAATATGCATATACCGAATATCTGCTGTTCGTTCTAACAATGTCCACTAAAACATCATTAATTTTTATAACATATTTAAACAGGAATGGCAGGAAGAATAACATTAATACACCTGTAAGCCATCCTTCAATCATCGGTCTAATTTTCTTTTGTTCCGGGGTTCCAGTTGATATCACTGCTTTTATACCAACATAAACTAACAAAATAATATATACTGCAATTGCCCAAGCTTTAAATACATTAAACCAAAACCTAACTACTTTTTTTGCATATACATTAGTTGAACCTACATCTCCCCACAAATCAACAATTGTTTTTGGGTACTCATTAAAGACCAAAGAATCTATTGTTACAAACATAGAAATTTCTTTATTTCCAGTTGAAGACGAAGTGTTTGATTTTCCTATTTGGGTTAACGACACCATTGCATCTCCAAAAGCTAAGAATATCTTCGATAAAACTTTTTCAACAAATGGTGGCTCTTCATCTTCTGAGTTACCTATTTCAGAACGTGTTGTATTAAAAGAATATAATATTCCGACAGGACTTGCTCCATTTATTGTATATTTTTTTGAACCATCCACGCTTTGCAACTCATTTCCACTCACAAATTTAAATCTTCCCAATCCAAACAAATTCAGCTTGGCCTTTCTAGAAATCTGCTCTTGCGCTATTGTATAGATATTATTAAATGACTCACCAGAGACTGCAAACACATACGATGTAGAATATGTAGAAACATTTGCTCCCAACACATTATCTACTCTTATAAATCCGTTAGCAAGCGAATAATTATGTTGCACTGTTTCTCCATCATTTAATCCAAGTGTTTCTGTAGCATTTATAGTATAAAACGGTGCTTGTATCTCTTCTTTCAAGTCATTAACACTATCTTTCAAAACATTTTCTGCACTATTTTCTTTTAAATTTAGTTCACTTTGAATTATTGTCTTGGCACCTGCCTGAAAATAATTCAAACCACTCGATGATGCAACTTGCAAATCAGCTTCTGACGTTCCCATTAGTGTAAATCTCACTCTGTGCTTATCCGAATTATGTTCAACCATGTAATTTGCCGATGTTACCGTAGAATTATTTTTAGTAAACCTAAAATAAAAATCTTTATATGATTCCTTATCATTTTCTTTGGCATTTTCATCAGCATAATAAACATCAATTATTCCATCGCCCATAGACAAAACAAAAGGTTTTTCTTTCGTTCCATCCTGTGTTTCGCTTCTTCTAACTTCTGACTTAGCGTAAGAAATGGTAGACATAGTACAAAAGATTACTATCATGCATACCAAACTTCTCAATTTATTCATACTATATCCCCCCTTTTCGTTAATTCTTTGTAACTTTTTCAATATAATTAAAGAATGCTTCTTCGCCGGCATTTCCTCCTTTTACGGCAGCTTTCTTAGCATATGCTGCCAATGCCTCTCTGTATATATCTTGTTTCGTCAACCCTTTGGCTGCAATAGCATTTTCGTCAATATTATCAATAGCCGGAACATTAAATTTTCCATCTATCTTATCTATGCCCAAGCTTTCATCCATTTTTCCATTTGAAATCTTGCTAGCCAGCATTGCTCCAGAAACTCTTCTTTCTGCTAGATTTATGCCTTTCACAAGCGGTGTAGCAAAAGTTTTACCTAGAGACTTGCCCGCACTAGCAGCACCTAAAATCTTGTCTGGTCCAATGTCTCCAGTTGCCATTGTTTTTGACGTTTCCATAACCGCACCCGTTGCCCCAGCAGCAAAGCTTACAGCTTTTGCAACAGCTCCGCCATTTAATCTTCGTTTCATTGCCTCAATTAAGGCTTTATCTTGAGCATTTCTTGAAGCATTTGAGTCCTTTACCCCTTCCGGCTCATTTTCCTCGCCATTATATTCTCCATGCGATCCACTAGTATCGCCTCTTTCAGTTTTAGCTTTTTGCGTAGCTTGCGCAGCCTTTTCATTATTTTCCTTTGCTTTTGTAGTTGCTGCCACTCTCTTAGTAGCTGCTGTATTTTCTTTGTTATCCGTAGATGAACCCGTTTTTACATCGCCACCTCCAAAAACGCCTTTAGCTTTGCCTCCCATTGCCATTATCATAGCTCCCGTTGCAGCTAAATCTCCGATTGTATTGGCTTGTGATTGTATGCCAAAAATTCCTCTTAGTATTTTTTCACCTTCAAATAGGAATAAAACGCACAAAAACATAAATATGAAATTACCACCTGATGAATCTATGTACGACTTAATTCCTCCACCAGTAATTAACACGTACACAATTGCGTGGAATGTTTGAACTACAACATTCACTAAGAACTCTTTAAACCATAAGCCAAACGATTGACTTTTTCCATCTCCAATTTTATCAATAACATACGACATTGCAACAAGAGGAAAAATAACAATTAAAAATGCCATCATAAAAGCTCTCTTATAATACATTATTAATATAACTAAGGTTTGTCCAATAAGTACATCATACACTAACGCCAAAGCTATATTTGCATTAGTCTTTTTATTACCTGAACCGTCATCTTTAACTCCAATTGCAACATTTCTAGTAAATGTAATAATGTCTTTTGAATTTCCTAAGTGTTTAGAGAATTCCGGTTTTCCATACTCATAAGCAACATCCAAGAAACCTAGTTGTCCAAGATTGCCTCCAGTTCCTTCTTGTTGCGTAAATCCAAAGCTAGTAGAAACATTTGCAATCATATTAGTTAGTGCGTCATTTAATTTTATAATATATTTCATTACGTATGGAAACAAAAACAAAATTGCTATTCCAATAACCCAAGTCATTGTTAACTCTTTGTACCTTGCTCTCTTTTCACCAGTGCTAGAAAGCATAATAGCGATTCCCATATAGACTAGTACAATCATATAAACCATTATAGCGATTCTATTAAATACTTTATACCATTTTTGAACAGGAATCGCCATATAATTCTTTATAGGAGTAGAAATTTCAGTTGCATTGGAATTAGTGTAATTCCAATAGTCAATACTAACTTTATCTACTTTATTAAAGACCAACTTGTCTATTGTAACAACCTCTCCAGTGGCTCGCGCCATGATATGTACAATGCCATCACCAAAAGATACTATTATTTTTGAGATTTCAGCCAAAACTTTGTCGAATAAATCCAAAAATGCGTTTTTAATACCATTTTTTATATCGTCAATTAAGCCTGCATGAACGCTTGTTGTAAAAGAGAAAAACATAAAAAAGCACAACGCAAATGAAATTATTCTAATAAAAGTTTTGTTATTAAAAATCCTAAACACTATGTTTTCCTCCTTTCTCAATTTTATGTACTGTTTTTTATTTAAACATTCCCCTAATATGTTTGCCGTGTTGTTTGATGCCTTTACCAAACCCTTTAATTTCGCCTTCAACTCCGACCGCATCATTAATTGAAGCTGCATTAGCTTTTATAATCTTCTTTAGTATTTTCTCTGCTTCAAATATAAAGTTAATAGCTATTATCAATATTATCCAATTCATTCTTTCCACGCCACCATTAACTATACCATTTTGAACATTTGCCATTACAACTCCACCTATCATGCCATAAGACACTGCATGCACACTTTGAATAAATACATTTAAGAAAAACTCCATGCACCACGTTGAAAATCCAGTGCCTTTACCAGTAACAGTAGTACTTATTATATAAACCGTAAGCATTATCGGAAAAATTGCTATCAAAAAAGCTATCATCAAATACCTTTTCGCATACATATATGTAAGTACTAATAACTGCCAAAGCATTATTAACCACAAAACAACATAAATAAGTTTTCCTGTTATACCTGCCATTGCTCTCATAATTCTCATGACATCACCACGTTGTTTGTATTTATCAAGTTGCTTTATATAAGCATATGTCGCTGAGCTACTACCCAAAGAATATATATAGTCACTTTTTGAAATATATTCTGGACTTCTTTCTTCAAATACTTGATCGTATTGAACGTCCGAAATTTTTCCTATATAGCTACCAACTATTTCTTCATATGGATTATTATTTGTAAATGTTTTTCTAATCTCACCGATTAAGGCCTCGTTTAGCGTAAATGCATATCTCATTACATATGGAAATAAAAATAATATTGCAATGCCTGTGCCCCATTTCACAGCTAATTCTTTTCCATCAGCTTTTGCACCAGGCATTCCAAGAATAATCTTGATTCCGACCACAACCAACATCATTAAATAAACTACAATAGATATACTGTTAAAAATTTTATACCAATTATTTATTGTATCGCACACGACTTTTGTTGTATCAGGTACCAAACCTTTATTGTTATATTTAAAGAAATTGGCATCCAAAGAAATAACTTTATTAAATATAATTCTGTCTATTGTAAGCTCATCTTTAAACAAAAATGTCATATAGTCTTGAATAACATCTCCAAACGATAATAACAACTCACTTATCGTCATTTCAAAAGGATTATTGGTTTGCAATATTCGAAGTCTATCATCTAATTCTTCCTTTGTAAGTGTATTATTTTCATCAGCCATGCATAAATTGCAAAAAGAAAAAAGTGTAGAAAACAAAACTATTAATATTAAAATTCTTGATATCAATTTGTTTTTCATTCGTTACACTCCTTTCTTTTTACTTTTTATATGTCTAACTTACGGATAATTAACTATCCGTAAGTTAGCTCGATTTTATTTAATTTTCTTGTTGTTCAACAAGTTTATTTACGTTTGTCTCTATAAATGCGAATTCTCTTTGTGTTGGTCTTATTTCTAATATTGCTGTATCATTTCCAACCTTTAATAATCCTTCACCTCTACTTGCAGTTAGCAAATAACTTGCCTCACCTTCTGTTAGTTTAAATACCTCTTTCAAATACTCTATCTCAGATTTGTCTTGTGCCAAGAATAATTTAGTGTCAGAAGATGTCAAAACTGCTTGTGCCTCTTTACATTCGTAGAAATCTTGGAACTTTTGAGAAATAACAGCAAGAGAAACATTTCTTTTTCTGGCACGTCTCGCCATTGTGTTCAAGAAATCAACTGCTTCTGGATAAGGAAGCAACATCCATGCTTCATCAACAAGCACTCTTTTCTTCTTAGCTCTTGACTTATCTTCACTGTTCTTTTTAACATATTTTTCCCAAATCCAAGAAAGCAATATTTGTTGTGCAAGTGGTCTTGCAAATCTTTCTTCCAATTGTGATATATCCAAATTGATAAAAGTACAACCTTCTAACAATTCAAATGTAGATTGTCCATCAAAATATGCCATCTGTCCATCATATTCACGAACATATTGTTTCATGACTTTTATCAAATAGCTAAAGTGGAATTGATAGTCTATATTATCATTTTCTTCAGCTTTTCTCAGCAATCTTCTGTACCAAGTACCTATTGTTGGCATCTCTTTTCTTTGTCTTGCAAGCCTATTGCCAAGCTCTATTTGATCATCATCATATAAACTATTTGGATTATTGGTTATTCCGTAAGCTTGATACTCTTCGCCAACAACCTCCGCAATAATCTGTTTAGTAATTTCATTAACTTCTTCTGAACGTGTACTACCCCTAGCCATTGTTACTAAAACGTTTGTAACGTCCTCAACTTTATTTTCAACATTTAGTACTGTTCTTTCCTTACCTGTAATCTCATCCTTAACAATTTCCGGCTCAATATCAAATATGTTTATTATAGTTTTTGAACTTGGACTTATAACAACGTTAACACCACCCAAGCTTTCTGCAACAATTCCATACTCACCTTCAGCATCAAGTGCTAAACTTTCAATTCCCATAAGAACTGAAGAACGTGCAGTAATAGTTTTTATTGTAACACCTTTACCAGCACCAGACTTACCGAAAATAACCATGTTATAATTTGTAAGTGATGAATGGAAATTATCATATAAAATTGGCAACCCTGTTTGCTTATCAAATCCAAGCGGAATACCTGTCGAATGTCCTATTTCTGATGTTATAAATGGAAATACAGTACCCATTGAATTTCTATCAAAAGTATGTTTCTTTTGCAAATAGTTTCTATTAAAAGGCAAATTAGATTTAAAAGCTTCTTCTTGCATCGCCCATGCTGTTTTAATATTAATCAAGCCTTTTGACATTTCCATTGATAAAAGTTCTGACATTTTATCAAGTTCTGCTAGATCGTAAGAGAATAGCGTACATACTACAGAAGCTTCAAAAAGCTTATTAAAACCAGCCGCAATTTCATCTCTTATTCTTTCTGCCTCAATTCTTTTATCCTCTATAAGTCTTTCTCTGTTTATATCTCCACGTTTAGCAGCAACAATTCTTTCAGATTCTAGAGAAACAATGATTTTATTCAAACTTGTTTGTGAAACCGCTTCACTAACTGGATTTATAAATACTGATGTGTTTACATCTCCAAAATTATACATATCTCTTAAGAAATATGGAAATGTTGCCATTCTTGGCAAACCTGAAACATAATGACTTCTTGCATATCTAGTTATACTAGATATAATTGCTAAATGATTAATATTTGAAGCATCTATACCAGAAGGTGCAATCAAATCCTTAATCGTCTTTTTGTTTTTTACCAAAATATTACGAACATCATCTGAAGAATTTTGCTCATTCACTTCTAAATCTGCACTTTTTACATTTTCTTCAGCTTTCTTTTTTCTACCAAAAGCCATCTTCTTCCCTCCTATTCCTCTTTATCTCTTGTTTGTTCTAATTCTTTCACCGGGTCAACCTCATTATTAGGCTTTTCGCTTAATTCCTCTTTAGGAATCAATGGATCATACATTTGCGAATTCAAATCATTTAATGCTCCGTCAACAACTTCTGGATCAAATTGATCTCCATTATCCAAAATAAGTTGCATTGCTTGCCTCTTAGACGCATCACTAAGTTCTTGTTCATATGTTAATCCTGTTCTTTCTTTTAGTGCCTCCATAGACTTCTTAAGCGCAAGTTCTGCTTCTGCAAGAGCTTTTTCTTTAACTGCATTATCAATTGCTTCTCTCTTCTTTTCAACAACATTTTTCGAAGTTGAATATAGTCTATAGAAACCACTATTAAGAGCTTTTCTGATATTATAAATATCAGCATCATCTTTGTTGTACGCAATATACAATAGCTCTGCTAGTTCTTCAGAATTCAATATCTTGCTGTCAACACCACAAGGAAGAAGAGCTCCAGAAATACTTCTACATCTTGTATAAAGTTCTGAGTACGCTAAATCATGTGCTTCCTCTTTTGTAAAGTTAGTTGCAAGTCCAAGCTCCGAAGTATAATATGAAACAACAACGTAATATCTTCTTTGAAGAATATTTTTATTTAAGCTCATTTTTTCAACATAATTAATTATATCCGCACCATAATCGGCAAGAATTTTTTTCTTTTTAACCTCAAAATCTATAGCATCTCTTTCTTTTTGAGAAAGTTTTTCGTTTTTCTTTCTTGTGTATGCCGCAAGTTCAGCTTTATCATAATCATCCTTTATAACTAAAAGTCTTTCTTTATACTTGTTTATCTCATCCTCCAAGTTTAAAGATCTTGATTGAACATATAATTGAATAGGATACTTTAATGTATTAAGAAAATTAGAGAAACCTTCTTCAACAGCAAGCATCTCAGTCTCAGACATAAGATCATAATTAATTCCTTGGCATTTTATTACCATTACATATTTTTCACCATTTTCTTGAATAATCATGTCATCTTCAATCTTATCAAACTCCATAAATTTTGATATATCCTCTTTAGGGCAAGCGTCTGACGCTTTAACAGTAGTATTCTTTTCGCTATTATCTTCAAGTTTTTTGCTGACTCCTTTTCCTTCTCTGTAGATAAGTACAACAATAACGCCAAGAATAAAACCTAAAAGTACTATCGCCACATTAATAAACACGTCCAAATTATCCACGTTTTCTCCTCCTTTATTCTTTTGTTAATAATCATTGCTATCAAATTTATTTTTTCTTGCCAACTTCAGCATCATAAACATAATACTTTTTATTGCGTTTAAATTTGTAATAATTTGCAATAACTGTTTTTATGTATTCTCCGCCTGTCTTCCTAAATAAATCAAATGCTCTCGACTCTGGCATTTTCACTTGTCCAATAACAAAACCAATTACCGCACAAAGTCCAAGTAGCACCCATGCAAGAATGGTTGCCCCAAATGCGGCACAAACTTGATATAAAATTATACCAGGAATAAAACCTAATAATATACCTAAGAAACCTTTAGGCGTGAATATAAGCAAAATTCTAGCATCACCATCAATTTCTCTCGGAATTAAATGTGTTCCCATCTCAACACCTCCTAATCATTTGTGAATACAATACACCCAATAGTATTATAACATAGAGACATATATTTTTGTAAAAAAATATCAAAAAGAATACTTTTTAACAAAAAAATAATATTTCTGTAACAATTTTGTAAAATGATGTGCTACTACAAATTAGTACCAGTGTTTATCACCTTTTCTGCATCATCATTTCCCGCTATATTAACAACAATCTGTGCAATAGAAGAGCAACATACAATAAGTGCGATACCTATAAGATATTTAGGTAGCATTCCTTTAATTTGTGCCCTCTCATTAGCTCCACTCATCACATACTTAATACCAACAAAAATAAGTGTTCCAACTGCTATAGCATAGCCAAACCAAGCAACAACATTAATAATATTTCTTAATATCGTTTTTATAGTAGTCTCAGCGCTCCTTGCTCCCACACCGCCAGCAAGCACTATACTTCCAATAGCGATTAAAACAATTAACAAAACAAAAAATATTCTTTTCTTTAGATCTCTTCTCATCGTATCCCTCCAATACTAATTTCATTATAGCACAAAAACCCCTCTAATTCTACATATTTATGCATTTTATGGAGTTTTATATTTGGGTTATTTTGCTATAAAAGTAAAAAAATCATGTCGAAACATGATTTTTTATTTTTAACAACTATTAATTGCCTAATTCTTGACCAAATTCAGCTAACCATCCACAGATTGTAGCCGCACCAGCTATAATTACAGCGCCTATTACGAAGTTTATAAGACCTCTCTTTAGATCTGCTTTTTCGTTGGCTGCTGACATTGTATATTTAATACCAATGTATATTAGCATACCTATTGCAAATGCATAGCCAATCCATTGAATTGCTCCTAATATTTTTGATACTGCTCCAGACCCTTGTTCTAGCTTTGGATCCACACTTGTCAAATCACCTGGTAAAGCAAAAACCGTGCTGAACATTGTTGCCAACATCGCCAATGTCAATAAAACACTAATCACTCTTTTCATAATATCATCCCTTTCTATATTTTCCGCATCTTAATAACTTAGAACATCACTCGGTAGTACACCGCCTTGCGTAAATATCTTTATAACTGCACCACCAATAGTCGCAGCGCCAAAACATATAATTGTACCTAATATCCAAGGAAACAAAGCTTCCTTCGCATGGCTTTTCTCAACAGCCGTCGCTGTAAGATACAATATTCCTATATGTATAATCTTGCCTATACAAACAGCAGAGCCAATAAGAAGCAATATTCTTGTGATTTCCACCAAGGTCTTTCTAACATCGTCTGGCACAGTAACGCCTCCACCCGCAAATACGAAACTTGTAAAACATAGTATAAGTGCCATATTAAAAAGAATATTTAAAATTTTATTTTTCATACCGTGCCTCCTTTCTATCATTATACAATAATTTTAGCTATATTTCAACACAAATCGTCATGCAAATGACAAAAGAAAAGCTGTCACAATTTCAAATACCATTGTGACAGCTCATAAAAGACATATCAACTAGTTGCCTAACTCACTTCCAAAGCTTGCTAACCAACCACAAATTGTAGCAGCACCAGCTATAATTACAGCACCTATTACAAAGTTTATAAGACCTTTCTTTAAGTCTGCTTTTTCATTAGCCGCTGACATTGTATACTTAATACCTATGTATATTAGCATACCTATTGCAAATGCATAACCTATCCATTGGATTGCTCCTAGTATTTTTGATACTGCAGTACCTCCATGTTCTAATGTAACAGCTCCGATTGATACAGGAACAGCAAATGCAACACTCGCCATTGTTGCTAACATTGCTAATGTTAATAAAACGCTAACTATCTTTTTCATATATTTCACCTCACTTATTTTTATGAATATGTATATAATATTGAAATCTTTTTATTAGTTGTGGACACAATCACCACAACCGTATAATATGATTTTACTATGTAATTAAGTATTTTTCAATAAAAAATTACAATAATTTCACTTTTTTGTTTTAATTTTTGAAAAATAGGGCTATTTAAACTTGCGTTTATGCAAACTATTTTTGATTTTAGGTATTGACAACCTTTTGTATTTAAATTATAATGAACATGTTCGTTATGGCGGATTAGCTCAGTTGGCTAGAGCGCCCGGTTCATACCCGGTAGGTCGTAGGTTCAAATCCCACATCCGCTACCAAAACCACTATGTTTACATGGTGGTTTTTATTTTTGCTTTTCAAAAATAAAAATTCAAATAAAATTTTTGTTTAATATAAAAAGTCATACATTAAAGTATGACTTTTCGTTTTACTCTTTGGCGGAGTGAGAGGGATTCGAACCCTCGTGAGATTTGCACCTCCAACTGATTTCGAGTCAGCGCCGTTATGACCGCTTCGGCATCACTCCATTTTTAATATATATACATTACTTGTAGAGACCCATGAATACTTCTTGGAGCGGGTAGCGAGAATCGAACTCGCACATTGGGGTCGGAAGCACCACATTCTACCATTAAACTATACCCGCACTTTTCATTAAAATTATATTCATCTTCTCGTAAAATTACAATAAAATTTTGCTAATATTTAAATTTTATTTTCAAAATTAACTCATATTTTTTAAATTTTATTTTTTCTAGGCTTTTGTCATTTTGAAATCTCATCTATACTCATACTCTCATTGATTGTAAAGTACGGTTTTAAAAACGTTTCAAAACAAAAAATAAGCTTGTGAACTATACATTCACAAGCTTTCAATGGAGCGGGTAGCGGGAATCGAACCCGCACAATCAGCTTGGAAGGCTGAGATTCTACCATTGAACTACACCCGCATCTCCATTCGACTTTTTTAGTATAGCAAATAAAGGCACAGGTGTCAAGTGTTTTTTATTATTTTTTCATTCAATTTTCAATCAATTTGTGTTACTATTCAGAATTGCCTTAAAATATTGAATTATTCAATGTGGCTGAAGTCTAAAGTTTTACAAAATGCCTTATAACTGATTTTTTAGCATATAAAATTTAAGTCTGAATAGTAACATTAATTTTACCATTTTCCTCCCTTTCCACCATGTTTTTCTCCGTTATTGCTCTTATGCGTTGTTGAACCTCCGAAACTTCCTCCCTTTCCACCATGATTTTCTCCTTTACTGCTCTTGTGCGTTGTTGAACCTCCGGTTGTTGTTTTCGCTGTTTGTTTGCGGAACGGTCGTTGTTCCTGTCTTCATTCCGCCTAAGTCAAATCCAGTATCTACCAGTCCTCCGGCATCATTTTTTCCATCTGTGTTTGCTATTTTGGCAACAGCTGAAGCTATTAGCGTACACATTACAATTAATGCTATACCTATTAGATATTTTGAAAATGTACCTTTTAATTCCGCCTTTTCATTTGCACCACTCATTGCATATTTAATGCCCATATATATAAGTATTCCAACTGCTATTGCATATCCAAACCATTGAATAGCATTTAACATCGCAGTTGAGACATTTTGTATCGCATTATATGAATCGTCTGCAAATACTAAACTGGGCATTGTGAGCATCACAAGCATACTTATTAAAAACTTAATTTTTTTGTTCATAACGCATCTCCCCCGTTCACACACATCTTTTTACTAATTATAGCACATTAAGCCTGTAAAATCAAATTATGTCAATTTGCTTTTCACTTCACCCATTTTTTTCTACCTTTGATAATATATCTCCATATCTTCTATTTCTCCAATTTCTTCACAATTCTTTTCTAGATATTCATCTATTTCTTTAGGTTCTTGCCAAAATCTTTCCTCATTACGTAAAATAATCGTATTTTTCCATTTTTTCATTTTGTCCATAGTTTTTTGAACGCCTTTGTATCCAAGATTTCCATAAAAGAACAAGTCAAATTCATTATTATTCCTATTCATTGGCGCCATGTATAGCGATGCGTCACTTGAAACAACCATTACGTTATATCCTTCATTTTCTTTTTCTTTTATATACTCTATAACTGCACTAATTTTTTCTAGTTCATCATTATCAAATGCATGTTTTAAATATATCTCTAACCCTTGTGGGACAACTTCATCTTTCACTACATAGCCATAATTACATGACAACCCTATACACAAAAATAAAGAAAGGGCATAAAAATTTATTTTTATGAATTTATACTTTTCTTTTATCACTCCATAACCAATCGTGCATAGCAAAAGGATATTAAACAGATTATATATTATATCTATAAGCATTATCTCGTTTTCTTCCATGTTAGAAGACGTTACATCAAAATATGGTGAAACTCTCAATGCTACAATCAATAGTACAACAATAAGTTTTATTATATCTTTCTTTTCATACTCTTGAAGTATATTCAATATTTTTATCAATATAAATCCACTTGTGAATAAAGCTAAATATATATGGTACGTGTTTGCAAGCGGAAGAACAAAAAACATATTGGCAATTGCATACAAATTAATTATAAATAATTCTTTATCGCTTTTATTAAGATTCCATACCATAAGTCCTGTTATAAATATAGCTAACATTACCACAAAGTAAGGATTTCCGCTTCTTATGGTTGTATTATTTCCGCCAAATTCAAGTATACTTCCAAAACACAGATTTATATAATCATAAAAATTTCCTACACATAGCATTACTATTATAGCCGGGACCATTATGCAAAAAAATCCTGTCATTTTCATCAAAATCTCTTTTGTTGGATTTCTTTTCTCTATAGCAATTCCATAAATCAAAGAAATTAGGCCTGATGCTATTACCGCCATTCCACCAACTGTTTGTTTTGATAAAAATGCACAAGCGAGAAAAATACCATTCAAAAAATCATACTTGTAGCTTGATGTTTCATTATCATTTTTTATTTCCATAAGCATCGCTAGCATTATGAAAAACAAACAAAAAATATTATAGTTTGCCACACCTATTACTGTTGCATTAGCAAGCAAAAAGAAGAGTATCATGACATCTAAAAATTTATTTTTGTCGTCACCAATTTTTTTAGCAATATTATAGAAAAGTGTTGCAAAAACTCCATACGATATTCCTGAAAAAATATCATATACAACAAATGAAGCGCCAAAAATTTTAAATACCGCTCCACCAACTAAATAAAACAATGGACCCGTTATTACGTTTATTTCTGTGTAAATCAAATCTCCATTGGCGATCTTTTGCATCATATGAAAGACCCAAATTTTATCATAATTGAACTCTTTTGAGTTTAAGTTGATTAATGCTACAATGACACTAAAAAATAAAAATATAATTATCGATTCTACTATTCTCTTATTTTTTGACATATAAGTTTTTAGCCTTTCTTAATTTTCTTTTATACACTTTAAAACATGAAATCCTGCTTTTTTATCAACAATTTCACAATTTCCAAATATATCATTTAATTCTTTAATTGTACTTGGTGCACCATGTTTTTTATTTATAACTAAATATAATATTCCTCCTTTTCTCAAATGCTTATTTGCATCTTCGTATATTTTATAAATAACTGCTTTGCCAGCTCTTATTGGCGGATTAGTTATAATTGTATCATACTCATTTTTTATATTCGAAAAACCATCTGATTCAAAAATGCTTGCTTCAACTTTATTTAGTGCCACATTTCTTCTTGCAAGTTCTAACGCTCTATGATTAACATCAAGCATAGTTACCGTTTTTACATTTTTATTTTTGGAAAGTATTATTCCTATAACTCCATAACCGCAACCAACATCAAGAATGTCTCCTTCTACTTCTTCGAAAATTGTCTTTATTAAAAACTCAGAAGCAAAGTCTATATGATTTTTTGAAAAAACTCCGTTATCACTTATGAACTTAAATTTATGTCCATCTAATTCATAGTCTATAATTCTTTCTTCTGATTTTGATGTTGGATCTTGTGAATAATAGTGGTCCAAATTTATTCCCCCTTTTTTAATACGAAAAGGTCGCCTCAAAGGTGATTTCCATCAGGCGACCTAAATAAAAGCTTTATTTTTTCTTTATATATCCATTCAACGGATTTACATACTTACCGTTTACTCTGACTTCAAAATGGACGTGAGGTCCCGTTGCATATCCTGTTGAACCAACTAACATTATTACATCTCCTGCTTTTACGGTATCTCCCTTCTTAACTAGTAGCTTTTGTGAATGGGCATAAAGTGTAACTATTCCACCTCCATGGTCTATCATTACAGTATAACCATAGCCTGAAATCCATCCAGCTGTGATTACTTTGCCGTTTGCTGCAGCAACAACATTTTTGCCATTACATCCCGCACCAGCTATATCAACACCAGTATGCATCTTATATACTTTTAAAACTGGATGCAATCTGTTACCAAAGTATGAACTTATTCCGTAATAGCCTGGAAGAGGCCATGTCATTGTTCCACCAGTGTATTTACTGTTTGTTGATGAACTTGCTATTCTCTTTAGCTCCGCTTCTAGTTCATCCGCTTTCTTTTGCAATGCATCAATTGATTTCTCCAAGTCTTTTTGATCCGTTTTTAATTGTCCTAAATATTTTGTTCTTATTTGTACTGTATCATTTAGTTCTGCTAATTTTACTTCAAGATTTGATTTTAACTCCGCAAGGGCAACCTTGTTACTCTCTAGGTTTTGCTTCTCTCTGTCAATTGATTCTTTTTCTAATTCTATTTCTTTCATAAGATTATCATCATACTCAAGAATTCTTTCTATCAATCTCTCACGATACATAAATTCGGTTGGATCATCTGTATCATACGCAATATCCCATAAAGAATTTGAACCATCTTTATAGTAAGACACCATTCTATTTTTACGTTGCTCATACTTTTTATCGTATTCGCCTTCCATATACAATATATTCTCTTCAGCTATTTTTATATTTTTCTCAACACGTGCAATTTCATCTTTAGTAGTAGCAATCTTAGTCTCAGTTGAATTAATATTTTGGTCTAATGTATCAATTTGCTTCAATACATCTTTTTGTTCTGCCTTATTTTCTTTCAAATCTTTTTGAGCATCTTTTATTTGTGTTGTTGTATTATTTAATTGATTCTTTACTGTTGTACTCGAAGCCAATACTGTTGACGAAATAATACTTAATGCAAAAACAAATGCAATAAACCTTTTCATCCTTACTTTACCTCCTTTGTATAACTAAACATCCAAATATTTATTCATAGACATTGTACTTCCAAATATACCAATACCTGTGCCAATTACAACTAACATAAGTCTTAAATTAGGTAATATATCTTCTAACGTCATATACTTGTAACTTGCTCTTCTTCCTATCATTTCTATAATAGGATTGTAACAGATTCTAACTAATAAAATAACCATTAAAACTGCTACTAATGACATTATAACACCTTCAATTGCAAATGGCATTTTTACGAATGTATCTTTTGCTCCTACATATTTCATAATAGAAATTTCTTTTCTTCTTGCGTAAAGCATAAGTTTCATTGTATTTACCATTAAGAAAACCGAAAGTTCTATTATCAGAATCATAGCTGTTATAGCAATAATCTTTGTTGATTGTGCCTCTTTTATAGCTTTTTCTGCGCTTTCACTTACAACTACATCATTTTCATTCTTGCCAACACCATCAGAATTTCTTAACATACTAATTATTTCATCTTGTGCTTCTAACGTTTCAAAAGTTACTTTGAAATACGGTTGATAAATCTCCTTTAATTGTTCTTCTGTGTACCCCGAAACAAGTATATTTTTTATTTCGCCTGCCTTCTTTATAGCCTCATCTTGAGAAATATATTCAACTTTTTTTACGCCTTGCATTCCCATTAATCTTGTTTTAATAGTGTTAACTTCATCTTCTGTTACGTCTATATCTAAGTATGCCATTATTTTTGAACTCGCCTCTTGTTTTTGCTCTATGATAGAATTTGCATTAACTAATACCATATATCCACACGCAACAATAAGCATAGTTGCAAACATTGTGCTGATTGAAATAAGAACATTTTTCATATTCTTTTTCATGCTTTCAAAAGCTTCAAAAAACCAGTAACTAATTGTACCTATGTTCATTACTATACACACCTTTCTTAATGTCACTGCAAACCGTTCCATTTTCAATCGCAATAACTCTTTTTTGCATTTTGTCTACAATCTCCTTAGCGTGTGTTGCAACAACAACTGTAGTACCTCTTCTATTTATATCATTTAACAAAGACATTATCTCCCATGCTGTATCTGGATCAAGGTTACCTGTTGGCTCGTCCGCAATAAGCATCATAGGATTATTTACAATTGCTCTGGCAACTGCAACTCTTTGTTGCTCACCACCCGACAATTCATCAGGATACATCTTCGCTTTATTTAATAACCCAACTAGAGACAAAACCGTAGGCACTTGTCTCTTTATAGCGCTAGACCTCGCGCCGATAACTCTCATAGCATATGCGACATTTTCATATATTGTCCTATCAGGCAAAAGTCTAAAATCTTGAAAGACTATTCCCATTTTTCTTCTTAGCAATGGGACTTTATTTTTAGGAATTTTAGTAATATCCTTTCCGTTTATATAAATACTGCCAGACGTAGGTTCAACCTCTTTTAGTAGCATTTTCATAAGCGTAGATTTTCCACATCCACTTGGCCCAACTATAAAAGCAAACTCACCTTTTTCTATTTCAAGTGTAGTGTGTTTTACGGCTTCAATTCCTGTGCCATATGTTTTACACACATCATCAAAAATAATCATTTAAATCCTCCCAGGGATTGCAATTTCAATATTTATTGCAAACTTACAATATACAAATTTTCATTATCTCTAATTATATTTTATCTTGAAAATCTATATTCACTTAAATTATAACAATAAAGGAAAATAAAATCAACCATTGATTATGTGAATTTTTTCTGAAAAAGCTTTAGGTTTCCATAATATCTTAAACTTCACTCACGATATTTTTTACAACAAAAAATCCCAACATTCTAGAATTTATTTTTTCTAAAAAATTGGGGTTTTTATCACATATTCAAATCATAATTAATGCACTTGTTGCATATAATGATTGCCTGCTGATGCACCTCCTATGCCACTTGTTGGAGCTCCACCTTGTGCATTTCCATCTGAATTAGCTGATTGAAAGAACATCACTGCCCAGTTACATATTGTAACGGCTCCTGCAATTATAATCGCACCAATTATATAGTTTACACTTGCACTCTTTAGCTCTGCCTTTTCATTTGCAGCAGATGTTACATATTTAATACCTATGTATATAAGCATACCAATTGCTATCGCATAACCTATCCACTGAATCGCACCTAATATCGTTTTAACCATTGGCGAAATTCCATCTGGTGCCGAAGGATTTGGTTCCATAGAAACAAAAGCAAATACTAGACTTGGAACTAGTAATAATGCAACAGTTGTTAATATTGATATATATTTTTTCATATTATCACTCTCCTCATGAAACTCACTCTATTGTAACCATTATAGCACATTTATGGTATTTTGCCAATATGCTACATATTGCAATATTTTTCAACAATTTTAACAATACCTTCACTATCTATTCCATAATATTTCATAAGCTCGTCCCATTTTCCTGATTGTCCAAACTCATCTTTTATCCCTATTCTTATAACTTTCTTTGGAAACTTCTCAGATAGCAACTCACAAACAGCCCCTCCAAGACCGCCTATTATACTATGGTCTTCAACCGTAAATATAATCTCACTTTCTTTCGCAGCTTTCAGTATTGTTTCTTCGTCCAACGGCTTAATTGTGTGAACATCTAGAACTCTTACATTTATTCCTTTTTCTTTCAATACTCTTTGTGCCTTTAAGCTTTCTGCAACTGTTACACCTGTCGCAATAATCGTTGCATCATTTCCTTCACCATGTTGTACAGCTTTTCCAAATTCGAAATTTACTGATGGAACGTATATTTCTTCCACTTTAGGTCTTGTTAATCTAATATAAACAGGTCCATTTAACTTTGATGCCTCTCTAACAATCCATTTAGTTTCTATGTCATCACAAGGAGAAAATACTGTTAAGTTTGGTATCACTCTCATTAGCGCTATATCTTCTAAAGCCTGATGTGATGCTCCATCTTCCCCCACAGTAATGCCAGCATGAGTTGCTGCAATTTTCACATTAAGCTTTGAATAACAAACACCATTCCTTATTTGATCGTATGCACGTCCACTTGCAAATACAGCAAATGTGCTCGCAAATGGTATTTTTCCACCAATAGCTAGTCCTGCTGCTGTTCCTATCATATCTTGTTCAGCAATTCCCATATCAAAAAATCTTTCTGAAAAATTCTTCTTAAATTCAACTGTTTTAGTTGCTGTAGCTAGGTCAGCATCCAACACAACAATATTAGGATTTTCTTTTCCAAGTTCCAACAAAGCCTCACCATAACTATCCCTTGTAGCCTTCATAACATACCCCTTTCAACATACATTTTATAGCACTAGCTTATTCAAGCTCTCTAATTGCCATTTCGTATTCTTCTTTTTTAGGAGCCTTTCCATGCCATTCGCATTTATTTTCCATAAAAGAAACGCCTTTTCCCTTTATGGTATTTGCAATTATCATAGAAGGTTTATCTTGTTGTTTTGCATTTTTTACAGCAGATATAATTTCATTAAAATCGTGTCCATTTATTTCTTGAACATAAAAACCAAACGCTTTAAACTTTTCATTGACAGGTGCAATTCTCATTACCTCATCATTAGTTCCATCAATTTGAAGCTTGTTGTAATCGAGAAAGGCAATTAAATTATTTATTTTATAATGACTGGCTGTCATAGTAGCTTCCCAAATTTGCCCCTCATCGATTTCGCCATCTCCTAATATTGCATAAACATAGTTATCTTTATTATCCATTTTAAATGCCAAAGCTATGCCATTAGCGATAGAAAGTCCCTGACCAAGTGAACCACTGCTTGCATCAACGCCTGGAGTTTTTAAACAAGAAGGATGACCTTGCAATCTGCTATTTAACTTTCTAAAAGTAGCTAATTCTTCTTTTGAAAAGAAGCCTATCTCTGCAAGTGTTGCATAAAGAGCTGCAGAAGCATGTCCTTTCGAAAGTACAACCTTATCACCTTCATTTATTAGATTAAAATATATAGCAACTAAAATATCAACACACGATAACGCACCACCAACATGACCCGAACTTGCGTTATACACTTGAAATAATATATTTCTTCTTATCTCTTTTGAAATATCTTCTAGCTTTGAAATAGACTTTGTAACCATATATTCCTCCTTTATCCAACTTTGAAACCTTCTCCAATTGCCTCTGTAACAGTTGTTACTATTGTAAAAGATTTGTCATCAATGCTTCTTACAATTTGCTTTAACTTCGGTATTTCTTTATGATTTACTACGCAAAGCAAAATATATCTTTCCTTATTTGTATACGTTCCAATTGCATTAACCTTAGTTGAAGTTCTTTTTATTTCTTGATGTATTAAATCCGAGATTTCATCTGGCTTCTCGGTTATTATGAATACCGCCTTTGCATAGTCAACGCCCTCCAAAATCATATTTAAAACCTTAGTCATAACAAATACTGCGACAACTGAATAAAGTGCGATTTCTATACTTCCAAATGCAATTGCAAGTGTTATTATTACAATGCCATCAACAATCAAAAGAATATTTCCCAAATTCATATATGGCTTTTTAATATGAACCAACTTTGCAATCAAATCGGTTCCGCCAGTTGAACCGCCAGCTCTGTACGTAAGAGCTATACCAATTCCAGAAACAACACCACCATATAGTGCAGCAAGCATAAAATCACTTGTTAAAGAACCGAGCATTCCGCCTATACTAATTCCGACAGAACACCCAACCATACCTATAAAACTCTTGAAGCTATAGTTGAAGCCAACAGCTTTCCAAGTGATTAAAAAAGCTGGAATATTTATTAAGAAAATTCCTATATCAGCTGGAATATTGAACAAATAATACATTATAGTTGCTATTCCGTGAAAAGCCACCCGTAGAAATCTTAACTGGCAAAAGTATAGAGCCAACACTTATTCCTAACATTAAACTTCCTATTACTAGCATAACATAGTTTAATGCTTCTTTTAATTTTGGATTATCTTTCATAATTCACCTCTTAAAAATAAATAATTAGTCATCTAACTCTTTTATAATTTTATCTAGCACTTCTCTTCCCATTCTCGAAAACTCAACAGTTTTCTCTTTGTAATTAACATTATTGTCTTTCATGAAACTATCTACTTTTTCAAGAATCTTTTCGACTGAAATATTCTCATATGTGCAAACCGGTGTCATATTTATCATTTCTAAAAAACCATCAATTTTAGGCTCATAAGAAATACCTATTGTCGGCACATCCATCAAAGCAGAAAACACTAGAGCATGCAATCTTACACCTATATTAACATCCATAAGTCCCATAGTTCCCAGTATTTCAGATGGCAAATATCTATTTGGTATTAAAACAGTTTTGTCTTCATGTTTCATTTTATGCATTATAATCTTACTTATTTCTGCATCTTTTGGTTTATGAAATGGGAAAAATACTATTCTCGCATTATATTTTTCAACTAACTCATCTGCAAGCTCTGCAAATAAATCAGTTCTATCTTTGTCCTTCCATTCTCTTACCGAAAAACCTATAAGTTTTTCTCCCTCAAAATGATTGTGAACATTATCATTCAATATTTTTATAGAACGCTCCTTAGCTGGTGGTTTCATCATGAAAATCATATCTGAGGAAAGCACCATTTTTTCTTCTTTTATCCCCATTTCTTTTGCATAATCATATGCTTGCTTATCTCTTAAAGCAACCAATTTAACATTTTTATTATTTAGTGTTCTCTTAGTCATCCATCTATAAAACTTTGTGTTTATCGGACCCATTCCCTGATATGCAATGCATACTTTCTTCCCCATAAGTAAAGCAAGTTTTACAATTCCTAAATAATACCAAATGCTCTTTTTGCTTGTAATATCTTGAAACAATGTTCCTCCGCCACTTACTAATATATCTGTATTTTTAATAGCTTTTACGATACTAAAAAAATTATACCTATCATATGCTTCCACATTGTATAACTCTTTTGTTTTATCCGGATTTGAAGACAATACAACTAATCTATAATTTTTCTTTGCGAGTTCAATTGACATTGTCTCTATCATAGCTTCATCACCAGTATTATTAAATCCATAATAACCTGAAATAAGTACACCCTTCATATTATCCCCCACGTCTAATATTATTTATTTTAATGCTTCTTTCGCAGCTTCCATTTCCGCTTCTTTCTTGTTTTTGCCTTCGCCTCTACCCATAAATTTATCGTTGCAATATACTTCCGCTACAAAAACTTTATTGTGCTCAGGACCTTTCGAGCCACAAATCTTATACTCTATTTTAACGTCGCCATTAACTTGCAATTTTTCTTGTAGCTTTGTCTTATAATCCTTATTTCCATTCTTTATACAAGTTTCTACTTGCTTTGAAATATGGTCTATTATAAATTCTTTCACTGGCTCAAGACCGCTATCTAAAAAGATAGCTCCAATAATAGCCTCAACAGCATCTGCCAAAATTGATGATCTATACCTTCCCCCATTCTTAGCCTCACATTTTCCAACTCTCAAAAAATCACTAAAACCATAATTATTCGCAAAACTTGCAAGAGATTCTTCACAAACAGAATAAGCTCTAGCTTTAGTCATTTCTCCTTCTGCCAAATAAGGATAATTTATATAAATATATTCGCTTGCAACAAGTTCCAAAACAGCATCTCCAAGATACTCTATTCGCTCATTATAATATTCTATATCATTTTCATGAGCATATGAACTATGAGTTATCGCTATATCTAGCAACTCCTTATTTTTAAATTTATATTTTATAATATCTTCTATATTCATACCTGTTCTTCCTTTCATGGAATTATTATTTCGCATAAGTTAAAAACGTCCCATAACAAACTATATATCGTTATGGAACGTTTTAATTCTTTTTTTAATTAAGCTTTTTTGTTAGCGGATTTTATATATTCAACTACGTCTCCAACAGTTGTTATTTTCTCAGCTTCGCTATCTGGAATTTGTAAATCAAATTCTTCTTCTAAAGCCATAATAAGTTCAACTATATCCAAAGAATCAGCACCCAAATCATCAATGAATGATGTCTCTAATTTTATTGCATCTTCCTCAACTGCTAATTGCTCTATTATAACCTCTTTAACTTTTTCTAAAATTGCATCTGGATTCATCCAAATGACCCCCCTTCACTTTTTGTGTTTAATCACTCTATAATTTAACTCTAGTATATGTTTTATAAATTGTCAACTACTTTTTTTCTTTGAAATTTTATTATATGCATTTTTACGCTTTTCTAGGCTCTATTTTGCCAATTTTTGAATCTTCGGAAATACTTTTTTCTATTGATTCTACAACATTATTTTTAGCAAAATTTTCAGCTTGAATCAATGTAAATTTAACTATTTTAGCATTAGCCGTACCATGACATTTTACCATTGGTTTTTTTACACCTAAAAGCAAAGCACCACCATATTCACTATAGTCCATTCTCTTTTTAAATCTTTTAAGTGCTGGTTTCAATAGGAGTGCAAGAAATTTTGTCCACACATTTTTCATAAGTTCTTCTTTTAAAAGTTTAGTAACCATTGCACCAATGCCTTCGGTTGTTTTAAGTGCAACATTTCCTGTAAAGCCATCTGTTACAACGACATTTACCAATCCGTCGAACATGTCTCTGCCTTCAATATTTCCATAGAAATTAACGTCAGAATCCTCAGACAATCTTTCAAAAGACTCTTTCATTAATTCGTTTCCTTTACCTTCTTCAGCTCCAATATTTAAAAGTCCAACTTTCGGTTCATCAACATGCATAACATTCTTCATGTATATTTGACCCATCTTTGCAAATTGTAGCAAATTTATAGGTCTACAATTAGTATTGGCGCCACTATCTATAAGCATAAAACCTTTTCCGTTATATGTTGGAAGTATTGGGCAAAGTGCTGGTCTATCTATACCTTTAATTCTTCCAACCAAAAGAAGCCCACCTGCCATAAATGCACCTGTACTTCCTGCAGAAACAAAAGCATCCCCCTCGCCATTTTTTAACATATTAAAAGCCACAACCATTGACGAGTCCTTTTTCTTTTTTATAGCTTCTGTTGGAGACTCACAATTTTCAATAACTTCCTCTGCATTTTTTATAGAAATCCTTGGACTAACTTCCTTTATATTATCTTTTCCGTAAATATCTTTTACTTTCTGATTAATTAATTCTTCTTTACCAATAAGAACAATTTCCGATTCGAGTTCATCAATTGCATTAACTGAGCCCTTAATAATTTCATCTGGGCTGTTGTCTCCGCCCATCGCATCAATTAAAATTTTCATATGTACTTCCTTTCTTTAAAGTAGTATCATTCTAATGTATATGATACCTTCACCACATACATAACAAAAATTATATTACATTAAATTTTAAAATGCAATAATATTTGATATACTAAGTGGTCATTTTTGTAGGTTAGTCAATCATATGTCACAAAATATTTAAAATTAAATATTTCGAGTACCAAGTATGTTTCATACTGATTCTGCTTGACTTTTCCATTTTTTATAGAACTCCACTGGGCTCAACCATCCTAACGGTCTCATTGGAAAATTATTATATTCTTGTCTCCAATATTTGCCTCTATTTCTTAAATCCTCTAAACTGCAAAATACTTTCCCATAATAAAATCTCTCTTGGTCTTTCCTATGGCTTCTTTCCACTCTGCCATTTTCTTTTGGTGTATGTGGTTTTATTAACTTGTGTTCTATGCCCAACTCCTTTAATGTGTTCTCAAATAATGTTTTCTTATTTTTCATAAATGCATTCCAATTTAATCTATTTGTAAATTCCATTCCATTATCTGTTTGTATGGTCTGTATTTTGAATGGATAATATTTTACTAACAATTTTACAAACTCACTTGATGAATACGTACTATGTTCATTTGTAAACCAAGTGTATCTTATTCTTGTAAATTCATCTATTGCTGTATATTGATAATACTTTTCACCTAAGTCTTTTAATTCTGGACTAATACATTCACTTGGAACATACTTAACATCTACTTGCACTTTTTCTCCTGGGTACTTTCCACTTACCCATTCTTTCGGTTGTTCCCCTTTTCTCTTACTAGGTGCTTTCTTGTATATTCCTAATCTTTGCATAACACGGTACAATCCTTGCACCGTTCTGCTATATCCTGCTCTTACAAGTTTGACCCATAGCACAACCAATCCCGTTTCTTTGTTATTTGCTTTAAAATCTTTTATTAATTTTATTTCTTCTTCTGTGTGCTGATTTGGATGTGATTTTGGCTTTTTGGATTCATCTCTTAAACTTTCTAATGTACCATCATATCTTGCTTTCCAGCGATATATTGTTTTTGCCCATTCATTGAAATGCCTTGCTGCTTTGTACACTCCATATTTTTCAGAAAATTTTATTACACTATGTTTATATTTCATTTTTTGTGTTATACTATTGCTCATAAGAGAGTACCTCCTTTTCGGTTTATTTGTCGTTATTTAAACCTTAACATTTTTGGTACTCTCTTTCAATATTTATTTTTGTGACATATCTATGTTAAACCTATAATTTGATATACTAAGTGGTCATTTTCTAGCCATGACTTAACAAAATTATACTCCCTTCAACCGTAATAATACCAAAATCACATTCTCAATTCTTCTAATTTTCTCACAATATAAATATATATGAAAATTACTAGATTTCATTTTCTTAATAATTCCCCCTCAGATATAATCAAAGTTTGCACATAAATTATAATTACGGAACTTTTTGGCAGCCCCCCTTTACCCTTAAATTAATAAAAAAGAAGCATCCTTTAAAAGAATGCTTCTAAAAATATCTATCTTAAATTTTAAAATTAAGCTTCGATTTCTGTTACAACACCAGCACCAACTGTTTTACCGCCTTCACGAATAGCGAATTTTAATCCTTTTTCTACGGCGATTGGTGTGATTAATTCGATGTCCATAACAACGTTATCACCTGGCATTACCATTTCTGTACCAGCTGGTAATGTGATAACACCTGTAACGTCTGTTGTTCTGAAATAGAATTGTGGTCTATAGTTTGAGAAGAATGGTTTGTGTCTTCCGCCTTCTTCTTTAGTTAATACGTAAACTTGACCTTTGAATTTTGTGTGTGGGTGAATTGTTCCTGGTTTAGCAAGAACTTGTCCTCTTTCGATTTCGTTTCTTTGAATACCTCTTAAAAGAACACCGATGTTATCACCAGCTTCAGCTTGGTCAAGAAGTTTTCTGAACATCTCAACACCTGTGATAACTGTCTTTTTGATTTCTTTAGCGATACCAACGATTTCAACTTCGTCAGAAACTTTAACTACACCTCTTTCAACTCTACCTGTAGCAACTGTTCCTCTACCTGTGATTGAGAATACGTCTTCAACTGGCATTAGGAATGGTTGGTCAACTGGTCTTTGTGGAGTTGGGATATATTCATCAACAACTTTCATTAACTCTCTGATGCAAGCATATTCAGGAGCGTTTGGATCTGTTGATGTGCTCTCTAATACTTTAAGAGCTGATCCTCTGATAATTGGTGTTGTGTCTCCAGGGAAACCATACTTTGTTAATAATTCTCTAACTTCCATTTCAACTAATTCTAATAGTTCTGGATCGTCAACCATATCGCATTTATTTAAGAATACTACGATATAAGGAACACCAACTTGTCTAGCAAGAAGAATGTGCTCTCTTGTTTGTGGCATTGGACCATCAGCAGCAGAAACAACTAGGATTGCACCATCCATTTGTGCAGCACCTGTGATCATGTTTTTAACATAGTCAGCATGTCCTGGGCAGTCAACGTGTGCATAGTGTCTCTTTTCTGTTTGATACTCAACGTGTGCAGTATTGATTGTGATACCTCTAGCTCTTTCTTCTGGAGCTCCATCGATTTGATCGTATGCTTTAAATTCAGCCTCTCCTTCTAATGCTAATACTTTTGTAATAGCAGCTGTTAAAGATGTCTTGCCATGGTCAACATGTCCGATTGTACCAATGTTAACGTGTGGTTTAGTTCTTTCAAATTTCTCTTTAGCCATTTTAAAATCCTCCTTATTTTTATTTATTATATTATTTAATATTGAAATCTTATTAACAAGTTTATTTTATTAAACTTTGTTAAAATTTGCAATGATATTTGTAAAATTCACCAAATAAACACTACACAATTACAACTTATTTATTTTTTTGAGATGTAATTGCTTCTAATACAGACTTTGGAACTTCCTCATTATGGCTAGGTTCCATAGAGTATGTACCTCTACCTTGAGTTCTAGATCTTAAGTCTGTAGCATAACCAAACATTTCTGAAAGTGGTATGAAGCATCTGATTTCTTGCATTCCGTTCTTAGCTTCCATTCCTTCAAGTCTACCTCTTCTTGAGTTAACGTCGCCGATAACATCTCCCATGTATTCTTCAGGAACTACTATTTCAACTCTCATGATTGGCTCTAGTAATACTGGTTTAGCAAGTTTGCAGCATTCTTTGAATGCCATAGAAGCAGCAATCTTAAATGCCATTTCTGATGAGTCAACATCATGGTATGAACCATCAACCAATGTAGCTTTAACATCTACTACTGGGTAACCAGCTAAGATACCTGTGTTTGTAGCTTCTCTGAAACCATCTTCGATTGGTTTGATGTATTCCTTAGGAACTGCACCACCAACGATTTTGCTTTCAAATTGAATGCCTGTACCTGGCTCAAGTGGTTCAAGTTCAAACCATACGTCACCGTATTGTCCTTTACCACCTGATTGTCTAATGAATTTACCTTCAGCTTTAACTTTGTTTCTAATTGTTTCTTTGTATGCAACTTGTGGTGCACCAACGTTAGCTTCAACTTTAAATTCTCTCTTTAATCTATCAACGATGATATCAAGGTGTAATTCACCCATACCAGCGATAATTGTTTGACCTGTTTCTTGGTTTGTATAAGTTTTGAATGTTGGATCTTCTTCAGCAAGTTTTGCAAGTGCAATACCCATTTTTTCTTGGTCAGCCTTTGTTTTTGGCTCGATTGCAATTGAGATAACTGGCTCTGGGAATTCCATTGATTCAAGTATAACTGGATATTTTTCATCACATAATGTTTCACCAGTTGTAACTTCTTTCAAACCAACAGCAGCAGCTATATCACCAGCATATACTTTATCTATATCTTCTCTGTGATTAGCATGCATTTGAAGAATTCTTCCGATTCTTTCTTTCTTATCTTTATTTGCATTTAGTACCGATGTACCAGCTTCAAGTGTTCCAGAGTAAACTCTGAAGAAGCAAAGTTTTCCAACGAATGGGTCTGTTGCTATCTTGAATGCTAGAGCTGCAAATGGCTCGCTATCTGATGGGTGTCTGTCTTCCTCAGCACCTGTTTCAGGGTTTACACCCTTAATAGCAGGTATATCAAGTGGTGAAGGCATGTAATATATTATATTATCAAGTAATTCTTGAACACCTTTGTTTTTGTATGAAGAACCACAACATACTGGTGTAACTTTACAAGCTAATGTTCCGATTCTTAATCCTTTTCTGATTTCATCTTCGCTTAACTCTCCACCATCTAAGTATTTCATCATTAATTCTTCATCTTGTTCAGCAGCAGCTTCTATCATTTCGCTTCTATATTTTTCAGCTTTTTCTAGCATATCTGCTGGAACATCTGTCTCTTCTATATCTTTTCCTAAATCGTCTTTGTGTATGAAAGCTCTCATTCTAACAAGGTCTATAACACCTTTGAATTGATCTTCTGCACCGATAGGTAATTGTATAGGTATAGCATTTGCGTGCAATCTGTGTCTCATTTGCTCTACGCAGCTATAGAAATCTGCACCAGTTGTGTCCATTTTGTTAACGTAACACATTCTTGGTACATTGTATTTGTCAGCTTGTCTCCAAACTGTTTCAGATTGTGGTTGAACTCCACCTTTTGCACAGAATACTGTAACGCTTCCGTCTAGTACTCTAAGAGATCTTTCAACCTCAACTGTGAAGTCAACGTGACCAGGTGTATCGATGATGTTTATTCTATGTTCTTTCCAGAAACAAGTTGTAGCAGCAGAAGTAATTGTGATACCTCTTTCTTGCTCTTGAGCCATCCAGTCCATAGTAGCAGCACCTTCGTGAACCTCACCTATTTTGTGAGTTTTACCTGTGTAGAATAATATTCTCTCTGTTGTTGTTGTTTTACCAGCATCAATGTGAGCCATTATTCCTATGTTTCTTGTTTTTTCTAATGAAACTTTTCTCTCGGTAGCCACTTAGTTTTCCTCCTTATTCATATTCAAATTTAAAATTACCATCTATAATGTGCGAAAGCCTTGTTAGCTTCAGCCATTCTATGTGTATCTTCTTTCTTCTTGAAAGCTCCACCCATAGAGTTTATAGCATCTATAATTTCGTTTGCTAATTTTTCTTTCATTGTTTTTTCGTTACGCTCTCTTGCATATCTAACAAGCCATCTTAATCCTAATGCTTGTCTTCTTTCGCTTCTGATCTCCATTGGAACTTGATATGTAGCTCCTCCGACTCTTCTAGCTTTAACTTCAAGTACAGGCATAACGTTTTCCATAGCTTCGTTAAATGCTTCTAATGCATTTTTGCCAGTTTTTTCAGCAACTATATCAAATGCATCATAAACAATTGATTGAGCTAATGATTTTTTACCACTTTCCATTACGTTGTTAATAAGCTTAGTAACAACTTTGCTTTGATATACTGGATCTGGTAAAACTTCTCTTTTAGCTATATAACCTTTTCTTGGCACTGTTCTTCCCTCCTTACAAAATTAGTGTACATTATACCGTACACCTAGGTACTCTGATAAGCCTCTATGCTTACCCGTAAGTGCTCTATACGATCTTTATCTATATATAAGCACCTTTTTTCTAAATCCTATGACTTTTTAGGTTTCTTAGCACCATATCTTGAACGAGCTTGCATTCTGTCTTTTACTCCGGCAGTATCAAGTGTTCCTCTAATGATATGGTATCTAACACCTGGAAGGTCTTTTACTCTTCCACCTCTTATAAGAACTACACTGTGTTCTTGTAAGTTATGTCCAACACCTGGGATATAAGCTGTAACCTCTTGAGTGTTTGTCAATCTAACCCTTGCAACCTTTCTTAAAGCTGAGTTTGGCTTTTTAGGTGTAGTTGTTTTAACTACTGTGCAAACTCCTCTTTTCTGTGGGCTTGAAGCATTAGTTGTTCTCTTTAATTTTGAGTTATATCCTTTTTGTAATGCTGGAGCTTTAGATTTAGAAGTCTTGTCTTTTCTTCCTTTTCTAATTAATTGGTTAATTGTAGGCATTTTGTTTGGTTCACCCCCTGTTTTATTAGAATATATATTTCAAAGCATTTTTAAAGGTGCTTTAAAATCACTTTTGGGTTTGCCTCTATATGGCAAGCTCACTATTATTCTCTTCCTCTAAATAATAGCAGTTCATATTTTACCATTTAATGTTCTTTTTGTCAACCTATTTTTTGTGTTTTATCCCTACGGGTGGCTATAATTATTGCCATTTTTAATTTTGTTCGTTTTTCTGTCATTTTAAAGTCAAAATATAACGGTTGTCATTTGATAATAGTGAATTCATCATAATATAGCACAAATTCATTTTCGATGCAAAAAAGAACGACCTATTTTTGAAGTGAACCCAAATTGTTAGACAAAATTTGTTTAATAAGGAGGGTTCATT
>CAUGFN010000004.1:0-53369 GCA_959598745.1 uncultured Eubacteriales bacterium
TATCCTCTATAAAAGATTGTTCTTCTCCACTTTCAACTGTTTCAACGTTACTAACTGCTAAAAATTTAATCTTATTTCTTAATATTTCATCTTCATCTTCGCTTATATTTACTGTTATTAAGTCCAATTTTTCTGCATAAACGTTCTTTAATTTCGTGTTATTTTTTTCAATATATACTAATGCTGAAAATACACCTAACACTATAAAAGATAAAAACAAAACCATTTTCTTCTGTAAAATAATACTTCGATCTGCTTCCATTTTTAAATACCTCCAAACGTCGCATGTCTCAAATTCTACTACTATTTTTATTGCTTGTCAAATTTTTTATTCATACTTTGTTAAATTTTGGAATTAATTTATATATATTTCTTTATTTTTCCAGCTATGCCATAAAAATTTCATAATATATTTTTCATTAAGTGTAAAAATATTATCGAACCAAAAGAATATTTTAAATTTATGGAGGTAAATTTTATGAAGATAAATCGTATATTATTAGTAACTTTAATGCTACTTACTCTTTCGCTTTCTTCTGTTAGTTTTGCCACTGAAAACGTTATAGTTCCAAACGAATCTGGCGAATCTAGCACAAGTGGAGATGTAACACCACCATCAAGCGGTGAAACAGGTAGTGGCGAAATTGTAACTCCACCCGCAAGTGGTGAAACTGGTAGTGGAGAGACTGGCAGTGGTGAAACAAACACAGACGTTTTAAAGAGCCAGGCCTTATCATCAAAATATGAAATATTAGAAAATTCAAAATTGTCTTTAGCATTAGATGCTAATATTGTAAGTGGTGAAAATGTTTCTTATGCAATCACTGTTCAACCAACTCATGGTACAGTAGTTCAATCAGGTGAATCTGGTAAAAACTATGTCTATACACCAGAAAAAGATTATCACGGTACAGATAGTTTTTCATTCAGACTTGAAGAAGGAAAAAAATATTCAAATGTTGCTACTGTTTCAATAACTATAAAACAAGACACATCAAATGTAATACCTTTCAATTATATAGATATGAAAGACCATTGGGCTAATTACTCTGCATCTCATCTAGCTGCAAGAGGATTAATAATAGGTGAAGAAATAGGAAATAGATTCTATTTTAAACCAGAAAAAACAATGACACGTGGAGAATTTATGCTATTCTTACTAGCTATAACAGAAAGCAATGTTGATGCAGAAATTGACGTTTCAAAAGTAAAATTTGCAGATAGCTCTTCAACACCAGATTGGCTTTTAGAAGCAGCTAAAGTATCTTACTCTAGAGGAATTTTAAAAGGATCTGCTGCGGGTGAAAAAATATATCTAAATCTAGATAGAACTATAACAAGAGCAGAAGCCGCAACTATGATAAGCAATGTTTTAGGAGATAAAGATTCCACAAAAGAAATAAAATATAAAGACGTTGGAATGATACCATCTTGGGCTTTAAAGGCGGTTAAGAACTTATCAGCATATAAAATCATTCAGGGAGATGTTGCTGGAACATTCAGACCAATGAGTAAACTTACTAGAGGCGAAGCTGCTGAACTTTCATTCAAATTGTTAAAACAATTAGAACAAAATAGTATGACATCTAGTGGAGATATAAAATAACATTAAAAATCTAACAAAATTTTTTAGCATATAAAAATTAAAAATTGCTCTCAATAAAAATATGCAACTTTCTTAAATATACGAAAGACACTATACAAAAGAATAATTCTAATGTATAGTGTCTTCTACTATTTTGCATTTCCATCTAAATTAATATTCAAAGATTCAAATTCTAAATTCTCTCCATCAGATGTTACTAAAATCGTGCCTTCCTTATCCGTTCTATATATCTTAACCCCTTTTAATCTACCAATAACCTCTTTGTGAGGATGCCCATAATCATTGTCTTGTCCGCAAGAAATTATAGCATATTCTGGTTTTACTTGCTCTAAAAATTCTTCTGATGAACTCGTTCTTGAACCATGATGAGCAACCTTTAAAACATCTATATCATCCCAACTACGTAGTTTTTCATTTGCAACCTCTGCATCTCCTGTAAACAAAAACTTTTTATCACCATATGTAAGCTCAATTATAATAGAATTCTCATTTAAGTTTTCCGCATCATTTTCTATTCCCATAACTTCACATTTCGCCATACCTACATAAAAAATATCACCAACCTTTGGTGTTTTTATCTTCAAATTAGCATTTTTGATAGCCTTAAGCACATCTTCATATGTTTTAGTAGTAGTTGTTTTTTTAGGCATCAAAACATTTTTAATTTTAAAATTATTTATAACATCATCAAGTCCACCTATATGATCTTCGTGTGGATGCGTACCCACAACATAATCAATTGTATCAATATTCATATTCTCTAACTGCTTTACAATAAGCTTGCCATCCGCATTGTTGCCAGCATCAATTAGCATACATTCCCCGCTAGACATAACAAAAATAGAATCCGCTTGACCAACATCAAAAAAATACACTTTTAACTCATCATCACTTGCAATATAATAATTTTCTTTTTGCGTATAATCGTTTTGATTGTCACTCACAGTATCTTGAACGACACCATCATCCAAAAAATCATCTAAGTTTTCAAATCCAACAACACTGCCAATAATCAATAGCAAAACAATCGCTAATAACTTCTTAACTATTACTTTATCTTTTTTCTTCATTTGTTCCTCCTAAAGTTAATCATTTGCTCAAAAATAATGGTCGGAGTGACACGATTTGAACGTGCGACCTCTTGGTCCCGAACCAAGCGCTCTACCAACTGAGCCACACCCCGATTACTTAAAAATTTTATCACAAGCACACTTACAGTTCAACTTTAGAAAGCATAAATTTTGCAAATATATTTTGAGAGTTTGGTTGCATAACATAAAATTTGAAAATAATTTTTAAAATTTTTATAAATGGCAAAATTAAAAAATAAAAATTTTAACAATATTATTTAGTTTTATTGACTCTCACACTGAAAAAATGATATAATTTCAGTGTGGAGGTGAAATTATGAAAAATTATGAAAACATGGTAAATTTTATAAACAAAAAAAATAATGTAATAACAACTAAAGAATTTAAAGATGCTAAAATAGGATTTTATTATATAAATAAACTGATTAAAGATAATTATATATCTAGAATAGGAAATGGGCTTTATGGAAAAACTGACAGTTTTGAAGATGAATATTTTATAATTCAAAACAGATATAAGAATGCAATATTTTCTTATAATACTGCTCTTTTCTTTCTAGACAAAACAGAAGTAACACCCAATATTATAGATATAACAATACCAAATGATTATAATGTTAGTTCAATAAACACCAAACAAATAAGAGTTCATTATGCAAGTAGAGAAAATATAAAGCTTGGTGTAATAAAACTAAAATCTCCATTTGGTAATACTATAAAAGCCTATAATCTTGAAAGAACAATTTGTGATATTGTAAAAAATGAAAATAAATGTGGACTAGATATAGAGCAAAGAAACAAAGTCATAAAAAAAGCATTTTCAAATAATGAAATTGATGGAACTACTATAATGCAATATGCAAAAAAACTAAAATGCGAGAAAAAAATAAAAGCAATAATGGAGGTAATGATATGATAAAAAATATTCAATCTTTAATGGATAAATCTAAAAATTTTGCAAAAGACAATGAACTATCTGTTCAAGAAGTACTACAAAACTATATGTTTGAAAGATTTTTAGAAAGATTATCAAAATCAGAATATAATGAAAAGTTTATTATAAAAGGTCGGATTTTTATTATCTTCTATAATGGGAATTAATATGAGAACAACAATGGACATAGATGCAAATATTACAGGAATTAACTTTGAAAAAAATGCAATAGAAGAAATGATAAATAAAATTATTTTTATTGAAATAGATGATAATGTAATTTTTGAAATAGATAAAAACATGCCAATAAAAGAAGATAATGAATATGGTGGTTATAGATTTAAATTAATTGCGAAATTAAGCAATTTAAGAATACCTTTTTCAATAGATATTTCAACTGGAGATTTAATTACACCAAGAGCAATAGAATACAATTACAAAACTATGTTAGAAAATGAGAATATTAGTTTATATACATATAATTATGAAACAATAGTTGCTGAAAAATTAGAAACTGTTTTAAAAAGAAATATTGCTAATAGCAGAATGAAAGATTATTATGATTTATATTATTTTGCAACATATAAGAGTAATGATATAGATATCGGTACATTAAAAAAAGCTATTGATACAACTTTCAAACACAGAAATTCACAAGAATACTTAGAAAAGTTTAAAACTATAATATCAAATATTTTAGAAGATGAAAGTTTAATTGCAAGATGGGACAAGTATAGAAAAGAACACGAATATGCAAAAGATATTAAATTTGAGGATACAATTAGTGCAATAGAGAAAATATATAATGCATTATAATAAATTATTTATATAAGTTCACATAATATTAGTTTTTGAAAAGAATTTAAAAAAATTGCAAAAAAGTGTTGTATTTTTCAAAAAAACATGTTAAGATATAGCTTGTTATCGGGGTGTGGCTCAGTTGGTAGAGTACGTGGTTTGGGACCATGGGGCCGGAGGTTCGAGTCCTCTCACCCCGACCATAAAAAGTAGCTTTTTAAAAGCTACTTTCTTTGTTTTTAGGCTATTTTAAGTCTTTTTTTATTTTTCAAACTTTATCAAAATCCGTGTCATTGCATTCAACTTTTTTATAAAACGTCTCGTCGAACTTTACATAAATCTTGACTCGATGTCATAAATTTGGTATAATATAACTACACCTATGTGTTACTAAAGGTTCCCAGCGAGGGCAACATAGTGTGATACATCAATTTATGGAGGGACATCTAACATGTTCAATAATGGTAGCACCGTTGAAATCAGTAACAATGTTGTACTGATTAAAGAGCTCAAAAAGCTCAATCCTGAAGTGACGTTCGAATCCGATAACCCCGCAGCCTATGTGGTGGTTAATTGTGATCCGTCGCTTCTCAAGCTGCCAAAGCCGTTCTACCTTTCCGAAAAGAACGGTATTACGAACAAGCACAGAACTGAAAGTGGTATATACACTTCTCTTGATGTTCTGTGCTAAACCAAAAAGGCTTTCCAATAATGGAAAGCCTTTTCAGGCTGTTGACAAAGTATTTTTTTTAACGGTCTTTTCTTTTTTTAATATCCTCTAAATAATTACTCCTTCACATAACTCTTAACTATCTCCAATGCTCTTTCAGCATTTTCGCCTTTTATTCCTTTATTTATTGCTACTATTGCATCTTCTCCTTTTTCCGATTCAAACACAATGAAATCCCATTCGTTATCATAATAATATCCAGCACTGATTTTTTGACCATTTTCTAATGTTATTTCTTTATGCTCTAAGCCCGTTCCACAAACTCCAAACATTCCATTGTAAAATCCAATATCCATTTCGCCAGAAAAATTATCATTATAAATTCTAACGCCTTTTTTATACTCAGTATCTCCTGATATTTCTTCATATTTCCAATCTTCTGGCACTTTTAATGATATTTTTTCGCCACTACTTTCGATTTCTAACTTATTATATTTTATTGTCTCTTTCTTTAAAGTTTGTTTTTCACCAGACTCTGTTTCTTTCACACTAGGTCTATATTTTACACCCCATGTGCTAAAAACCACATCTTCGCCTTTTCTCATTTTGTCCATATCTATTTTATATGCACTTAGTATTCCAACCATCAATAACATAACAATTACTATAAAAATTTGACCTTTTTTCATTTATATCTCGCCTCCTAATTATTAGACAACAAAATATTGGTAAAGTCTCTTGTGTTTTCTTTGATTAAACCAAAAAATAGAAGAGCTATATAAAAATAATTTTATATCCTCTTCTACTCATCATATATTGTGGCCAGTAAAATTTTTATTTATGAAAATATTTGTATTTTTTGTTATATATAACACTTACTTTTTATATCCTATAGGCACCATCTCCTTTTCTTATGATGTCTTTATTATATAACCCAATTGTGTATATTTTTTGTCTTTTGTTTGAACCTATTGAAAACTTTTTAGGTACTTTTGTATATTTTCTGTTAATTATTTTTCATATATTTGATTTACATCCATATCATTTCTACTTTTATTTTTTATTTATTCGTATCTTTGATAAATTTATGTTAAAATGATTGCATACACTTATATAAAGGATGTGATTTTTTGTTAAAGATAGTTAAAGAAATTACCGAAGCAAAGAAAAGCACCGCAATTGTTTATTTTTCTCTTCGTTTTTTAGTTATAGTTTGTATGATTTTACAAATTGTTCGTGGAGATTATAACAATGCTTTTTTATGTGCCTTTTCTCTTTTTCTTTTTGTTATTCCGTTTTTTGTACAACAAAAATTTAAGATAACGCTTCCAAATGCTTTAGAAATAATAATATTTTTATTTATTTTTGCTGCTGAAATACTCGGTGAAATAAATAATTTTTATCAGTTGTTTCCACATTGGGATACTATTTTACATACGATAAACGGATTTTTATGTGCAGGAATAGGTTTTTCACTTCTTGATTTATTAAACAATAACAGTAAAAGACTAAAATTATCACCTATTTACTTAGCAATTTTTTCATTTTGTTTTAGTATGACAATAGGAGTTTGTTGGGAGTTTTTCGAATACACTGCTGACAAATATTTTTATACAGATATGCAAAAAGACACTATTGTAGGTACCATTTCCACCGTAGAATTAGATGAAACTAGATCAAACAAGGCTGTTACAATTAAAGATATTCAAAAAACTATCTTGTACGATAAAGATGGAAATGAGCTTGCCACAATCGATGGTGGCTACTTAGACATAGGCATACAAGATACAATGGAGGATTTATTCGTAAATTTAATTGGTGCCGTAACATTTTCAATACTTGGCTACTGCTATATTTTAAATAAAAAGAAATACAAATTTATAAGAAAATTCATACCAATGAAAACAGCTGATTACCAAAAATACATAGATAAAAAATACACTAAAAAAACAGATAAGCAATAAATATTATTTTAATATTTATATTGAAAAAACCTCTTTGATTTCTCAATGAGGTTTTTTATTTCCTAGTATTAAATTGTTTTATTTTTTAATTTAACTAAAATTAAAAACATTATGTTTTAGATTCTGTAATTTTCAGCTTGTGTAAAAATACGGCTTCTTAGAAAGACCGCAGTTTTAAAAGCTCCACTCATCTTCCAATCTAACAAATTCCCCTGTTTCTGTATTTACAACATAAGATCTTGTTAGCTCTTTGTATGCTTCCAAACCAACACGTCCAGTTCTTTCTTCTACTTTCTTTATATCTTTTTCACTTAAATAAAGTACATAACCCTCTCCGTATTCGTCTGCCTTATACGTTACTTTTAATGCATTACTTAGCTCGATACGCTTATAATCTATATCTACATCTATTAATTCTTTTGTTCCCGCTAATTCTAATGTAATTATTTCTCTTATTTTATCATCATCAATTGCAGCTTCTGCAGTATTTTTAGAGCCTATTGCATCGTCTACAACTCTATTAGAAGAATTAATCGTAATTGCCGCAATAATTATGATTACTATTATAGTAATTACCAAATACATAAGAGAAAATCCTTTTTCGTTCTTCAAATATACCACCCTCTCATAAATTTATATATATTATAACATTATATTAACAAATTATCTTTATATTTTCACATAAAATTTACATTTAAATTTATGTATATTAATCCTTCGACGGAGCCTACCATTTTCTACAAATCTCACCGCATTATTACTTTAAACTTAGCATAAATCAATAAAATCACACGTTCGCATATTTTAATTTACTCAATTTTATGATATACTTTCCTAGTTAAATCTTACACATATATTCATTAAATAAAAGAAAGGAAATAAAATGAAACAAATTTTAAGTAGTATTAGAAAAGCCGTAGAGGATTACAATATGATAGAAGAAGGAGATAAAATTGCTGTTGCACTTTCTGGTGGAAAAGATAGTTTGACACTTCTTTTAGCATTAAAAAACCTTCAACGTTTCTATCCAAAACATTTTGAACTTATGGCTCTTACAATCGATCCAGGTTCTAATGTTTTTGATACAACTGAACTTGAGGCTTTTTGTGAAGATCAAAATATAGAATACGTAATAGAAAGAACAAACATTAAAGAGGTAGTTTTCGATATAAGAAAAGAAAAAAATCCATGTTCATTATGTGCGAATCTTAGACGTGGTGCACTAAACGGAGTGGCTGAAGCCCATGGTTGTAATAAGGTTGCTCTTGGTCACCATCAAGATGATGTTATTGAGACTTTTTTTCTTAGCTTATTTTATGAAGGCAACATACATACCTTTTCACCAACAACTTATCTTTCAAGAAAAAATATAGTAACAATAAGACCAATGATTTATGTAACAGAAAAAGATATTAAAAGCTTTGTAAAAAGAAATCCAGTTCCAATAATGAAAAAGACTTGCGAAATGGATGGTAAAAGTAAAAGAGAATATATGAAAGATTTAATAAAATCTTTAACAAAAGATATTCCAAGGCTTAGAGCTTGTGTGTTTGGTGCAATTCAACGCTCTAACATACCTGGATGGAAATTAGAAGAAAAAAACAAATGAAAGGAGGTTTCCTTTTGAATAAAAAAATCATCATTTCTATAATTACTATTTTGATGTTAGGATTGTGTAGCAATTCTTATGCCTTAACTACACTACATGAAACTACAAATATCGAAAGAGTATCATCAGGAGTGATACTTAAAAATTTTAACAGACTTACTGAAAAAGGTTGGCTAAATATTAATATGCTTGAAGTCAATTTAAATGATAAATATACGTCTGTCGGAATTTTGAATTCAGAAAATGGATTAAATACATTTCAGACAGTATTAGAAATGGCAAAAAGCAATGAAAGTATAGCAGCAATAAATGGAGATTTTTTTAGTGGAACATCTGTCAACGGCTACACTGTTGGGCTTTCTGTATCTGACGGAAAAATGTTGACATCCACATACAATGGAAATGAAAATAAAAATGAATTTGCTTCTTTCGTACTAGATGAAAGTGGCAATGCTTACATGGACTATTTTAAAAATATTATCACATTAAAATCAAATGACACGAATGAAATTTTATACGTAAAAGAATTTAACAAACCATCATCAAATTATGATACTCGCCCAGCTATATATACAAGTGATTGGGGCGAAAAATCTATAGGTTCATTTTCATATTTACCAATAACAGAAATGGTAGTTGAAAGCAACGTTGTAAAAGAAATACGATACAATCTTGAAGGAGCTGAAATACCGAAAAATGGCTATGTTTTAGCAACGACTGGTGCCAATGCTGAATTTATAAACAACAATTTTAAAGTTGGTACAAAAGTAGACCTAGAAATAAATCTTGAAATTGATTTAGAAAAAATTCAAACAGCAATTTCAGGTGGAGCCATACTTGTAAAAAATGGAGAGATACCTACTTTTTCTTCAAATATATCTGGAACTCATCCAAGAACAGCAATAGGACTTTCAAAAGATGGTAACACTTTATATTTAATAACTGTTGATGGTCGTCAGAAAAAAAGTATTGGAGTAACACAAACAGAACTTGCAGAACTTTTAATAGAAAAAGGAATTTATAACGCAATTAATCTAGATGGCGGTGGTTCAACAACAATGGTCGCCCAAAAGCTTGGGGATACTGCACTTTCTATAATAAATTCACCAAGTTCAGGTACTCTTAGAAAAGTTACAAATGCTCTTGGAATTTTCAATGCAAGTAAAAAATCATCACTTTCTAACTTGATAATTGAAATTCCTGAAGATAATGTATTTGCTGAATGTTCTATGGATTTAAAAGTAAAAGGATATGATAAATATTATAATCCTGTTGAAATTTCTATGGACGATATTAAGTGGTCTACTTCAGGTGTATCAGGCAAAGTTGAAGATGGAAAATTAATTGCTGGTGCTGATGCGGGTACGATTACACTAACCGCCAAAAAAGGAAAGATATCTACAAGCATAAATGTTGATATTTTAAGTTCGCCAAACGAAATAACTATGTATCCAAAAAATTCTTACATACAAAAAAATGAAAATGTAAAATTCGATATAACAGCTAAAAATAAAAATGGTTATTACGCATCCATTAAAAACGAAGAACTAACATGGGAAGTAGTTAGTGGTGATGGAGAGTTTAAAGACGGAAGATTCTATCCTTCAAGTGATGGAATAAATATTATTTCTGTTTCTCGTGGCAATGCTAAAGCCTATGCTGTTGTTGAGGTAGCCGGCACAAAGGAAGAAAAATATAATTTGTCAAAAAATCAAAATTATACCTTCGTATCTTATCCAAGTGAAGTTACTGGAAGTATTTCAAAATTGAATCAGGATTTCATACAAATAAGTTATGATTTTTCTAAAACAGATAAAACGAGAGCTGCATATTTAAGATTTAATGAACCAATCACATTAAATGAAAATGCACTAGAAATCTCGTTAGATGTGTTATCACCTAACACTATATCAGAATACATAAAACTAAAATTGGTTGATTCTAACGGCGAAACAAAGTTAGTAATGGCAAAAAGAGGGTTTGATGCTTCAGAAAAAGAAGAAACTTTGACAATTCCTCTAAATAATATTTCACTACCAGCCAAATTAACTGATATCTATGTTGGACAGGATACAAAAGACATTCTTTCAAATGATATAATAAATATAGGAAATTTAAAAGTTGTATATAAAGTAGATTCAATAAACACAGATATTGATGTTCCAAAAGATATAAAAGGCGTTGATGTGGCAAATAAGCCATCTTCTCTATCGGGTGATAGCATAACAAAATTAGCTGTACTAGATGAGTTTTCAACTGAAAAAACATTGCTTGACAGATTGAATAATACAAAATTACAAAATTCAATAAATGAAAATGCGACATTCTTAATATTAACATCAAAAGATGGAAACACTTCAAATCCTAACATAACAATACCAACATTAAAAAAAGACGCCTACAAATTTACAAGCTATGATAAATTTGATTTAATCACATTCGATGTTACAAATGGTGGAATTAGAACTACTGACTATAATCAATGGATAAATATACAAAACGATATAAAGAATTCAAAAAACAAAAATATTATAGTTTTGATGAATGGTAGTCTAGATAACTTTACAGACTCTAGTGAAAGAAAATTATTCATAGACGTTATGTGCCAATTACGAAGAGATAATTCAAAAAATATTTTAATACTTAGCGATGGTGCATTCACAGACTACTCTATGGAACGTGGTATAAGATATCTAAGTATGAATTCTTCAAATTATGATAAACTTTCACCAATTGAAGTTGCACAAAACAGTGAATATCTGTTAATAACAATCGACAGCAATAATAATCTAACATATGAGATTAAAAAAGTTTTCTAAAATATATTTTTACATAAAGTTAATGAGCCGTTCAGATTATGAACGGCTCATCTCATTATTTATTTAATTCTTTTTCTGATTGCTCTATATATTCTTTTATTTGATTTATAATCTCATCTCTTCTCAATTCAGAAGTAGCTTCAGACTTTATAGTTAAATTTGGGCCAGTGTTTGATGCTCTTATTAATCCCCAACCATCTTCAAACACTACTCTTGCACCATCGATATCAATTACCTTAACTCCATTCTTAACATACTTTTCTTTAATCATTTCTACGATTTTGAATTTTGTTTCGTCAGTAACTTTAACTATAATTTCTGGAGTTCCATAATATTTATTAACTCCCTCTGACAATTCTGACATTTTCTTATTTGTATTAGAAAGTATTTTTAAAAGTCTTGCACCTGCATACATTGCATCATCATATCCAAAATGTTCATCATTAAAATATACGTGACCTGCATACTCAGCAGTAAATAAAAGATTTTGCTTTCTTATTTCTGCTTTTATAAGTGAACTTCCAACTTTGCAAAATTCAGAAACACCACCTAATTTTATTCCTTCATCATATAAGCTCTGAGAACACTTCACATCCATAAGTACCTTTGAACCTGGATGTTTTGGCATCAAATCTCTCCATATAATTATTGCGAACTCGTCGCCATAATATATTTTTCCGTTTTCATCAAAAGCAATAACTCTATCAGCATCTCCATCAAACCCCAAACCGACATCGCATTTGTTATCTACTATAAATTTTTCAAACTCAAGCATATTTTTCTCTTGTGATGGGTCCGGATGATGTATTGGAAAGTTTCCATCTGGCTCACAACATACTGGTAACACTTCTACTCCAAGTTTTCTAAATAGTTCTTCTGCAAAAAGAGAACCTGCACCACTTCCACAATCTATCGCTACTTTTAATTTTCTATCTCCTAATTTAACTTTATTTAAAATATCATTTATGTATGCATTTTTTAAAGATTTCTTTTCTACCGTTCCTTTATTCTCAGAAACTATAAATTCGCCTTTTTCAATGAATTCTCTTAAAGCTTGAATTTCATCTCCAAAAATAGTATCAGTTCCAAGTCCACAAATTTTAAAACCATTGTATTCTTTAGGATTATGGCTTGCCGTTACCATTATTGATGGTTTGATTTTTAAATACTCACGAGCAAAGTATGTCATCGGAGTCACACAGATACCGATATCAATTACATTCATACCTGTTGATATAATGCCCTCTATCAAAGCATTTGTTAAACTTTCAGATGTCAATCTAACATCATGCCCAACGATAATTGTTTTTTCTCCTTCTTTGCTCATTAATGTAGCAAAACCTCTTCCTATTAAAGTTGCAACATTTTCATCGATTTCTGTTGGTACTACACCACGAATATCGTATGTTCTAAAAATGTTTTTGTTTATTTCCATAAAAATCTTCCTTTCTTTTGTACTTAAGTAAACACAAGGCTAGACGTATATTATCTGTCTAGCCTTACTGTTACAATATTATATGTCTAAGTTTTGAACCAAGTGAGCATTTTGTTCGATAAATTCTCTTCTTGGACCAACTTCATCACCCATAAGTATAGTGAAAATTTCGTCTGCTCTAGCTGCATCTTCTAGCTCTATTTTTACAAGAGTTCTTCTAGCAGGATCCATTGTTGTCTCCCACAATTGTTCAGGATTCATCTCTCCTAGACCCTTGTATCTTTGAACAGCTGCATTTTCCTTACCTACTTTTTGAAGTTGTTCTGCAAGCTCCTCATCGCTATAACAATAAATATCTTCTTTCAAACCTTTTTTGGAGATTTTATAAAGTGGTGGTTGTGCCGCAAACACTCTACCATCTTCTAAAAGAGGTCTCATATATCTAAAGAAGAATGTAAGAAGCAAAGTTCTAATATGTGCACCATCAACATCGGCATCGGCCATCATTATGATTTTTCCATATCTAATCTTAGAAATATCAAAATCACTTCCAATACCAGCACCAATTGCTGTTATAACAGGCAACAATTTTTCATTATTATATATCTTATCTATTCTAGTTTTTTCTACGTTAAGCATTTTTCCCCACATGGCAAGAATAGCTTGGAATCTTCTATCTCTACCTTGTTTTGCACTACCACCTGCAGAATCTCCCTCGACAAGATAAAGTTCTGTTTTTTCTGTATCCTTCTCACTACAATCTGCAAGCTTACCTGGAAGAGAATTTCCTTCAAGAGCAGTCTTTCTTCTTGCTAAATCTCTAGCTTTTCTTGCTGCTTCTCTTGCCCTTGATGCACTTATACATTTTTCAAGAATTGCTTTTGCAACACTTGGGTTTTCTTCTAAATAATTTGCAAGTTTCTCATTCATAACTCCAGAAACAATACCAGCAACATTACTATTTCCAAGCTTTGTCTTAGTTTGTCCCTCGAATTGTGGATCTGCAACTTTGACACTAATAACTGCTGTCATTCCCTCTCTTATATCTTCACCTTGCAAGTTATTATCTTTATCTTTTAATATATTATATTTTCTTGCATAATCATTAAAACATTTTGTAAGAGAACGTTTAAAACCTTCGAGATGTGTTCCACCCTCTGGAGTATTTATATTATTAACAAAGCTATATGTATTTTCTGTATATGCTGTTGTGTATTGAATTGCTACTTCGACAGGAACCTCATCTCCACCCTCAATATAGATAGGTTTTGGGTTTATTATTTCTTTATTTTTATTTAGATACTCAACAAAAGAAGTAAGCCCACCCTCATAATGAAACTCTTGTTTAATAGGTTCTTCTACTCTCAAATCTTCTATTGTAAGCTTTAATCCTTTATTCAAAAATGCCATTTCACGAAGTCTTAAAGCTAGTGTGTCCAATTCATAATCTAATGTTTCAAATATTGTGGCATCTGGTAAAAAAGTAACTGTTGTACCTTTTTCTTTTGTATCGCCAACTCTTTCAAGTTTAGTTACTGTTTTTCCTCTTTCATATCTTTGTCTATAAATTCCTTCGCCATTTCTAACTTCTACAACCAACCAGTCAGATAAAGCATTAACAACAGAGGCACCAACACCATGAAGTCCACCAGACATCTTGTATCCGCCACCGCCAAATTTACCACCAGCATGTAAGATAGTAAAAACAACTTCAACTGTTGGAATGCCCATCTTATGGTGTATACCTACTGGAATTCCTCTACCGTTATCTTTTACGGTAACAGAATTGTCTTTATTTAATGTAACATTGATTTCTGTACAATATCCAGCTAAAGCTTCGTCAACAGAATTATCAACTATCTCATATATTAAGTGATGTAGTCCTCTTATTGAAACGCTTCCAATATACATACCAGGTCTCTTTCTAACTGCTTCTAATCCTTCAAGGACCTGAATACTATCTTCATTATATGCATTCGTTACTTTTTCATCTTTACTCATTTCTTAATTCCTTTCTTTTGTTTTCTTTAAAAAGTTCTCGTAGCACAAATCTGTTCTATTCTCCTTTTTAATGTATTGGAAGATATAACAGAAAAATATTCCTGTGACTCACCTTTCTTTTCAATTAAAATAACGGATTTTATATCGCTACTTTGATTTTTTAACATATTTAATATTCTTAAATTATTACGACTCTCTTTTAACGTATCAACATCCAAAATCGCAATAATATCATTTATTTTTAACATTTCATCGTTTCCTATGTGAACGTACAAAAAAACCCCTCCATAAGAAAATTTTTTATCTGACTATTCTTCTAAACTACCATTAGTTATTTTATACAATTTCAAATTATTTGTCAAACATTCATGATTCATTACAACACCAACATCTGTACAAGTTATAAACACTTGATAATCTTGAATTTTAGAAAAGATAAGCCTAATTCTTTCTAAATCCAATTCAGATGTGACATCGTCTAAAAGCAAAACAGGATTCTCACCTATTTGCTCTTTTAAAATTTCAAGTTCAGCAATTTTTAGTGATAAAATAGCTGTTCTGTGCTGACCTTGTGACCCATAAATATTTAACATATTATCATTTATATAAATTTCAAAATCATCTCTATGGGCACCAACACTAGTATATCCTTTATACAAATCAAATGTAAGATTTTTTTCTAATAAATTTAAAAAATTTTTTCTATCTTCAAATTTCGTTTTATAAACGATTTTTATATTTTCTCTCTCATTTGTAACTCTTGGATGTATCATCAAAAGTTTCTCTTGTATTTTTTCTATATAATATTTTCTATAATTAAAAATTTTTTCATTTAAATCCGCCAATTGCTCATTCCAAATATCTATAGTATCAACATTTTTCGACTTAAGCAAAGCATTTCTTTGCTCTAAAACCTTATTATATTCAGATAACACATGCACATAATTAGGTTTTAATTGACTAATTAAAATATCTAAGAATTTTCTTCTCAATGACGGCGACTGCTTTAAAATAAGAATATCATCTGGCGAAAAAATAACTATATTTAAATTACCAATGAGTTCGCTACTCTTATTTATTTTTATCCCATTTATTTTAACTATTTTCTTTTCTGATTTATTTAAAACTATTTCAATCTCATTTTCTCTATTATTTATTTCATACAAAATATCAATTTTAGAACTATCTTTTCCAAATCGTATTAATTCTGTATCTTTATATGTTCTAAAAGATCTTCCTAATGCAGAATAATACAAAGCTTCCAAAATATTTGTCTTTCCTTGGGCATTATTGCCATAAAAAACATTTATATTTTCGTTTAAATTTATTTCTTGCTTTTCATAATTCCTAAAGTTTTCTAAATAAATTTTCTTAATTACCATATCCTTATCCTTCGTTTGCTATAAGAATTTTTTTGCACAATTTTTTGAATGTTAAACCTATTAATTGACAATTGAAAGTCTTCCTTCCGTAAGTTACTAACAAAATTTGCGTTTTTGTTAGTAACTTAGTTTTCACGTTTTGCTTTTGTTAATTATTCTTTCAATCTAACAGGTAAAACCATGTAAGTAAATTTATCATCAGCAATTGGTCTTATCACACATGGTGAAATGTTTGTACCGAAATCCATATATATTTCTTCATCCTCGATTACTTTCAAAGCATCCAATAAATATTTAGGATTAAACCCTATTTCTAATTCTTTTCCCTCTGTTTCTACAATAACTTCTTCTTTTGCATCACCAACTTGTGAAGTACAAGAAATTATAACACTTCCCAAACTTACAAACATCTTAATTGGATATTTCTTTTCCTTCTCGCTAGCTGTAATAGAGAAAATCGATGCTCTTTCAACAGCTCCTTGAAGTGCAGACTTATTTACTTTAATTCTAGTCTCTCTATCCTCTGGTATAACATTATTATAATTTAAAAATTCGCCTTCCAATAATCTAGTTACTATTTTGCAATTTTTAAGTTCAAATAATGCTTGGTTCTTAGCTATACCAATATCAATAATTTCATCACTATCTTGTAAGTTTTTAATAATTTCATTTAGATATTTTCCAGGAACAATTGCTGAAAAGTTTCCCTCGTATGTCATCATAATTTTTCTAAGTGCTAATCTGAATCCATCAACTGCAACAACACACATATTATTATTTTTAATTTCAAACAAACAACCTGTAAAAATTGGTCTGTTCTCTTCTGCACTTACAGCAAATATTGTCTTTTTTATCATATCCTTAAGCATTCTTTGTGAAATATGTACACTCTTTTCAATATTTACATTAGGTAATACAGGAAATTCCTCTGCATTCATAGTTGATAACTTATATATAGAACCCTCACATTCTATAACTAATAATTTTTTATCATTAACCGATATAGTAATAGAACTATTTGGTAACTTTCTTATAATTTCTCCAAACATTCTACATTCAACAACAGTACTTCCTTCTTCTATAGCATCACAATTATCAAGAGTATATTCCATTCCTATCTCTAAATCGTTTGTTGTCATAATTAGTTGATTATTTTTTAATGTAAGTAGTATTCCTTCCAATATTGGAGTGGTAGTTCTTCCTACGGAAGTACGACTTACAGCGTTTAATCCTAATAATAAATTTTCTTTTTCACAAATAAATTTCATAAAAAGCATCCTTTCTTATTAATATTAAATAGATATAATTAGTAGTAGTAGTAGTAAGTATTGTTAGTTTGGTGGATAAGTACCTCAAAAGCTTGGTATCCGTAAGTTTCACTATGTGGATAACGTGTGGAAACTTTCCACATTTTATCACATCGTTTCATGGTTTATTGACACAATTCGACTTATTAACACCTTACTAACATCATTTCCACAATTGTGTGTTAGTAACTAACCTAATACAGCCGTAAGAAGAGATTACGGTTTTTGCAAAACAATTCCAAAAAAAGTAATATTTAAAAACTTCTTACAAACTAGCTAATTTATATCTCACGAAAGTTATTAACAATTTTTCAAAATATGTTAGTAACTTTCTTTCTCTTTTGTACTTCCCTAAGCTTTCCATAAGATGTACAAATAAAATTCTGATTGGAAATTATGTTAAATAAAATCAAATAATTTCTAAATTTATCCAAGAATAGTTTTTTTGATATTGTCTACTATCATTTTTGTGTTTTGATTATTTTTCATAGCTGACTCTATCTTATTTATTGCATATATAACTGTAGTATGATCTCTTCCACCAAAACTCTTACCTATTTCAGCTAAAGGTTGACCTGTTAGTTGTTTAGATAAGTACATTGCTATTTGTCTAGGAAAAGCAATATCATTTGAACGTCTTGAAATATTAAATTCTTCTTTATCTATATTATAGTATTTGGCAACAGCCTCCTGGATATAGTCTATTGTTATAGCTTTTTCATGAGAATGTTGCAATTCTGAAATACACTGCTCTGCAAGTTGCATTGTAAGCGGTGCATTAGTAAGTGATGCACGTGCAACCATTTTATTTAAAGTGCCTTCCAACTCCCTGATATTTGATTCAATCCTAAAGGCAAGTGTAGATAAAATCTCATCATCTATTAAAATATTTTCTAGTTCACTCTTCTTTCTTAAGATAGCATAACGTGTTTCATAATCTGGTTTGCTTATATCAGCAATAAGTCCCCATTCAAAACGAGAACGTAGTCTATCTTCAAGTGGATTTATATCCTTAGGAGGACGATCGCTTGAAATAACAATTTGCTTTGAATTTTCATATAATTCATTAAATGTATGGAAAAATTCCTCCTGACTTCTCTCCTTATTAGATAAGAATTGAATATCGTCGATTAAAAGCAAGTCCAAATTTCTATACTTAGCTCTAAATTCTATATTTTTATTATTTTGAATAGCATTAATTAATTCATTTGTAAACTTTTCAGATGTTGTGTAAAGTATTTTAGCGTTTCTATTTTGAGCCAATACGTAATTTCCAACAGCTTGCATCAAGTGAGTTTTTCCAAGACCAACTCCACCATATAAGAAAAGTGGATTATAAGCTTTTCCAGGATTTTCAGCCGTAGCCAAAGCAGCAGCATGTGCAAGCTCATTACTTTTACCGATAACAAAAGACTCAAATGTATACTTAGGATTTAACAATCCTTCAGAGACATTAGCAACATTAGAAATAATGTTCGGTTTAGCAGGAGTTTGTGGTTCTTCACTTCCAACATCTTCCACAGCAATTTCTAATGTTATTTCACTTGGGTTTTTACCAAGTACATCTGAAAAAGAAGCTATTATTAAATTAAGATATTCTGTTTCCAATTTTACTTTATGAAAATCAGTTTTAACAAGCAAACAAACACTCGATTCATTTGCATAAGCAATCTCGATTGGATTTATCCAAGAATTAAACCTAATGTTGGTTAACTCCTCTCTCATAAGCTCTTTAGCACGAGCTAAAACTTCTTCTTTCTGCAACATAAGCCCCTCCTATATGAGTTTTTAACAATATTTACAAAGTTACTAACAATTTATACACAATTGTGAATAAAATTGTTAGTAACTTTTGAAAAATCCTTGGAAAAGGCTATTTCCGAAGTAAAGAGCTAAATCAAAAAAATCTAAAAATTAAATCTTAGAGTTACAAGCTGTTCACCAAAAAACCTTATTTCCTACATATTTTTCGAACGAACATAAATTCTTTGACACATATTAGTATTATGTGAATTAAACATAGTTTTAATTATGTGTAATATATCTTTCAAGTATAATAATATCAGTACTTTCAAGAGTTATCCACATTATATATGTTTATAGCAATAAATGCAATAATTTATCGAAAAAAAGTGCAAAGCCCCACTCCCCTATGTCTGTTAGTTATGCAAACATCGTTAACATAAATAAAAGAAAGTAAAAACAAATTCACGAATGAAAGAAAAGTTCACATAAATCGAATCAATTAAAATAAAAGTTTAACACTGAAATGTAGATTAGTGCTAAAAGGAAATTGTATAGCCAATTGTAAAATTTATTTTATTTCTAAAAGTTGGAAATGAAGGGAAAAATAAAGGAAAAAATAGGTTGACAAAAACACCATATATAAAGTATAATACTAGTGCATTATTGTTAAGTGAGAATAATTTAATAATAGATATATTATTATAGGAGGTGCAAAAATGAAAAGAACATTCCAACCAAAAAATAAACAAGAAAAAAGAGAGCATGGATTCAGAGCTAGAATGAGTACAGCTGGCGGAAGAAAAGTATTAAAAAGAAGAATGGCTAAAGGAAGAAGTAAACTTTCAGCTTAATAGAGATACTTTTTACGAAGCAATATTTGTAGATTAGTTTGTATTAAAACTTAAGTAGAAACCGTTTTTGTATTTAAGTGTTAATACAAGAGACGAGGGCCCATTATGTGGGCCTTTTTTCAAATTCAATAAAATATGAGGTGAAAATTTTGCTAACTTTAAAGAAAAGCCATGAGTTTCAAAAGACTCTGAAAAAAGGAAAGTGGGCTAATGCAAGTTTAATTAATGTGTATATAGATAGAAACCAACTTAACAAGAATTATGTAGGAATTGCAGTTGGGAAAAAAGTAAGTAAAAGCAGTGTGAAAAGAAACCGCATAAAAAGACTTATAAGAGAAGCGTACAGATTGAATGAGCATAACTTAGGAAAAGGGTTTAACATCGTAATCATTTGGAAAACTTCTTGTGGGATTGAACTTGCAAATTTTCATGACATAGAAAAGGATTTGATATATTCTTTTAAAAAAGCAGGGATTCAAAACACAGATGAAAATGAATAAGGAGGATGAGTATGTTTAATGCAGTTGCTAGTTTGATGGGATACTTAATGAATTTTATTTATGGGATTACTCAAAATTATGGTTTAGCAATAATTTTGTTTACTATATTGATAAAATTGTTATTATTACCACTTACAATCAAACAACAAAAATCACTTGCAAAAACTCAAGAGCTACAGCCTCTTGTACAAGAACTTCAAAGAAAATATGGAAACGATCAACAGAAATTTGCTGAAGAATATCAAAAATTACTAAAAGAGAAAAACATGAACATGATGTCAGGAATGGGATGTTCAGGTTGCTTAATACAACTTATTCAAATTCCTATAATTTTTGGTATGCTTTATATGATGGCCAGTCCTTTAACAAACATATTAAAGCTAGATATGGCTGAAATAGAGAAGTATAAGCAAGAAGTGCAAGAAATAAAGAAACAAGAAGCTATTGTAGCAATAAAAAACAATGCCTCAAATTATACAGAGCAAGAATTAGAAGAGCTATTGAAAAAGGCTGAAGAAACTGATTATATGTCTGGAAGATATTATGAAATTGAAATTTTGGATAGAATGAATATTATAGACATGGATTTTTTAGGAATAAACTTGTGTGATATAACAATTTACAACAAAACAAACTGGGTGCTATGGATAATCCCGGTTCTTTCATGTTTATGTACGTTTATAACAACAAAACTTATGCCAAAACCAAATCAACCAATGGCAAATAATGCAAAACCAGAAGATAAATCAATGGTTCCATCAGCAGGGGATATGCCAATGCCAGATATGAGGGTCATGAACGCAATGATGCCAATAATGACGGGATATGTAGCAGCAATTGTACCGCAGGGTGTTGGTTTGTATTGGGTAACAAGTAATTTAATAGGTGTAATTCAACAAGTAGTGCTAAAAAAGAAATTGCCAAATACTAAAAAAGATGTATAATAGTATTGGGCGGGTAGAAATGCCCGCTCAATTTTTTTGCTTTTAAACTATCTAAATGGTAGTTAATTATATATTTAGGAGGTTTTATTATGTCTAAAGTTGCAGAAGGAATAGGAAAAAATTACGATGAGGCATTGGCAGATGCTTTATCAAAGGTTGGACTTACAAAAGATCAAGTTACAGTTGAACTAATAGAAGAGCCAAAGAAAAGAATATTTAATATACTAGAACATAAACAAGTAAAAGTAAAAGTCGTTGAAATAGAAGGCAAAGAAGCTAACCAAAAAGCATCAAAAAAAGATTTTGGAGAGTCTGAAATTGAAGAAGTAAGAAGAAGGGTATATGATTATTTAGAAGGCATATTTAAGGCTATGAACCTAGATTTAAAAATATCTGACAAATATGACGATGGAACAATAAATTTTGAAATTACAGGCAATAATGCGGGAATTATAATAGGTTATAGAGGAGACACACTAGATGCATTACAACTTCTAGCAACTAATGCTGGAAACAAAGGAAGAACAGAATATATAAGAGTTGTTCTTGATGTTGAAAATTATAGAAAGAAGAGAGTAAGAGCACTTGAGGAACTAGCAAACAGAAAGGCTGGAATAGTAGTTGCAAAAGGCAGAAGTATTACACTAGAGCCAATGACACCATACGAGAGAAGAATAATACATACAACGCTTCAAAATCACCCAAAAGTAAAGACATCAAGCACAGGAGAAGAGCCATATAGAAAGGTTACAATATCTTTAAAATAGCTAAATAAAAATATATTGAATCCAAGTTGTTAGACAATGAAGTTTAACAATTTGGGTTCATTTTTTTAGTAAAGGCTATTTGTCAATAGTTGGGGTAGAGTAACCTGAAAATTGCTCTGCACCAGCTTTTTCGTAACGACGCGGGTCAAATTCTGCAAGACAAAAATCTTGATAAAAGCAAAATTCGATAAGTAACAAATATAACAACAAACTATAACATTTTATGTAAATTCATTGAAAATAAAGTAGTTTTATTGTATAATATAGTAGATTTTGTGTTTGAAGGTAGAGCAGATATAACTTGCAAAAAGCAACAAGAGTATATTCTACTTTATAAAGAAGAAAGGAGAAGAAATATGGAAACAATAGCAGCAATATCAACGCCACCAGGAGTTGGCGGTATTGGTATAATTAGAATAAGTGGTGATAATGCTTTAAATGTAGCAAAAAGAATATTTAAAGCCAAAAATAAAGGTGAAATAAAGCCATTTACGATTAGATTTGGTTATGTGATAGATGAAAACAAAAACGCATTAGACCAAGTTTTAGTTTCATATTTTAAATCTCCCAAATCGTATACCGGAGAAGATGTTATAGAAATAAATTGCCATGGTGGAAATGTTTCTACTAGAGAGATTCTAGAGCTTGTTTTAAAAAATGGAGCTAGACTTGCTGAGCCTGGCGAATTTACAAAAAGAGCATTTTTAAATGGAAAACTAGACTTAACACAGGCGGAAGCGGTTATTGAACTAATAAACAGCAAAAGTGATAAGGAAAGTAAAGCATCGTATAAACAACTAGAGGGACTTTTAGGAGCTAAAATAAAAGAAATAAAACAAGGTATAATAGATTTGTTGGTTGATATAGAGGCAAATATTGATTATCCAGAGTATGACATAGAAGAAGTGAGAAGAGAGAGAATCTATAATGTATTAAGCACAAATGTGTCGAAGCTAGAAACACTTGAAAAGTCATTTGAAAGTGGAAAGATTTTAAGAGACGGCGTGTCTACAGTCATTATAGGAAAGCCAAATGTAGGTAAATCTTCACTTTTGAACAGATTAGTAAAAGAAGATAGGGCTATAGTTACTGAAATAGCTGGAACAACAAGGGATACAATAGAAGAATATATAACAATAAGAGGAATACCTTTGAAGCTGGTTGATACAGCTGGAATACATGAAACGGATGATATTGTTGAAAGCATCGGAGTAAATAAAAGTAAAAAAGCAATTGATGAATCCGAGCTTGTGCTTCTAATGCTTGATGCAACAAGAGAATTATCAAAAGAAGATGAAGAGCTTTTAGAAGCTACCAAAAATAAAAACAGAATCATCTTAATAAATAAAATTGATGCAGATAAAAAGATAAATAAAGATATGTTCAAAAATGATAAAATAATTGAAATGTCAACAAAAACATTAACTGGAATAGAAGAGTTAGAAGAAACAATAGAAGAGATGTTTAATATATCAGAATTAAATATAGAAAACGAAATAGTAATAACGAATGTAAGGCATAAAAACTTGATACATAAGGCGGCAGAAGAGATAAAAAATGCAATTGTATCAATAAAAAATGGACTACCAATAGATATGTTATCAATAGATTTACAAGAAGCACTTCAAAATTTAGGAGAGATAACAGGCGAATCAATATCAGAAGAAGTTGTGAAGGGAATCTTTGCAAAATTCTGCGTAGGAAAATAGCCTTAAAAGGCTAAATATAGCCTAAAATCAAGCTTGTTTCACGTGAAACTAATTAGGAGGAAATATAATGGAACATGAATATAATGCAGGAGAATATGATGTAATCGTAATAGGTGCTGGTCATGCAGGTTGTGAAGCAGCACTTGCATCTGCAAGACTTGGTGTTAAGACTTGCGTATTTACAATAAATATGGATAGTATAGCAAATATGCCATGTAATCCAAACATAGGAGGAACATCTAAAGGACACTTAGTAAGAGAAATAGATGCCTTAGGCGGAGAAATGGGCAAAAATATAGATAAAACATTTATACAATCAAGAATGCTTAATAAGGCTAAAGGCCCAGCTGTATACTCATTAAGGGCACAAGCAGACAGAAAAAAATATCATATAGAGATGAAACACACACTAGAAAAACAAGAAAATCTAGATGTAAAGCAAGGCGAAATAGTTGAATACATAGTAGAAAATAACGAAATAAAAGGCGTAAAAACAAGGACAGGAGCAATATATAAAGCAAAAGCAGTGGTTCTTTGTTCTGGCACATATCTAAGAGGAAGAATATATATTGGAGAAGTAAACTACGAAAGTGGTCCAGATGGAATATTTCCAGCTAGATTTTTGACAGAAAGCCTTAATAAAATAGGAATAGAAACAAGAAGATTCAAGACAGGAACTCCAGCAAGAGTAAATAGAAGAAGTATTGATTTTTCTAAGATGGAAGTACAACCTGGCGATGATGAAATAGTGCCATTTTCGTTTGAAGATAAAGACTTGGATAGACCACAAGTACCTTGCTATTTGACATATACAAACGAAAAAACACATGAGATAATTAGAGCAAACTTGAATCGTTCACCACTATATGCTGGTATGATAAAAGGTACAGGTCCAAGATATTGCCCATCTATAGAAGATAAAGTTGTTAGATTTGCAGACAAAGAAAGACATCAAGTTTTTGTAGAACCAATGGGTGAAAATACTGAAGAAATGTACATTCAAGGAATGTCAAGTAGCCTTCCAGAAGAAGTACAAATAGCAATGTATAGAACTATTCCAGGCTTAGAGCATGCTGAGTTTACAAGATGTGCATATGCAATAGAATACGATTGCATAGATTCAACAGATTTAAAACAAAACTTAGAGTCAAAGAAGATAAAAGGAATGTTTTTTGCGGGCCAAGTAAATGGTTCATCAGGCTACGAAGAAGCTGCGGCACAAGGAATAATGGCTGGAATAAACGCAGCACAATTTGTAAAAGGCAAAGAACCGCTTATATTAGACAGATCTGATGGATATATTGGAGTTTTAATAGATGATTTAGTAACAAAAGGAACAAACGAACCATACAGAATGATGACATCAAGAGCTGAATATAGGCTAATGTTGAGACAAGATAATGCAGACTATAGATTAACCGCAAAAGGGCATGAAATAGGCTTAATTTCAGATGAAAGATACGAAAAATTCTTGAAAAAATATGAGAATATAGAAAAAGAAATAGAAAGGGTAAAAAAGACAAATATTAAGCCAACAGAGAAGTTAAATGAAATACTAAGAGAGCATGGAACATCAGAAGTAACAACGGGTGTAAAGCTAGCAGAGCTAGTAAAAAGAACAGAATTAGACTATGAAATATTGGCACCAATAGATGAAGAAAGACCAGAATTAACAAAAGAAGAAAGAGAAGAAGTAAATATACAAATCAAATATGAAGGCTATATAAAGCTACAGCTAGAGCAGATTGAAGCATTTAAAAAGCTAGAACAGAAGAAAATTCCAGAAAATATAGATTATGAAGATGTTAAAGGAATAAGAATAGAAGCAAGACAAAAGCTAGAAAAATTCAAACCTACATCAATAGGTCAAGCGTCTAGAATATCAGGCATTTCACCTGCAGACATAAGCGTATTACTAATATATATGCAAACATTAAAAGGTGAAAAAGCAGAATAAAATTAGCTTCTAAAAGTTGATTTTAAAGCATTGATATCTAGAAATAAAATTATTTTATGAAGAATTTTGCCAGTAATTAGCTGTGTACGAGAGTTTAATCAAAGATGGAGTAATTTATTTTTGATTAAATGTTTCTAAAATTTAGATAAATATGTTATTTTGGCAGTGTAAACTGATTTATAAAAAAATGTAGCTTAAGTGTGCTCTATAAAAATAGTAAACTCAACCGTTATTTTATAGGTGATGGTTTAATGAATATTCTTTAATGACATAATTTGGAGTTCGATGCGTTTTGAAAAAAATTACGACAGAAGAAACGAAAAAAATAGTGTAAAAGCAAAGCTTCAAAATGGCTTATAATTGATTTTAAAATCATATTCGTTAATTTATACATTAAAACACAAAAACAAAAAATAATGAAAAATAAGTGCAGAATAATTAAAAGTAAACCAAAAGGAGAAATTATGGAAACTTTATTAAAAGAACTTTCAGATAAAATAGAAGTAAATTTAACCGAAGAACAAATTTCGAAATTTATCACATACAAAGAATTGTTAAAAGAATGGAATCAAAAAATAAATTTGACAACAATAACAGAAGATAATGAAATTGTATTAAAACATTTTGTAGATTCGTTAACAGTATTAAAATATATCCCTCAAAATGCTAATATAATAGATGTTGGGACAGGTGCAGGATTTCCTGGAATACCAACAAAAATTGCAAGAAAAGATGTATCTGTAACATTACTTGATTCTTTAAACAAAAGAATAAATTTTTTAAATGATGTAATAGAAAAAACTAATTTAGAAAATATAAAAACAGTTCATGGTAGAGCAGAGGACTTTGGCCAAAATAAAGAATATAGAGAAAGGTACGATATAGCTGTGGCAAGGGCTGTAGCTAATCTTTCAACACTAACAGAATTGTGTTTGCCATTTGTTAAAGTAGGTGGAAGCTTTATAGCAATGAAAGGAAACAGCACAGAAGAATTTGAAGAAGCTAAAAAAGCAATAGAAATACTCGGTGGAAAAATAGAAAAAATTGATAAATTTAATTTACCTGGAACAGATATAGAAAGAAATATAGTAGTAATAAAAAAGATAGATAAAACACCAAACCAGTATCCAAGAAAGGCTGGAACACCAGCAAGCAAGCCAATTAAGTAATAAAAAATAAAAGGAATGTTTCATGTGAAACATTCCTTTTATTTTTGTTAGAGTCTATAAAAGTTATGCTATGAACCAAGTAGTAAAAACATTATTAATAAAAAAGTAATAAGCACCATAACTATTCTTATCTAACTTAATCAAAAACATATTACATCATTCAAAATTAACAGCTTATTTAATAATATTCGGCAAATTAATGTAATTTTTAATTCTAGATTTTTTTGAACGGTCTAAATGATTATTTGAAGTACTCTGAAAAAATAGCAGAGGATTTAGAGTATAAATTTTAAAGAAAATGAAGTGTTTCAATGCTAGATGTTGAAGAATATCTTAATTATAGAAGAACTTTTAATATATACATATACAAAGAGTGATAATCAGAAGTCCTAAATTTTTTCTGTGTAAAATTTACAAATTCACTATACAAAATAAAATTAAACATATATAATATTTTTGTGAGTAAAAAACATGTGGGTTTCACGTGAAACATACATTGCTAATTATGCGTAAAAGTGCTTATATTTTGACGTTTATACATAATTCAAGACTTATTACAAAAGCTAAATTCCTTATATATTATAGCCAATATATATATGTAGAAACTGCTTTTAAATTTAATTTTAAATGGAGGTTAAAATGGGAAAAATTATATCAATAGCAAATCAAAAAGGTGGAGTGGGAAAAACAACAACATCAGTAAATTTAAGCTCATGTCTTGCTTTAGCTGGTAAAAAAGTATTACTAATAGATGCGGACCCGCAAGGTAATGCGACAAGTGGAGTTGGCGGAAATAAAAATATAGAAAAATCAACTTATGATGTAATAATAAATGGAGAAGATATTAAAAATGTAATACAAAAATGTAGCGTAGAAAACTTGGATGTATGCGCATCAAATATTAACTTAGCTGGTGCGGAGGTTCAATTAGTTTCTCAATTGTCAAGAGAACACAAGTTAAAAGAAGCATTAGACAAAGTAAAAGATGAGTATGACTACATAATAATAGACTGTCCACCATCACTTGGACTAGTTACATTAAATGCGCTTACAGCTTCAAATACAGTATTGGTTCCAATACAATGTGAATATTATGCATTAGAGGGCCTAGGACAACTTATGAGTACAATAGATTTAGTTCAAAGGCATTTGAACAAAGACTTGGATGTAGAGGGTGTCGTACTAACAATGTATGATGCAAGAACGAATTTATCAATGCAAGTTATAGAGGAAGTTAAGAAATATTTTAGAGATAAGGTATATCAAAGCGTAATCCCAAGAAATGTAAAACTAAGTGAAGCACCAAGCTTTGGACTTCCAATCGCACTTTATGATAAAAATTCAAAAGGTGCAAAAGCATATTCAGATTTAGCAGATGAAGTAATAGCAAATAACGAAAAAGTAAAGAGTAAAAAATAATAAATAGGAGGTCGATTATATGGCATTAGGTAAGGGTGGTTTAGGAAAAGGATTAGATGCACTTTTTCCATCAAATGTTGATATAAATACACTTGGTGGCGATGTTTCACATGAAACATCAGAAAAAATAATAGAGATGAAAATAAATGATATAGAACCAAATGTAAATCAGCCAAGAAAGAATTTTGATGATGAAAAAATAGATGATTTAGCTGCTTCAATTGCAGAACATGGTGTGTTACAACCAATAATAGTTGCGAAAAAAGATGATTATTATCAAATAATAGCAGGAGAGAGAAGATGGAGAGCTTCTAAGAAAGCTGGATTAAAAACAATCCCTGCAATTGTTAGAGATTATGATGAAAAGAAAATAAGAGAAGTTGCTTTAATCGAAAATATACAAAGACAAGATTTAAACGCGATAGAGACAGCAAAAGCAATAAAAGAGCTAATGGAAGAACATGCACTTACACAAGAAGAGCTTGCTAAAACATTAGGTAAGAGTAGAAGTGCAATAGCAAATACACTTAGAATATTAAATTTGGATGAAAGAGTTCAAGAAATGGTACAGGAGGGCAAGTTAACAGAAGGACATGCAAGAACTTTAGCATCAATTGAAAGTCCACAAAAACAATATAAGTTGGCTATGGATATAATCAATTTAGACCTAAGTGTAAGAGATGCAGAAGAATTAACAAAAGAAGAAAAGGCAGCAACAAAGAAAAAGAGTCCAAAGAAAGAAACATCAAAACTAGAGATAATATACAAAGATATTGAAAATAGACTAAAAAAAGCATTAGAAACAAAAGTGTCTTTTAGACCTATGACAAAAAGTAGAGGAAAAATAATAATAGAGTATTATACAAGCGAAGAATTAGAAAGAATACTAGAAATATTAGAAAAATAGTATATAGTATAAGGTGTAATACGAAAAGGTTTAAAGACAGGAGGTAAAAGTGGATATACTAATAGATTTTGCCAAAACGGAAGCCTTTGGAATAATTGCAATAACATTACTATTTATCAATTTTGTTATTTTAACATACATTGCAATTGTTTCATATAATACAAATAAATCATACAATAAGTTCATGCGAAAACTTGGAAACGGTGTTAATCTGGATACAATGATACGAGGATATATAAGAGAAGTTGAGGAAGTAAAAGAAGAGGAAGACAGAATAAACAAAAGGTGTAATGAAATAGAAAAAAACATGGAAAAGTGTTTGCAAAAGGTTGGCATTGTTAGATATAATGCATTTAACAATACAGGAAGTGACTTGTGTTTTGCGTTAGCATTACTAGACTTTGAAGATAATGGCGTAATAATAAATGGAATATATTCAAGAGACAACACAACCACAACATATGCAAAGCCAATAGAAAGGGGAGTTTCAAAATATACACTAACAAAAGAAGAGCAAGATGCACTAGATATAGCAAGACATAGTGGATATAAATATTATATGAGAGTAGGCTAAAACATTGAGCGATAGTATAGCAAGTTAGAAAATTGCTAGTACTACCGCTTGTTTTTTAGTTAAAAAAATATATATATCAGTATGTCAGTAATAATAAAAATTCAAAAAATATGTATTGACAAACCTAAATTCAAATGATAATATAATTATTGTCGACGCGACATGGAGAGGTGGTCGAGTTGGTTTAAGGCACCAGTCTTGAAAATTGGCGTACGTGCGAGCGTACCGTGGGTTCGAATCCCACCCTCTCCGCCAACAAAAAGATTAGATTTCACATCTAATCTTTATTAAAATAAAAACGTAGACCATGGAGACATACCCAAGCCGGTCGAAGGGGACAGTTTGCTAAACTGTTAGGGTTCGCAAGGGCCGCGAGGGTTCGAATCCCTCTGTCTCCGCCATAAAGCACTACACAAGAATGTGTAGTGTTTTATTTTTAACAGTAAGCAAAAACGATTCGAACCCGTGAGGGCTTTGAGCGTAAAGAAAAAGCTTCAGTGAAGCTTTTTTAGCGAAAAGATCGACGAGCATATGCGAGGAGATATAAGACACGAAGTGGATGGCGAATCCCTCTGTCTCCGCCATAAAGCACTACACAAGAATGTGTAGTGTTTTATTTTTAACAGTAAGCAAAAACGATTCGAACCCGTGAGGGCTTTGAGCGTAAAGAAAAAGCTTCACATTTTTGTGAAGCTTTAAAAATTTGTTATTTCTTTTTACTCTTTTTCTTCTTTTTATTGAAGTAAGTTGCAATTGTCTGAAGTGCGTTATCTGGTATAATTACCTTGCCATATTCGTTCAGTTTTGCTTCTAACAAATCTGGTGTTTTAGATAAAGTCGCATAATCTAAAATTGTGTTGTATGGAATAAAATCAGTTTTTAAATAATACTCTTCATTCATCTTATAAAGTGAGTTTTCATGTAGCACTGAGACATCGCAAACATTGCAGAAAGCACAAATATCATCAAAAGTATTAAATGAATATATTGCTAACTCATGTTTTAATGGAACGGATTTTCTTTTAAGTCTAAAGTTTTCTTTAGTCACTTTTTTAGGCTTAGATATTCTTTCAATTGGAGCTTTCTCATTAGTTTTTGTAACAAGTAAAGTAAAGTTGCCAGAACCAGAAGTTGAAGCTTCTACATATATCATAGAATCATCTACATTAAATCCACATTCCTTTTCAGCCTCTTGAAGCAATTCCCAAAATAAATCTTGAGATTCTGGAGAATTGTACATAAAAGAATGCAATGTTATATTTCTTTCTTCTAAATCGTCAATAGAAAGTGTTATTTTTAATTTATCTTCATTCAATTTTTCTATTTTCAAAGCACAAAACCTCCTTTGCATATGTTAATTATATTATACGTTGAATTTATCACTTTTTAAATGCAAAAAAAAATGAAACAATTCAATATTTTTCCTACTATAATATATTAAAAAAATACAGCAAATGTACTTTGTACGAATTATACTTTTTATTTTATTAAATGTCAATATAGAAGGCGAACAATTATTTTTCTAAGCTGATGTTCATGTTACTATTTAACTTTGATTTATGACAAATACTGAATCATACCATTTTCATGGAGCACATTTTAAAAACATATTTATGTTCTATATGCAATTTTAATGTTGAATAGCAACATTTTCATTTGAAATTATGCTTTAACTAAAAGGATGAAATAAGTAATAATATTCTTTGATTTAAGCTATAAATAATGTATCAAAAAATAAATTCATAAAACTAGTGGATAAGCATACATTTTAATGGAGGTGATTTTAATGAATAAAGTAAAATCTGTTTTAGTACTTGCTATGATAATAGTATGTGTCATAGGTCTCACAATATCGAGAAATAAAAATCTTAACGATGAGATTTCAAATCAAACTACAGGATTAGAAACAAAGGTTGTTTTGTATTTTTCAAACCCAGAGAACGGAGAGCTTACGAAAGAATATAGAAATGTAGAATTGAGTAGCATAAAAAATGATTTAGTTGGAACAATCATAAACGAACTTTTAAAAGGTCCTAACACTGAGGGACTAGTTTCACCAATACCAACTGGCACAAAGGTTAATTCATGTAAAGAAGAAAACGATAAAATAAAAATTGATTTTTCAAGTGAGTACAAAACTGAGGAGCAGAATGAACTTGAAGAACTACATAAAATATATTCTGTGGTAAATTCTTTAACAGAAATAACAGAAATAAATGAAGTTGAAATAACCGTTGATGGCAATGCTTTAACAAGCAAAATAAGGTTATAAAAAGAGTGTTAGCGGTAAAATGTAAAATGAAGTGCACCAAAAATGCCAGGTAGAAATCTAATGCTTTGGGTGCACTTCAAATATTCACACTCATTTAAATTTAACTTTCTTTGTTTTTTAAAATTTCATAAACTTCTTTTATCGGCATTTCATCTATAATTTTTCTAACTTCTAACTCATAGAAAAACTCTTCAGAATTATCAAATAGTAGAGGAATATCAATTGTTTTATTATAAATAGAAATCTTATCAGAGATTACCGATGTATCAATTAAAACGATTGGATTTTTTAAGCTTCCAAATATGTAATTGTTAATTTGTGTATAGCCAAGTTGCTCTCCGTTATAATTGTTAATAAGTTCTTTATCTATAACTCTTAAATGGTCATCTAAAATATCTAATTTTAAACAAGTATAATCATTAGAATTATATTTTTCTAAATCATCTTTTGGATTCAATAAACCAATTAAAAAGGGCTTAACATAGCCGTTTATATTTAGTTCTTTATTAAAGTTTTTTGAAAGTCTTATGCCATATTTTAAAAATATAGGCAAATTCTCATTTTTCGTGTAATAGTAAATAACTGACATTTTCATCACCTAGGAAAAGTATATATTAAAGCACAAAAATATACAAGAATTTTAAGTTACAAATATTGTTGACACTACAAAAATACGGATATATACTATCATTGTAAATTTTAAATAGGAGGATGAAAATGAATAAATTAGTTGAAATAAGATGGCATGGCAGAGGCGGTCAAGGTGCTAAAACAGCCTCTTTATTACTAGCAGATGCTGCATTTAATACAGGCAAATATATTCAAGGTTTCCCTGAATATGGACCTGAAAGAATGGGCGCACCAATCACTGCTTACAATAGAATAAGCGATGAAAAAATAACAATTCATAGCAATATTTATGAACCAGACTATGTAGTTGTTGTAGATGATTCATTACTAGAAAGTGTTGATGTTACTAAAGGATTAAAAGAAGAAGGTGCTATAGTTATAAACACAACTAAAACACCGGATGAAGTTAGACCTTTATTAAAAGGATATAAAGGAAAGGTTTGCACAATTGATGCAAAAACAATATCAATAGAAACACTTGGAAAGTACTTTCCAAACACACCAATGCTTGCAGCAATAGTAAAAGTTAGTGGAATAATGGAAGAGCAAGCTTTCTTAGATGATATGGTTGAATCTTTCAAACACAAATTTGCTAAGAAACCAGAAGTTATAGATGGTAATATGGCTGCATTAAAACGTTCTTTAAATGAAGTAAAAGGACTATAAAACATTAAAGAATAATTGAGAGGAGAGATAGAAATGTCTGAAAAAAGAACAACAATAAATCCAGATTCAACATGGGAAGAAATGACACCAGGTGGAACAATCTACACAGCTGCAAACTCAGAGGAGTTTAAGACAGGAGACTGGAGATCAAGAAGACCAGTATTCCATGAAGATAAATGTAAACAATGCGGACTATGTGTTCCAACATGTCCAGATAGTGCAATACCAGTAGTTGAAGGTGGAAAGAGAACAGACTTCAATTTTGATTATTGTAAGGGTTGCGGAGTATGTGCAAAAGCATGTCCTTTTGGCGCAATCACAATGGAATAAAAATTAAAAGATAAGGAAGGAGAAAAATAAATGAGTATTAGAGAGAGATTAAGTGGAAACGAAGCAGTTGCAAATGCAATGCGTCAAATCAATCCAGATGTAGTTGCTGCTTTCCCTATAACACCTTCAACAGAGGTGCCACAATACTTTTCAACATTCGTAAATGATGGAAAAGTAGATACAGAATTTATCCCAGTTGAAAGTGAACACAGTGCAATGAGTGCATGTGTTGGTGCATCAGCAGCAGGAGGAAGAGTTATGACAGCAACTTCTGCAAATGGACTTTCACTTATGTGGGAAATATTATATATAGCATCAAGTTCAAGACTTCCAATAGTTATGTCTTGTGTTAATAGAACAGTTTCAGGACCATTAAATATACATAACGATCATACAGACTCAATGGGAGCTAGAGATGCAGGTTGGATTCAATTATACTGCGAAACAAACCAAGAAGCATATGATAACGTTTTAATGGCAAATAGAATAGCAGAGCATGTTGATGTACATTTGCCACTAATGGTTTGCTATGATGGATTTATAACATCACACTCTATTGAAAACATAGAATTATTAGAAGATGATAAAGCAAAAGCATTTGTTGGAGAATATCATCCAGAACATTTCTTATTAAATGCAAAAGAGTCAATAGCTGTTGGACCACTTGATGTTCAACCATATCACTTTGAACACAAATTCCAACAAGCTGAAGCAATGAGAAATGCTAAAAAGGTTATATTAGAAGTATCAGAAGAATTTGAAAAATTAACAGGTAGAAAATATGGTCTATTTGAAGAATATAAAACAGAAGATGCTGATAGAATAATCGTAGTATTAAACTCGACAGCTGGAACAGCTAAATATGTAGTAGATGAGCTTAGAGCAAAAGGAGAAAAAGTTGGTTTAATCAAACCAAGAGTATTCAGACCATTCCCAGGTGAAGAGCTTGCAAAAGCATTATCAAAAGCAAAAGTTGTTGCAATAATGGATAAAGCAGATAGCTTAAATGGAGCTGCAGGTCCTTTATATACAGATACAACATGCGCAATGCATTCTTTCGGAGTAACTGGAGTAAAAACAGTTAACTACATCTATGGATTAGGTGGAAGAGATGTTAGAGCAGAAGATATCGAAAAAGTATATAGCGATTTAGCAGAAATTGAAAAGACAGGAAAAGTTGAAAATCCATATAGATATTTAGGACTAAAAGGTTAGAAGGGAGGAAGAAAAATGGCATATAATTTAAAAGAAGCAATTCAAAAACCAAATAGATTAGCATCTGGTCACAGAATGTGTGCAGGATGTGGAGCTCCAGTAGTTGTAAACGCTGTACTTCGTGGATTAAAGAAAGAAGATCACGCAGTAATAGGAGCTGCTACAGGATGCCTAGAAGTATCATCATTCATTTATCCATATACAGCATGGAGAGATTCATTCATACACAATGCATTCGAAAATGCAGGAGCAACAATGTCAGGTGTTGAAGCATGCTACAAAGTAATGAAGAAAAAAGGAAAAATAGGTGAAGATGAACATTTTAAATTTATAGCATTTGGTGGAGATGGTGGAACATATGATATAGGTCTACAATCACTATCAGGAGCTATGGAAAGAGGACATGATATGGTTTATGTATGTTACGATAACGGTGCATACATGAATACAGGTATTCAACGTTCATCAGCAACACCAAGATTTGCAGATACAACAACATCACCAGCAGGAAAGGTTGTACCAGGAAAACAACAAAAGAGAAAAGACTTAACAGAGGTACTTGCAAAGCATCATTTACCATATGTTGCGCAAACAGCTGCAATTGGTAATTTTAAAGATATCACAGAAAAGGCTGAAAAAGCAATATACACAGAAGGACCATGCTTCCTAAATGTACTTGCTCCATGCCCAAGAGGATGGGGATACAACTCAGATGATTTAATGGAAATAAACAAGCTTGCTGTAGAAACATGTTATTGGCCACTATATGAAGTAATCGATGGAAGATATGTAGTAAACTACAAACCAAAGGAAAAACTTCCTGTAGCTGAGTTCCTAAAAATGCAAAAGAGATTCAAACACTTATTCAAACCAGGTAATGAGTGGATGATAGAAGAACTACAAAAAGAAGTAGATGAAAGATGGAATAGACTATTAGAACTTGAAAAATTAACAAATACAGAAGCGTAAATATATGATAAGGCTAGGATGCAAAATCCTAGCCTTTTTCTATGGACATATATAAAAAGTTGTGTTATTGTAGTAGTACTATATTTATTTTTGGGGAGTGATGTTTATGTCGAATAATTCGTGGTTTGAAAAGTTTTTAAGACCTAAGAAAAAAGAAACAGAAAAAATTGTTCCATGTGAAACAAAAAAAGAAGAAAAAAAGGAAAGTAAAAATAAAAAAGAAAAAGGCATAGTAATCACAATCGGAAGAGAGCTTGGAAGTGGCGGAAGAAAAGTTGCAAAAGAAGTTGCAAAGAGGTTAAACCTAGAATATTATGACAAAGAAATAATAACAAAGGCTGCTAAAGAAAATGGAATCGATGAGAATTTGTTTAAACAAGTGGATGAATCAGATTTAGATAGCTTTTGGTATGAGTTTTCTGTGAATGCATATGAAAAAGAAGAAAAAACTGCGTCGTATAAAGAAATGGCGGCAGCAGATAAATTGTTTATGGTGCAATCAGATGCAATAAGAGATATTGCAAAAAAAGGTGGAGCAGTGATTGTTGGCAGATGTGCAACATATATATTAAAGAACAGTTCGAAAAGGGTTTTTATTTGTGCAAACGAAAAAGATAGATTAGAAAGAATAGAAAAGTCATATAAAGTAGATGCCAAAAAAGCAAAAGAGATAATGGAAAACTCAGACAAGAAAAGAGAAAATTATCATGCATATTATACAAATCAAGATTGGAAAGATAAAAAGAATTATGACTTAGTAATAAATACAAGCGAGACCGGAATAGAAAAGGCAATAGAAGAAGTAATAAAACTTGCAAAGGCTTAGGGAGAAGAGCATTTTCGTAAAATGAAAAAAATAGTAATTTTACGAAAATGCTTTTTGTTACAATATTGTTACAAAAATGTAAAGAAAAATTAATAAATGAAAAAAATAAAGCACTGAAAATTTGCTATAGTTATTTCCGTAAAGGCATTTAGAGGGAAAAGACAAGCTGTTCAGTTCAATGGAAAAATCACCTTCTAGACAATTAAATTAATAAATGTTAAATATAATATTAAGGATAATAATGTTTAGTTTTATATAAATGGAGGTATGAATACATGAAAATAAGAAACCAGCAAGAAGGTGTTACACTCATCACTGTTGTTATAACTATAGTGGTAGTTATAATAATAGCTGCAATTGGATATATGGCAAGTAACACTGGATTAGAAGAGGCCGTGTCAACTAAATTCAAACAAGAAATAGCTGAAGTAAAAAAAGGGGTAGATACACAAAAGATAATTAATTCTAAAAAAGGCTTAGATGAAGTAAATTTAAATTCAAGTTTTAAAAAAGTAAATGTATCGAACCCACCAAAAAACTTCGTAAGTTTTGATGCTGGAAAATCAACAGCATATTTGGTAGACCTTGATGTAATAGATTATACAAAAATAAAAACAGGTCAAAAATATAAAGATATACAAGAAGGCGATACTGTAACATTTAACGAAGATGACGTCTACATATACGATAAAAAAGGAACAGTGTACTATGTAAAAGGAATCGCGTTAGATGGAAGTGAAATTTCATATACCGTAGATTCAAAGGAGAAAGAAGGACCAGATGTTACTGTGGAAAACACAGAAGGTGGAATAATAACTATAACAGTAATAGCAGTAAAAGGTGGAACGATATCATCTGTAACTGTAGATGGACAAATGGCAACAAAAGAATCTGAAGGAGTATATAAATTTGAAGTTGTTAAAAACGGAAACTATACGGTTATTGCAACTGAAGAAGGAAATGGTGCTACCAGAACAACTGCTATAGTAAATAAATTAGACGAAACGGACATAGAAGGTGAAAGTTCAAAAGCACCAACAAAAGCAATAATTAAAATAAATACTGGTGAAGCATATACGACAAGACAACTTGCAACACTAGTAATAGATACAGATGCCGAAATAATGTGTATAAAACAAATCAAGAGTGAAGAAACACCAGCTGCTCCAAGCAGTGGTGATGCGACATGGAGAAGAAGTGCTGATACAGCAGCATTGTATTTATCAGAAGGTTTAAATGTGGTACATGCATGGTTTAAAAATAAAAAGAATGACACAGTGTTATATCAAAAAACATCAATAATATTAGATACCACACCTCCAACACGAACAAAACCAGACGTTGTAGTAGACGGATATAACTTTGAGATAACAGCCAAACAAATAGATCCAGCGGTTGGATCAGGACTAAAAAAGATAGAAATAGGATACAAAGAATCAACTGCATCGGAATACAAATGGTTCGAAGTGGAAGACATTTTAAATCCTAAGATAACAATAAAAAATAATAAACCTAATGTAAATTACAATATAAAAAGTAGGGCAGAGGATAATGTAGGACATATAACAGAATCTGTAGAACATTCAACGGGAAAACTTAATGATATACCAAATGGAATTGTAATAGAGTATTCGCCAACAACAGGTTGGACAACTTTGTCTACAGTTGTTATAACCTATCCTGAAAAAGCAATGGACGATGACTTTGAAAGATGGTATAGATTTGCAGAAGGAGAATGGAAAGAAGCAACAGGAAGAGTAGAAAAATTATATATAGAAGATAACATGAAGATAGATGCAGTCGTTGTAAAGAAAACAGATACAGAAACGCTGTTTGGAGAAATAAAGAGCTTAACAATAGAAAATATTGATGTAATAGAACCTAGAGTTGAAAATATGAAATTAAACTTATCAAATGTTCCGACAAATTTTGACTTTAGAGGAACGGCAACAATAAAAGATGATGAATCAGGACTTTTCGCATATGCGATAGTAAACTCAGAAGATAAGCCAGAAAAATGGATTCCAATAAATGAAGTAGTGAAAGAAAAAGAAATTACTTATGGTGTGAAAGTTGATACTACAAACTATATATGGGTAAGAGACATTGCAGGAAACACTTCAAAAACATATGTAAAAGTAGAAGCTAAAAAGTTTGACAACTCAAATGTAAAAATAGAATTAACAAAAGATAATTATGAATATACAGGGCAAGAAATACAAGCAGAAATTCTTGTGAAAGATGAAGATGAGAATGTAACTTTAAAGAAAGATGTTCACTATACAATAACATACGAAAACAATATTAATGTAGGAACGGCAACAGCTACAATAACAGGAAAAAAAGCATATAGTGGAACTAAAAAAATTAATTTCACAATAGTAGCTGTAAAACCAACAATAACATTAGAAAATACAAGTTATACATATGATAGAAACAACAAAAGTATAAAGAGTGCAACAGTTACAGGAACACCAAATGGCACAACACCAACAGGGGTTATAACATACACATATTATACTAGTGAGAAAGTAGATGACCCAAACAACAGAACAACAAGTGCTAATGGTGTAGCAAGTGTTGGTGGAGCTCCAAGTAAAGTTGGAACATATTACGTAGTTGCAGAAATTGCAGCACACGGAAATTATTTAGCCGCAACTAGCAATACGGCAATATTAACAATACAGCCATGTGCAGTAACAGTTACATTTAATGCAAATGGCGGTAGCGTAGGAACAAATACAAAGACAGTATATTATGATGAGGCTTATGGTGATTTACCAACAGCAACAAGAACTGGATATACATTTGCGGGTTGGTATACATCATCAACAGGTGGAACAAATATAACTAAAACGTCAACAGTTACAAATTCTAATGCACATACATTATATGCACATTGGACAGCAAATCAGTATACAGTAACATTAAATGCAAATGGTGGAAGTGTAAGTACATCGACGATTACAGTAACATATGACTCAACATATGGAACATTACCAAACCCAAGCAGAAGTAATTATGACTTTTCGGGTTGGTACACAGCAACATCAGGCGGAACACAAGTTACGCCATCAACGGTTGTGAAGATAACGGCAAATCAAACGTTGTATGCACATTGGGTAGCAAAGTATGATTGTAAATGTAGTAACTGTACAAACAAAGTAAGTACATACAACTCATATTGTTCAACATGTAGCAGCTATTCAAAATGTTCATCAAGTGGTTCTTGTACGAGACACTGTACATCAACACATTATTGTAAATGTAATGGATGTAGTAGTACGGTTTCATGTAATACTTCACAATGTTCAACTTGTGATTCATATTCAGAGTGCACGAGTTGCTACAACTGTGGATACCACTATAGTATATGTTCAGATTGTGGATATTGTAGTTCTTGCGGATGCAGATGTAGTTCTGGAGGTGATTCTGGCGGTGACTCTGGCGGAGGGTCTAGTGGAGGTTCAACGTTGTGCTCTTCTTGTGGCGGTAGCGGAAAGGAAGGATATAGTTGTAGCGGATACACAGGTATAACTACTTGTTCAACCTGTAAAGGATTGGGTTGGTGGGTAGGAAATCCACCATTATTATGCTCTACATGTAGGGGAACAGGCTATAGTGAAGTTGGTCCATGTGAACATGGTGAAACATCAAGACATTTTGTTGAAACAGGAATTTGTACAGCTTGTAATGGTACAGGTCTTAAAAGCAACTAATAATTTATAATAATCTTAAGATTAAAAACGGAGTGAAACAAAAAATTTCATTCCGTTTTTGCGTTGAATATTATTTTGTAAAACGTATTTTATTCTTTATTATTGTTGCATGAATTTTTTAAAAATAAGAAAAATCTTTTTAATAAAAAAGCACAAGAGTCTTTATATTACAAAGACCGTTGTGCTTTTAAATATTTTAATTTATTATCTTCCGCAAACTTCACATTTGCCTGTATAATCGTAATTATGCATGTCAGGGTTACTTGCCAAATCAGGTATTGTAACACATACACAATCTAGATAAGCCCAACATCCAGCGGTACAACTAACAGCCTTAGCAGGTATGTTGCAGCTACCACATGTTATTGTTTCTACGTGCGTATCATGGCATCCTCCTGCTCCGCCACAGCAGTAGCATGATGTATCTCCAACAGAAGAATCACAAGTGCATCCGCAAGAACTACAATATCCACAATCTGAACATATACTATAGTGGTATCCACAGTTGTAGCAACTCGTGCACTCTGAATATGAATCACAAGTTGAACATTGTGAAGTATTACATGAAACCGTACTACTACATCCATTACATTTACAATAATGTGTTGATGTACAGTGTCTCGTACAAGAACCACTTGATGAACATTTTGAATAGCTGCTACATGTTGAACAATATGAGTTGTATGTACTTACTTTGTTTGTACAGTTACTACATTTACAATCATACTTTGCTACCCATTGTGCATATAATGTTTGATTTGATGTTATTTTTACTGTTGTTGATGACGTAACTTGCGTTCCTCCTGATGTTGGAATGACACAAAATCATTGTAAAAAAACACATTTTATTGATAATAATTTCTAATATGTGTATAATAATTTAGGAAAGTAAAATGTTAGGAGGTATAATTATGGCAGAAACAAAAACAGCAGGTCAAAAACTTAAAGATGAGCTTTTGATGAATGATAAAAATGGTTGGGAGGAGCTTTCAGAAAAAGAGAAAAAAGAGATTTTATCTTTTAATGATGGCTATATAAACTTCTTAAATAAAGGTAAAACAGAAAGAGAATGTGTTAAAGAGGCTAAAGAGATTGCAGAGGCAAACGGCTTTAAAGAAATCAGCAAAGTTAAAAAACTAAAAGCTGGTGACAAAGTATATGAAATAAATCGTGGCAAAAATATCGTGCTTGCAGTAATTGGTGAAGAGCCAATTGAAAATGGAATGAAAGTTGTTGGTGCACACATTGACTCACCAAGATTAGACTTAAAACCAAATCCACTATATGAAGATAATGGATTTGCATATTTTAAAACTCACTATTATGGTGGAATTAAAAAATATCAATGGGTTACAATGCCACTTGCAATACATGGTGTTATTGCTTTGAAAAATGGAAAAAATGTTGAAGTAAACATTGGTAACGAAGAAGATGATTTAACATTTGTTATAACAGACTTACTTCCACACATGGCTAGAAAACAAATGGAGAAAAAGTTATCTGAAGGCATTGAGGGAGAAGATTTAAATCTTCTAATCGGTAGCATTCCATTTAATGATGAAAAAGTTTCAGAGAAAGTAAAATTAAATGTTATGAAACTTTTAAATGAAAAATACGGAATAGTTGAAAAAGATTTTATAAGCGCAGAGCTTGAAATTGTTCCTGCATTTAATGCAAAGAGTTTAGGCTTTGATAGAAGCATGGTTGCAGGTTATGGACAAGATGATAAAGTATGTGCATATACATCTTTAAAAGCAATTTGTGAAGTTGAAAATCCAAAGAAAACAGCAGTATGTATTTTAGTAGATAAAGAAGAAATCGGAAGTGTTGGAAACACAGGAATGGAAGCAAGAGCATTTGAAAATTTCGTTCTTGAAATGATTGCTTTAAGAGGAGAAGAAAAAACACCAAACACAATAGCAAAGGCACTTGCAAATTCAAAGATGTTATCTGCAGATGTTGATGGAGCATTTGACCCAATTTATGCATCAGTGGCAGAAAAGAGAAACTCTTCATTCTTTGGAATGGGTGTAGGACTAAACAAATACACAGGAGCTAGGGGAAAATCTGGAGCAAACGATGCAAATGCTGAATATGTTGCTGAGCTTAGAAAATTGTTTGATGATAACAAAGTTAGATTCCAAATAAGTGAACTTGGAAAAGTAGACGAAGGTGGCGGTGGAACAATCGCATATATCCTAGCAAACAAAGGAATGGATGTTATAGATTGTGGAACACCAGTACTATCAATGCATTCACCATATGAAGTAACAAGTAAATTCGATGTATATATGTCTTACAGAGCATATAAAGTTTTTATGGAATAATTTAAAATATGTAGTATAATGAGGGAAAGAAAAATCTTTCTCTCATTTTTTGTGTCTTGAAAGCGAAAAAACAATTATTTGAGAGAAACTGAGGTGATAGAGATTGAGTATGGATATTAAATATAGAAAAGCTTTTGCAGAAGTGTTAGATGTGTTAGAACACACAGAGAGAGCATTAGTTAGAAAAATTCCGAGAAAATTTATGGAGTTTTTAAGACAAAATGCAGATATGACGCATGAGGTTATGTTCGACAGTTCGAAAAGATTAAAGGAACAGGCAATTATTAAAGAGTCAAAAGAAATTCTTGCAATGCTATATAATGAGTATATTTGCAAAGATGAAACTGAAGAAAAAGTACTAAATACAAAAAACAATTTACAAGAAAAGCTCTTAAGTATATTTAAAAGCAAAACAGGTGGTGAAAAATAGATGAGAGCACTAACAAATTCGGAAAAATCATATAATAACTTACTTAGTAGAGTTTCCGAGATAAAGTTTTACGTTCAAACAACTTGTGATAGGCGAGACGAAAATTATTATAATAAACTTTTTCTAAAGGCATTAGTAGAACAAGATCCATATGCTTTGAATGAGTATTCAAAAATTCAAGAGATTATTTCAATGCCAAAAGAGGAAAGATCAAAATTATTAGATTATGATGAAAATGGAGAATTAAATATACAAAAATATGGATTGAGTGAGCATTCAAAAATATATGTTTTATCAAGATATTTGGATATAAAAGAATTATTAAAAATAGAAGGCAGCACTGACAAGTTTGAAAAACTAAGAAAATTTGGGGTTCCAGAAATAGAAATACTAAAAATCATATGTGATGAAAAAAATAGAAATTTACAAGAATTTATTCTAAAAAAAGAATTAGAAGATTCTCATGAAGGAATATTACCAGCAGTAAACTTTATTTTTAATGATAAGGAAAATGTGCGAAAATTATTATTCTTAACTGATGCATGTTCCATTGATATACTAAAAAATATAATAGATGAAAGATACGGGAAACTAAATGGAGAAGAAGCGGATTTAATTATACTAAATTCAACTGGAGATAAAATTGAAAACATACTCCAAGACTTGAAATTATTTGTGCGGAAAACAAAAATTGCGTGAAGAAATATTAAAAAAATATGCGATAATAAAAAATTTGAAGAACGATAATGGAAAATTAAAACACCAGGCACGTATATATATGCCAAATCAAATGACGCTAGGCGTGGAACTTGAAATTGTTGGACCCGCAAGTAATTATTTATATGACATATCAATAAATGGATTTAGTGGGGACTGCGACAATACAATACAAGATGAAAAATATCCAGGAATAGAAATAACATCTCCAATACTTGAAAGTGATAATATAGATGATGTGATAGCTGTAGCAGAGCAGTTGACTATGCTTGGAGAATATACAAATAAGAGTTGTGGAGGTCATATACATATTGGTTCAAATTATTTGGAAGTAAGAGAAGATTTTCAGAAAACAAACGAAGAAGCCACAAAGTTTACATGGAAATCTTTGCTAGAGATGTGGAAGAGTAATGAAAAAATCATGTATAAAATTACAAACCGTGCAGGAGAAGAGCATAGAGGCATTGAATTTGCGAAACCAATAGCTTCTAAAATAGAAGAAATGCTATCATATGATGACACAGCAATGAATGTTTATAGTTATAAAGAAATGATAAAAAAAATACAGGCAGAAAAGGAAACAAGCGAAAGTGAGAGATTCTTTTCATTAAATTTTGAAAATTTAAATAGAGGCAAAAACACGCTTGAATTTAGACTTGCAAATGGAACAATAGAGCCAAAAGAACTAAAAGCAAATATAGAACTTTTTATAGCATTTGTTGATATATCAAAAAGGATCGGAATAGTAAGATATAAGGAAAAAAACAAATCAAAACTTACAAAAAATGAAGAAGAGTTGTTAGAAAAATACAAAGAAATTTGTGTGGAAGGTAACATGAGCGAAGAAGAACAGAAAGATAAACTTTTAGAGATGATGTTTGAAAAAGATGAAAGACAAATATATGATGAAAGATACGAAAAAAGCACTTTTGATTTAGACAAGGAAATACAAAAATTAAAAAATGAATCAAAAGCTTCTTCAAATGAATATGGTGCACAATTATCAGATGAGGAAATGCAAAAATTGAAGGAATATAAGAGAAATAACGGAATAAAAGAAGAAGTGGAATTTGATATGGAGGACCTAGAAGAATTGTCAGACGAAATACCAAAAGAAAGAGTAAGCACACTTATAAACTACTGGATAAATCAGATAAGACATTTGAGGCATAATCGCAGAATAGAAGAAAGTCAAAAGACAAACAAGGGCGATATGGAAAGATAAAAATCCCCATGTTAATCTTGACTTTTTAACCAATAATATATATCATAATTGTGTACGGAGGAACGGCTTTCAAAGAAGCCACTAGAATGGAGGATATTTATGGGAGAAGTAATTGTAATAACATCTGGAAAGGGTGGCGTTGGTAAAACAACAAGTGCTGCAAATTTAGGAACTGCACTTACTATGATGGGAAAAAAGGTTGCTTTAGTAGACACAGATATAGGTCTTAGAAACTTAGACGTTGTAATGGGCTTAGAAAATAGAATTGTCTATGATATCGTTGATGTTGTCGAAGAAAACTGCAAGCTAAAACAAGCACTAATAAAGGATAGAAGATATGAGGGTCTATTCTTACTTCCTGCTGCCCAAACGAGAGATAAAAATGCTGTTAATGAAGAACAAATGAAAAAAATATGCGAAGATTTAAAAATCGAGTTCGATTATGTTATTATAGACTGCCCAGCTGGAATAGAGCAAGGTTTCAAGAATGCTATTGCTGGTGCAGACAGAGCATTGGTTGTTACTACTCCAGAAGTATCAGCAGTTAGAGATGCAGACAGAATAGTTGGACTACTTGAGTCAAGTAGTCTTCCAAAGCCACAACTTATTTTAAACAGAATAAGAACAAAAATGGTTAGAAAAGGCGAAATGATGGACGCAAATGATATCGTTGAGCTATTATCTATAAAATTAATTGGTGCAATACCAGATGATGAAAATGTTATAATCCAAACAAATAAAGGTGAACCATCTGTAACAAACGCAAAATCAATGTCAGGAAGAGCATATATGGAAACAGCAAGAAGAATTTTAGGAGAAGATATAGAAGTAACAATACCAGGAAAAGAAGAAGGAGCTTGGAAAAAGTTTAAAGCATTTTGGACAAAACATTAAAAGCCGGTTAGATTGACTTGAATGTTATAAGATTAGGAGGCACATATTATGGAATTGAGGGAAGTTTTTGAGCCAGTTTTAAACTTTATTAAAAATTTTCAAAAAAAGGATAAAGAAATAACATCAAAACAAGCGGCAAAAGATAGATTAAAATTGGTTCTTATGCAGGATAGAGCAAGCGTTTCACCAGATTTCTTTGAAATGATGAAGAAAGAAATAATAGACGTAATAAAGAAATATATAGAAATAGACGAAGAATCTTTGGAAGTTGAGCTTACAAGAGGAGTTGAAGTTGGGCTTGAAGGACCGGCTTTGTACGCAAACATACCTATAAAGAATGTAAAACCTGTAGCTCCTAAGAGCGAGAATGATGAAGAAGAAAATCCAACACCAGTGATGACAGAGCAACAGGCAGAAGAAGTTGCAGAAAAACTTTTAAATCATGCTGAACAAATAATGAATAAGGCAAAAGATGAAGGAAAAATTTCAGAGGAAGTTGAAATTAAAGAAGAAATTAAGGTAGAAGAGGAACAACCAAAAGAGGAAGTAGAAGAAACGAAGAAACTAACAGAAAAGAAAGCTACAAAGACTACAAGGAAGACAACATCAAAAACAGCATCAAAAAAGACTACAACTTCGAAAACAAAAAAAGAAACTAAAAAATAAAAGATGCCCATATATAGCGAATTTCAGCAGGTATATGGGCTTTTGTTATATAGAAGGAGGTAGATATGTGAAAAAAATATTAAAGTCATTAGATTATATGATAATAATAATTTCAATTTTATTGTTTGGAATAGGAATAGTTGCACTATATAGTGCAAATGGTGGAGTAAATGGCGATACGTCAGAAGTTACTAAGCAGATAGTATGGTTTCTTGTAGGAATTGCAGGAATGATAGTTGTACTAATGATAGATTATGATTTGCTCGGTAAGCTATGGATACCAATATATATATTAACAATACTGAGTCTTATTGCTGTTTTGTTTACGCCACCTATAAATGGAGCTACTAGCTGGTTTCAATTTGGAGGTGTAAGCATACAGCCTGGCGAGATTGCAAAAATAACTTTGATAATAGGATTACGGTAAGTTATTACAGTATTTTAAAGAAAAGAAAACACTAAATAAACCATTATCCGTTCTTGCTATTTTAATGTATGTTGCAATTCCGTGTGTTTTGCTTGCAATGCAACCTGATTATGGAACTGCGATGGTATTTTTGGTAGTATCTGCACTAATGATATTTATTGCCGGTATTAATATTTGGTATGTTGTTGGAGCGATAGTTACAGTTGTTGTGAGTGTGTTTTTAGCATATCAGTATGTGCTTCCGGACTATGCTAAGAACAGAATAACAGTATTTTTAAATCCTGAGATGGATCCAAGTGGTGCTGGATATAATATAATTCAATCACAATTAGCTGTTGGCTCAGGACAAACTTGGGGAATGGGACTTTTCAATGGAAACCAAACACAACTTGGATATTTGCCAATGAAAACAACAGATTTTATTTTTGCAGTAATCAGTGAAGAAATGGGATTTGTTGTTTCGAGTTTAGTTGTTGCATTGTTTGTACTATTAATATGCAAGAGTATATATGTCGGTAAAACAGCTAAAGATGACTATGGTGCATTAATTGCAGTTGGTGTGGCCGGAATGTTTTTAGCACACTTTTTAGAAAACGTTGGAATGAATATAGGGCTTATGCCTATAACAGGAATTCCTTTACCATTCATAAGCTATGGCGGAAGTGCTATGTTAACAAACTTTGCAGGACTTGGCTTATTGCTTAGTGTTAGCGGAAGAAGAAATAAAAAAATGTTTGAATAAAGGTTTATAGATATATCCACAAAATCTAAATAAATTAATTAGGAAATAAGAATGATACACAAAATAAAAATAGGAAATGTAGAAATAAATAATAATGTTTTTTTAGCACCAATGGCAGGAATAACAGATGTCCCTTACAGAAGCATTTGCAAAGAATTTGGAGTTGGACTTACATATAGTGAAATGATAAGTGCGAAAGGGATGTATTATAATGATGAAAAAACAAGGCTATTAATGAAAAAGGCGAAAAAAGAAACTCCGTTTGCTGTTCAAATCTTTGGCTCAGATGCAGATATAATGGCGAAAGTTGCAGAAGAGATAAGTGGTAGTGCCGATATTATAGATATAAACATGGGATGCCCAGCACCGAAAGTAGTTAAAAATGGAGATGGTTCAAAATTAATGCAAAGTCCAGAACTAATAGATGAAATAACCAGAAAGGTGGTTGAAAAAGCGAAGGTCCCGGTAACAATAAAAATTAGAAAAGGCTGGGACAAAGAACATGTAAATGCAGTGCAAATAGCAAGAATAGCCGAAAAAAATGGCATTTCAGCAATAACCGTACACGGGAGGACTAGAGAAGAATTTTATTCAGGCAAAGCAGATTGGAATATAATAAAAGAAGTAAAAGATTCTGTATCTATACCTGTGATTGGAAATGGCGATATAATTAGCATAGAAAGTGCAAATGAGATATTTGAAAAAACAAACTGTGATGCAATAATGATAGGAAGAGCAAGTTTAGGTAATCCTTGGATATTCGAAGAAATAATTTCAGGTCAAAAGGTAAATAAAACATGTGAAGATGTTAAGAAGATGATAGAAAAACATCTAGAAATGTTAATTAAAGAAAAAGGCGAATATACAGCAATAAGAGAAATTAGAAAGCATATTGCATGGTATATAAAAGGATTTGCAAATGCCGCCGAAATAAGAAAGCGAGTAAATGAAATAGACGGGCTAGAAGAACTTAAGAGTATGATACAGAATATATCATAACGAGATTATTCTTAAAAATTAAATTTAGAAGTATGAAATTTAAATTAATGAAAAAACTAAAAGAGACTAAATATAATTGAGATTAAATAAAACATAATCTCGAAAGAAAAAGATAACTTTTTCTAAAATTTAGTCTCTTATTTTTTAACCTTGCAAACCGAAACTAATGCCAAGAGCATTGTTTACTTGCCCCATAATTGATTCATCAACTTGACCAATCTTTTCTTTAAGCCTGGATTTATCAATGGTTCGTATTTGTTCTGCTAAAATAACAGAATTTTTCATTAACCCATAATCTTTCGAATTAATATTAATATGTGTAGGAAGCCTATTTTTACTTGTTTGTGAGGTAATTGCAGCTGCGATTACAGTGGGACTAAACTTATTTCCAACATCATTTTGAATTATTAAAACTGGCCTAATACCACCTTGCTCAGAACCTATAACAGGGCTTAAGTCAGCATAATACATATCTCCTCTTTTAATAGTCAAATAACTCACCTCTATTTCTATGTGTAATATAATTGTTTCCACAAAATAAGATTTTTATTCCAAAATATAGGTGGTATAGTATATATTATGCTCAAGCGAACGTTATGTTAATTGAAATATTGCATTTTAAGTCAAAATATGTTAAAATTTAAGGAGATGTATATATTAAATAAGAGATTGGAGTATGCTTATGGATATAAAATTTATTAATCAACCAAAAGAATTAAAAATGGGAGATATCCTTAGAAAAAAGCTAGAAGAGAGATTTGATGATGCATGGATTATTTCAGGAATTGTAAAAGATTCGGGAATTGAGTATCTAATAGAAAGTATCGAAAAAGGAATAAGCAATGGTACAAAAGTACATATGCTAATTGGTGTTGATAGAAAAAATACTTCAAAAGATATTTTGCTAAAACTACTATCTGTTGGGGTTGACTTGAATATTCATGTTAATCAAGAAGAAGATAAGGTTGAAACAAGAGTTTATGTTTTTGAATCAAATACTAATGACTCTTATGTTTATTTGTGCAGTGGCAAACTTTCTGAAGGCGGTTTGCTGGAAAATATTTGCTTAATAACAGAGATTAAATATTCGAAAGAAGATAAAGATAGCTTTAAAATTTTCAAAAATCAATTATTGCAAGGAACTGCAAATAATTTCAAAACAATTGATAGAGAAGATATAATTTTATTAGCAAAGAATGGCGAAATATTAAGTAGAATTATAGATAGAAAGATACCAAGCATAAGCGAATTGTATGGAAACAAAGAACAATCAATTGGAGAGCAAGTATATGACGAAGGTGCAAACCTAGGCTTATTTAATGTAGAGGATTTAGATAATGTGGATATAGAGTTCGATGATGGCATTGAACTTAGAAAGAATGTAGAGTTAGAAGTAGAAAAAGAAGCAAAGAAAGATATACTAGAAACAACAAAAACAGAAAAAGATTTGAAAAGACTTTTAGGAAAAGATGATGACGTTCAAGAAAATGAAAATAAGAAAACCAAAATAATAAAAGATGTAAAAGAAATAAATTCGGAGAATGTTACAACATTAATTTTTGAAGCAGGTAAGATAGCAAAGACAGGAACAGATGAAGGAAAAATAAAACTACCAAAATCTTTGGCAACATTGGTCGAGAAGTTTTTAGATGTTTCTGAAAATGAAGATAAAGATGTAGAGGTAGAAATATTAGATAATAAAAATGGGGAGAAATACAACGATATAGCTAGATTTATCAATAACGGAAAAGGTATTTCTATATATTCAAAAGTTATAGAAGGCTTAGCTCTAGATGAGATTGATATAGTAAGAATATTAAAAAATGACGAAACAAAGTATAGTATAGAAATAATAAGAAAAGATACAACAGAGTATGCAATATGGGCAAGATATTGTGTTAACAATCTAAAAGGTACTTCGAGAAGATATGGAATTATTTAAAAAAATATAAAATTAACCAAGCATTAACTCAAATAAAATTGATTGTTAATGCTTGGTTTTTGTCTAAAAGAAAAACCGCAAAGATATTACGGAAGCACAAAAAACACTTGAAAACGATATCATATATATATATAATTATCTAGAGAGAAGATACTAAAGAAAAGGGGAAATAAATTATGAGCGACAGAAAATTTTGGATATTTTTAATATTTTTATTTTCAGGAATTATTATAGGGGGATTGCTTGGAGAACTCGCAAAAAGTGTGTCTTGGCTTTCGTGGCTTGGATATGGGGAAAGCTTTGGTTTAACAGAGCCACTTGTACTAGACATAGCAATTTTACAACTTACATTTAGTGTAATGATACATCTAAATGTTGCAAGCATTATAGGAATAATAATCGCTATAATTGTATATAAAAAAATATAGGGACCAATCTTTTATAAATAAGGAGAGGTTAAATGAAATTAAAAGAACTACCCGAAATGGAAAGACCATACGAAAAGTTAGAATTGCATGGTGCAAATTCTTTAACTATGTCCGAACTTATTGCAATAATTATAAGAAGTGGCACAAGAGAGCTAACGTCTGTTGAAGTGGCACAAGAATTGTTAAGCGATGCTGAAAAACAAAACAGCATAACATTTTTACAAGATATTTCGCTAGAACAATTAAAAGAGAAAAAAGGGATAGGAAGAGTCAAAGCAATACAATTAAAGGCTGTTGCTGAAATAGCTACAAGGGCAGTGCAACCTAATAATATACTTAAGAAAAAGATATCAACACCGAAAGAAGTTGCAGAAATACTTATGCCAAGTATGAGATATCAAAAACAAGAACATGTTAAAACAGTTTTATTGGATTGTCATAATCAGATAATAAAAATCATAACTAATAATATTGGGACAAGTATTCGAGCAGAGTTTGAACCAAGAGAAATTTTTAGAGAGGCAATAAAAGCAAACGCAATAAAAATGATTTTGGTTCATAATCATCCGAGCGGAGATATTTCACCAAGTGCTAGCGATGTACTTACAACAAAAAAGATAGCAAAGCTTGGTGAAGAAATAGGGATAGAACTTTTAGATCACATAATAATAGGTGATGGAGAATTTAGTAGTTTAAAAAGAATGAAGAAGTTTTAAGATTAAAGGAGTGGAAGAAATGGGCTTTTTTGCGAAGGATATAGGAATTGATTTGGGAACAGCCAACACATTAGTACATTTAAAAGGGAAGGGAATAATAATAAGAGAACCATCTGTTGTTGCTGTAGATAAATATACAGGACAAGTTGTTGCTGTTGGAATGGAAGCAAAAGAAATGCTTCGGAAGAACGCCTGAAAATTTAGATGCAATTAGACCATTAAAGGATGGTGTGATTGCAGATTTCACCGCAACTAAAATGATGCTTAAATATTTTGTTGATAAAGCTTGTCAAAGATATGTTGTTGCAAGACCGAGAGTTGTTGTATGCGTGCCAACAGGAGTTACAGAAGTTGAAGAAAGAGCCGTTGAGGAGGCAACTTTAAATGCTGGTGCAAGAGAAGCATATCTAATGGAAGAACCAATGGCAGCAGCAATTGGTGCGGGTTTAAAAGTTGGTGATCCTAGTGGCACAATGATAGTAGATATAGGAGGAGGAACAAGTGAAATATGTGTAATTTCACTTGGAGGAGTTGTTACTAGTAAATCACTAAGAATTGCTGGAGACGAATTGAATGAAGCTATTGTCGATTATATAAAGAAAAAATTTAATGTTGCAATTGGAGAAACAACGGCGGAAGAAATAAAGATGTCGATAGGTTCTGCATATCCATCGATGACAACAGAAGAGATGGATGTAAAAGGAAGAGATTTTTCAACAGGACTACCAAGAACGATAACAGTAACATCAATTCAAATTGAAGAAGCAATGAAAGAAGTAATAATGCAAATTGTTGACGGAATAAAAATGACGTTAGAAAAAACACCACCAGAACTTGCGGCAGACATAATGATAAATGGTATAACGTTATCTGGTGGCGGGGCTTTGATAAAAAACTTTGATAGATTGCTAGCGTTGGAAACAGGTATACCTGTAAATATTGCAGAAACGCCACTTGACTGTGTTGTAAAAGGTGCAGGAAAAGTACTTGAAGATTTGGACAACTTAAAAGGTGTATTCATAAACGCAAAAAGGAAAAGATAGAAGAATTAAATTTGTGTAAGGGAGGAT
>CAUGFN010000005.1:0-50317 GCA_959598745.1 uncultured Eubacteriales bacterium
CAAAATCAAATTCATCAATGGAAATTGTCGCTTTCTCAATATCATAATACAAATCACATATAGTTTCAGAAATACTACTAAATTCTCTTTGTATTTTTTCGTAATTATCCTTAACCTCTTGTGCATATTCTTTTATATCTGTTTTGGCCGATAATTCTTTTTTCATGTTTTTTGAGAAATTGTCTACAATTGCATTACATTGTATAATTTTTTCTTGTACGATTTTTTTCCTACTATCGAATTCAGATTTGAATGAATCGTAGTCAAAATCTTCAATATTTAATTTCTCCTCTGTAATGTTAATATATAAATTATTTGCTTCCTCATATTTAGAAGTAATGTCCTTTTTAATATTTTCTAAGTTTAAATTGATTTTTTCTAGATATTCATTTAGGTTTTCATTTTTGCTATCAATATTTATATCTTTTATTAAAGTATCAAGCTTTGCATTTATGGCACTTAATCTTTCATTTGATTTATTCTTTCGATCCTCTATCTCTCTCTTCTTTATTTTTAATTTGTCTAATTCTTCTTTAGATAAAGTCTCACTCTTAACTGCTAATTCAGGATGATGCGTACTTCCACATACAGGACATTTTTGCCCCTCTTCAAGATTTTCTGCTAGTATTCCCGCTTGACCTTTATAAAACTTATCCTCTTCCAGCCTATAGCAATCTTCTATTTTTCTATATTCATCAATTATAGTGTCAAAATTTTTATTAGCTATTTCCCTTTCTTTAAATGTCAATTCTATTTCTTGTGCTTTTGAATTTTCTTCTGCAATTTTTTCTTTTTCTTCATTTAATTTTGCATATTCCGAAAGGATATCTTTTAATTTCAATATTTTTTCTTCTTTTTCATTAGCAATATTTATTATCTCACTATATTTGTCATGCTCGGAAATTGTATTCAAAATCTCGTTAATATTTTTAATTTCTTCACTAAATTTATTTATCTTTTCACTTTGCTTTTTTAAATCCTCCGATTTTATTTTTAATTCATTAACTTTAATGTCTTTATTTTCAAATTCTTTTTCTGTAATATTCAATTCATCAAGTATGTGACTATTTTCCTTAGCCTGTAAATTGATTTCATTTACTTCATTTTGAATTTTTTTGTAGATTTGTTCCTTAGGCAAAACAAGTTCTTTAATTTTTTGAGTATTCTGAATTTGTTTTTGCTTGTTTTCGTATGTTTCCTTTTTTGCAATTTGTTCTTCGCTTCTTTGTTTCAATTCGTTCAATCGAATAAAATTTGCATTAATTTTTTCTGCTTCTAATATTTTTAATTCTCGTTGTTTTACGTCCTCATCGATTTTTTTGAATTCTTCATTTATTTCATCAATTTTCTTTTTATCATTTTCCACTTCGTCTTGTAACAATTCCAAAACATCTTTAGTATAAGTATGTACATTCTTCTCATTTATGGCACTCATAAATCCTGGCTTTTCTTGCCATCTTATATTATTTGCATTGGTTAAAAATTGAGTTTTAAAACTGTTTAAATTCATATAAGCTTCAGATTGTTTACTTCTTAATTTGTTTTTTATATCTTCGTATACGTATGTATCAAATATTTTTCTAAATATTTCTGTTCTATCTTTACTTTCGGCAAATAATATTTTTAAAAATTCACCTTGTGCAAGCATTGAAATTTGTTTAAATTGCTTTACATCAATGCCAAGTATTTCTTGTACTTTCTTTTCAACATTATTAACACCTGTTGCTAGTACTTCATCATCTTCAAAAATACTTGCATCGGCAATTTGGGTTGTCGTGCCTTCTCCATTTTTCTTTGGTCTCTCATACTGGGGATTTCTTTCTATTTTATAAATTTTATCTTTATGTGAAAATTTTAGTATAACATACGTTGCGGTATTACCATCTGCAAAATCACTTCTAACCGATATGCCTTTTCTATTACTTCCACTTGATTCACCGTATAAGGCAAATACTATAGCATCAAATATTGTTGTTTTTCCTGCTCCAGTATCACCAGTAATTAAGAATATTCCATTTTCTCCGATTTTTGTAAAATCAATTTCTATTTTATTTTTATATGGGCCAAATGCAGAGATTTCCAAGTTTAATGGTTTCATATTATTTGTCCTCCTTTTTTATTTCTTTAACGATATCCTTAATTATTTCTAGCTGTTCATCATTTAACCCTTGACCATTTTGATATATATAAAACTCATTAAACAGTTCAACCTCATCTTTTTTCTTTATATTATCAATATTTGATAACTGCACATTTTGATTATTTTCTGTTTTTGAATTTAATATGTCTAGACGTAAAGTATTTGGATAAACTTTCTTTATTTGCCCAATCGCATCATATATAGGTTCCTCATTCGTAATGATTGCTCTTATGTAATCTTCACGATTTGTCTTTGAATAATTTTCTTCTTTTAATAATTCTTCGATTGGTCCTTTTATTTCTCTCATATCCCTTATAGGCACTATTTTATTTGAAATATCAATTTCTATGTTGCTTTTTTCTTTAAAATCAATAATCGTCAAACACTTATTTTGATTCACTTCTGAAAATGAATACTTTAACATTGTTCCTGCATATCTTGCTGTGTCCCTACCAATTCTTTGTGGACCGTGAATATGGCCTATTGCTACATAATCAAATTTATCATAACAAGAAACATCTACATTTTCAGTTCCACCTAAAAATTTGGTTTCCGAATCACTTCTCTCAGGCTCGCTATTTCCAGCAGTTACAAATTGATGCGTTAAAATAATGTTTCTTTCATTTTCATTAATGTCTTCTCTTTCAATAACCGCTTTTACTGCATTATTATACGAAGATAAATCAGTTTCTTCGTCAAAATACTGTTTGACTTCAACTGGTTTTATATATGGAAGCATATAAACATTAATTTTGCCATATTCATCTTCCAATTCAACCTTATCTAGCTTTCCACTGTAAATCGCACTAATGTAAAGTCCATCAGACGCAAAGATTTCACTTCCAAAATTTAATCTCTCTTTTGAATCATGATTTCCTGCAATCATACATACCTTAACATGTAAGTCTTTTATCAACACTTTCAAGAAATTATTTAACACATTGACGCTATCAGCTGGCGGAACACTTCTGTCATATATATCACCAGAAATTAAAACGAGTTCAATTAATTCATCTTTTATTTTTTTTATTATTTCTTCTAACATATATTTTTGGTCCTCAAGCATTGATTGCTCTAGTACGATTTTTCCAATATGAAGATCTGCTAAGTGTAAAATTTTCATAAGTTTTCCTTTCTGATTATATATCAATTTGATTTTATACAATTTGCTCATAAATTTTCGTTTTTGAAATTTATTATATTTTCACTTGAATATATAATATTATTTTCTTTTAAATTTTAAATAATTTTCGCTTTACTTTTGATGCTATTTTTCTCAAAACGCTTGGCTCCCTTAAGTACTTTTTCGCCAATTCATCAAAATCTTTTTTATCTAAGTCTGCAAAAAATTTCTCTCGATTTTTAGATGGCGACACTGATTTCGTTAGTGCTGAGTTATACTTAACAATAGTATCAATATCTATTTCTTTGTTTATTGTACTCGAAGATACTTCTTTAAAAATGCCTAATCCTTTTTCAGTATTCAGTATAACGGCTGAAACGCCTTTGTTATCATTAAATTCTGGTGCAACCTGTTCTATTCCCCAAAAATCACCTAATGTTATGTCAGCACTGACCTTTGAAGAATCTTTAAATCTACAGTTATAACATGAATCTCTAAGTGCAATATTTCTTAGAAATGCTTTTAAATATATATCATGATTTATATCTTGTACATATTCCATATTTTCATAGGCAAACTTCATGCTAAATAACTTCCAGCCATTTTCTTTATCTCTAAAAGATATACTAGCAGGTGAGGATTTATCCTCTTTTCTTCTATATTGAATGTACTTTCTCCAAACCTTCGGTGATGGCACTCCGTGACATATTATATCTTGCGTATATAAATTAGGATATTGCTTTCCTAAAAAGTTAATTAAGCCAGACACTTGACAAGGTGTACCTGTAAATAAGACTTTCCTTCCTTGTTCTAGAAATTTCTTTACATTATTGTATGAATCTTTAATCTCGCTTTGGACATATTTAGAGCCCCTCATCTTACATATATCATTGATATCTTCAATCCAACCATGGACAACATTGAATTTATCGTCAAACATTGCACCAAATACGACTCCGCCATCTTTTAACACTTCTTCAGCCAATAATGTAAATATACCCCCTGAAGAACTAAACTTTCTTATTTCTTCATTTCTATTGATTGCAATAAATGCTTTCTTTTCAAAATCCAATTTATTATCAATATTTTTAGTATTTAATATCGGGCATACTCTTAGGCAAGCATTACAATTAGTACATTTTTCTTTTAATACATTTGGAAATTCAAATCCATTTTCGTCTTCATTCATTTTAATTGCTTTATGCGGACAAACATTATAGCAAGCTTCACAGCCACAGCATTCTTCTTTTTTCTCTATTTCAATCATTATTCTAGACCTCTTATAGTTTTATATAATTTATATAGTTTATCATGTTTAAGCACAAAATTTCTAAGCTTTAATTTAATATTTTTCTTAGATATTTTCTCATAGCATTTATTTGCCAAATCCAATTTATTATTTTCTAAATAAATGTAATAAATTCTTATCAAATACATTTGCTCAATTTCATAAAAAAGTTTTGTTTTATACTCCACACTAATATTCAAAATTTCAATTGTGTGCTTCAAAATTTCTTTAATGCCATTTTCTCTGTTCATTTTTTTATCCAAGCTTCGTTGCATATGAGAATGACTTTTTTCCCTAATCACATAATTATACACATACTCGTTTAAATAATAACATTTATGATTATACATTGCCGGTAGTAGCAATTGCCAATTTTGTCCCTCTCTTGATACGTATATATATAAATTAGGATTGTTTTCTTTATATTTATCAAAACGAATCATATACACTCCCGGAAAGCAATTTATTCCACGTATAAATATACAATCTTCAAATATATCTTTTTTGTTTCGATACCTAAATGGCACTTTCATATGATATGAAATATTGTCTAAATCATTTTCGTTTCGCGCTAAAGCATTACACCTAACTGCATCAGCTTTGGGAGTTTCATCTAAAAAAGTAGCCATTTTTTCTATAGCATCATTTTCATAGTAGTCATCTGCATCAGCCCATGTTAAATAGTCACCTGTCACATGTTTTATGCCATTTGCTATAGCAGCAGCTTGTCCAGCGTTTTCTTGATACAAATATACTATCTCTATTTCTTTTCTATAGTTTATGTATTTTTTAATTATCTCCTTTGTTTTATCACTGGAGCCATCATCTACTATTATAAGTTCAATATTACTATATGTTTGTTCAATTATTGACTTAATATATCTTTCAACATATTCTTCTCCATTATATACACATGTCAAAATTGAGACCTTTTTATCCATTAACTTCTCTCCTTAAAAACTTAATTATTAAATTTTTATAATACTCAAACTCTTTATTGTTTTTAAAAATAAAATAATAAATAACGAAATATATTACAGTTGTTACTGCTAGTCTTTCCACCAATACTAGTATTGGATTCTCTATAACTATTGCACTATTTATTACGTATGAAATAATCGATATAAAAATTGTAATAAAGAAATACTTACCATACTCTAAAAAATATTCCATAACAGGTTTGTTCAAAATATGCTTATAAACTATGCAAGGCCTTTGCACTGATGGTAAAACTCCACTTATAAAAGTACCTATTAAAACGCCAGCTATTCCATAAAAATGTGCTAAAACAATTGAAACAACGATATTTATTACAGACTGAATAATTGGAGTATATTTATCTATATCAAACAAGCCTGCTGCATTTTTTATATTTCCAGTTGTTATCCTCATTCCAGCAATATAAAAATTCAAAATAATAATCGCAACTATATAATTTGGCAATAAGTAATTTTTGTTAGCTAGTATTTCTACAAACACATTGAACACATTAAACAATACTACAGATGAAAAACTAAAAATAGTAAAACCTAGAAAATTAGTTTTTCTAAAAATTTCGTACTTTCTTTCAGCACTTTCTGTAATTATGAAATTTCCCAAACTTGCTAAAAAGCCATTATATAACATGTTTGCAAATGTGGTTAAGTACGAAATCACTAGTAAATAATTTGAATAAATGCTAACCATATCAATACTCACAAATGCACTTAGTATTATATTATCTGTGGCATTTATCATGCTATCCCCTATCTTATGGAAAAACATTGCTTTTATGTTCTTTCGTATGTCATTTTTACTTGCATCATCTAAATCCTTCTTGCAGTTGAAATCAATGCTTTTGTACTCATTAGATACAAAACGATTAGTTACTATACGCTGTAAAATGTTTAGCATAAATTGAATTAGTAAATATCCTATAAAATTACTTGTAAAGTATAGTATAAATAATTCACCTACACCTATAAAAATCGTAAATAGTGTATTAATCAAAGTTAACTTATAAGCCTTTTGATCAGCAGATATTAAAATATCTTTATAAGATATAAAATATAAAGAACACGTATTTATCAAGAACATAATATAAATAAGATACATATCAACGATTTTCTTTTTCACAATGAAAGGTAAAATAGGAACAAGCAATATGCCTAACATAAATATTATAATGCCTATTTTAGAATATGTTTTTTTGTAAAAATACATCAATTTGCTGATTTTATTATTGTCCTTTTCTTTTAACGGTTTATATAGACTAAAGCCTATAACATTAGTTAATCCGAGCTCAGCGATTGATAGAATAGATAAAATATTTGTAAAAAGACTATTAAGTCCAATATATGTTTGTGCTATTCTTTCTATCAATACACTTCTAACAATAAAAGTTAATATTGTCTTTATAAAAAAAACAAAATAACTACTCATGATGTTGCTTATACTATTTTTTATTCGTGCCATACTTCCTCCATTATTTAATATCTAATGCATTTTTTAAATATTCTAAAGACTTTTCTCTTTCGACTCTTAATATTTCATCGGTCTTACTAAAATCGCATTCAAATGTCAAATTTTGATTATAATCTTTTATTGTTCTATCCGTTAAACAAAATTTATTTAGTAATGTTTCTATTCTTGAATTCATAGAAACGTATTCATCTTCTCTTTCAAAAATATAAAATGGTTTTTGAAACAATATAGAAAAAACTACTCCATGAAATGAATCTGTAAAAACCATCTCAGAATTTTCCCAAAAATACAAAAACTCCATTGGATTAGTTAAATAATATATCATATTTTTGATTTTTCCTAGATTTACAACACTTAGTCCTCTATCTTTAGCAATTTTTTTTACATAATCTCTTCTTTCTTCGGAACACTTTCCTATATAATATGTGACAATGTATTTTTTCTTTGGTTTAAATATAGGTGAAGCTGATATCTTTTTCCATTCATGAGCATCTAATAGTAGTACTGGATCTAAAGCAACTATTGGTCTCTTATTAGTTAACTGTTCTACAATATTTGCTCCAGTTTCTTCTCGAACAGATATATTATTCAATTTACATAGACCATCTTTTATCTCTTTCGTATATTTTCTAGGAATATCATCAATTCCAAAACTTGCCGCATACGAAAATGCTCTATCTGTGAATTTTGCATAAGAAAAATAAAAATCATCTAAAAAATATGGATTCCATATCTGATCACTTCCAATACAAAAACAATCAAAGTCCTTTTTTAATTGCTTATAAGAAATAAAATAATAATTGTTTATATATTTTTTAGAAAAATTTTTAATCCTTTTTTCTCTTACATATTCAATGAGTTTTTTTAGAAAAGCTTTCAAGCAATTTGTTTTCATAACATTTTCTGTGTTTGATTTTAAAAGTATTGTTGAAACATCTAAGTTAAACTTTGTCAACACCGTTTGCATTGCATAATTTTGAAATTTATTACCATAATTTTTATCTCCTGTTAATGTTATTATAGCTACTCTTTTCATACAAAATCTCCAATCACTTTAAAAAGTTTTTTATTGTTTTCTTCAAAAGATAGAAAAAATATACTGAATTATATCTTCTGTTATATAACATCCTTGCTGGCAAACTTAATTTAAAAGAAATTAAATTGCTATCAAAATTACTCCACATTTCAACAAAAAATGGATTTGCTGTAATTTGTTTCATTTTTTCAAAGATTATATATTTTTCTGTATTTATACTAATATAACGATATATGTATTCTGTAATTAAACTGATATATCTTGTGTCTAAAATTTTTACTTGTTCTTCAATGTTAAAATTATTTTTCAACAATTTCTCTTTAATTTTTTTGTTTACCATAAATGTTTCGTACAAATTTCTATCATAATTTTGTTTTGACAAGCAGGCACCTTCAGAATTTTGAAAATAATGATACATTGGTATATCAACATAAATAAATGAAGTTATATGCGTAAATAAATCTATATAAAACAGTACATCTTCCATCAAATGAACATCTTCTTGAAAAAATATATTATATTTATGTATTACCTCTGTTCTTACTAAAAGTAATACTGAATATGCATTTATTTTTCCAGCAATTATGTATTCTATAATCTGATTGAAATATTTTCTTTCTCTTATGCTTACATTTTTTTGTTCAAAATATTTTTTTTCATTTGTAACTAGGTTGTCATTCGAGGTATAATTTACATAGTAGTTATATCTGACTAATTCCACATTATGCATTATTGTAGCATTAACTAATTCTTCTATGCAATCTTTTTCAATCCAATCATCAGCATCTATAAATATCACATACTTGCCAGACATAATATTCATAGCTATATTTCTTGCCTTTGATACCCCACCATTTTCCTTATGTATCACCTGTATTCTTTTATCTTTATTGGCATATTCATCGCATATATTCCCTGAATTATCTACTGAACCATCATCTACAAGTATTATTTCTAAATTTTTATATGTCTGATTTACTATACTATCTAAACATCTTCTCAAATACTTTTCTACATTGTATACTGGTACAATTACACTGATTAAAGGATGTTCATTTGTCAAAATCTATCAATCCCTTTCCATTTATTCTTATTTAAATAATATTTTTTTAACAATTGGCTTTAAGGCATATATATATCGATATACTATCAAATATCCAAAATCTAAAATATAATTATTTTTTAATAATCTATTTTTTATATTGTACTTTGATAATGTCTCCTTTGCATATTTTATGAGTTCTATTCTTTGTTTTTTTGAACATTTAGCTGTTAATGAATAAATTGGCTTTATACAGCAAACAACTTCTTTTGTCACTCTCTTATTTATTTCTTTTTCTTTATTCATTTCAAAATGCTGAAAAAAAGTAAATAAATATGAATAATTTTTAGCTGCCTCATTTACTTTTCTTTTTAAAGACTCAAAATCAACTTTCGTCGTTATGCTGTTTGGATTATTTATATAATAATAATACGCATCCGGAATGAATAGCGCAGATTCTAAATGCATAAATACTCTTAACGAAAAAACAAAATCTTCAGCAAAAAAGCTGCCATCATCAAACAAAATACTATTTTCTGTTAGTATACTTTTTTTTATTATACAACTCCAAAGCTGGTTCAATTGATATGTTTTCAAAAAAATATCAAATACCTTTTGACGATAATCTTCTTTACTAACAAGAGTAACATCAGAATATATTTTACCAGAAAGAATTTTTCCATTAGAATTACTTATATCTCTTATATGCGCCATTCTAACATAATTAACATTGTACTTTTTTGCATAATACAATAGTGTACTTATTGCTTCTTTATACACAAAATCGTCAGCATCTGCAAAATAGATGTACTCTCCTTTTGCAAGACTTATACCGCGATTTCTAGTGCTTGCCACCCCTTTATTTTCTTGAGTATATATTGATATTCTATTGTCCTTATTAGCAAACTCTTTCATAAGCTCATAACTTTTATCTGTGGACCCATCATTTATCAAGATAATTTCTATGTCTTTTTCTTCTTGGTTTCTAAGTGAATCTACCATACGCTTTAAATATTTTTCAGCATTATATACTGGCACAATTACAGACACTTTTGCCATAATACATTACTCTCCATCATAAATTTTTTCTAACTTATTTACTATCGATTTCACATCATATTCTTTAATTAATTTTTCAGCTATATTCTTTCTGTTTATACTTTCTTCTTTGTACTTAATAATTTTTTCGCACCATTCATCAATGTCACTATCTGATATTCCTAATACTTGTACATTAGAATTATAAATTGTTTCGGCAGGTATTTTGTCTGACATGATAATAGGTATTCCTGACATTTGTGCTTCTATTAAGGTTATTGGGAGACCTTCATATAGTGACGGAAATACAAATATATCCATTGCTTGTAATATACAGTTTACATCTTGCCTTGCACCTAAAAATTTAACTTTTTTCTCTATACATTTCTCTTTGCATGCAATTTGCATTTTTTCTCTCAACGATCCTTCACCACACAATATTAATTCATATTTATCACTTTTTTCACAAAGCTTTACAAACATATCTATTAAAAATTTGTGATTCTTTGGATTTTCAAATCTACCAACATGTCCAATTACTATTTTATCATTTATATTCAGCTTTTGCCTATACACTTTTCTCATATTATCATTAAAACAGAATTTTTGCACATCTATCCCATTATTCAATACTTCAAATTTTCCCTTTCCATATAGCCATTTTCCTGCTTCGATTCCACATGCTAAGTTTTTTGTAGAAAACATTTTAAGAAATGGCCTAGACAAATAATTTATAATTTTGTGTTCATGTGTAGTGCTATGTGAATGTGCTATTCTTGTTTTTATTCCTGCACATTTTGCTATAATCATATCATAAAAAACTACGCTATTAGCTGTATGCCTATGAAATGCGATATAATTTCCGTTTTTAAGTATTCTATATAGCGCTACAATATGCTTAATTGGATGTTTTTCGAATCTCGGGATTCTAAATATTTTTCCTCCCATACTTTCTATTTCTTTTTCAAAGTAACCTTCATAATCAACTTGCAATATAAAATCAAATTGATATTCATTTCTATCTACGTTTCTGTACATGTTCATCAAAAAATTTTCAACTCCACCCATGCTAAACATATACAACATTTGCGCTACTTTTTTCATAAGTCCCCTCCAATTATTTTTCTGAATTCTTCTAATGTATTTGCAATATAAAACGCTTTCACGCTTTTTCTAGCAGCACTAATTATGGATTGCCTAAATTTTTCATTATCCTTAATTGTTCTTATATCAATCAACAATTCAGAAACACTATTTATGCTAAATAATAATCCATTTCTATGATCCTTAATAATTTCTTTATGTCCTCTATTTTTACTCGCTATAACCGGAACACCAGAAATTTGCGCTTCTACTAAATTTATCCCAAATCCCTCTCTTTTACTTGCCGACACATACAAATCTACTGCTTTTAAAATTTCAGGCACATCATTTCTATATCCTAGCAAATGAACATTTTCTTCTAGGTTATATTCACGTATTTTATTTTCATAATGCTCTTTTAATACGCCATCTCCTGCTAATAAAAGTTTTATTCTTGGATTTTCTTTTACTAAATCTTTCATTGCATCTATAAGCATTATTTGATTTTTGTTTTTATTTAGCTCACCTGCAAAGAATAATACAAAATCGTTATCATGAAGTTTTAGTTTTTCTCTTAATTCTTTTCTTTCTGCCATTGAAACTTCTTTAGAAAAATTTTCTTCATTTACGCCTATTCCATGTATGTGGTGTACTCGTTTTGCTTTCATTTTATCTTTTGCAAATTCAAAGTCCTCTTCGTTTATTGTAATTAAATCATCAGTGTATTTTGATAAATGTTTTTCTACCGGATAAAAAGTTAACCAATTTATTAGCGGCGCACCTTTGTAAAAATGAAAACCATGTGCTATGTATATTACTCTTGTATTATTTTGCTTTCTTGTTTTCTTTGTTGCCATTCTTGTTAGTACACTAGCAACTGGTGTGTTACATTCGATTATATCGTAATTACCTTCATCTATTATTTTTTTTAATTCTTTATATGCTTTTATGTTTGATATTTTAAATGGCGAGCGTTCAAATTCTATTTCAAAATGTTCCTCACAATACGGTATTTCTTCTTCGCCTTTGCTTGCAACATGTACTTCAAATCCTGCATCGCTAAACATTTTTAAATATGGTATATGAAACGCTAATATGTGTCTTGTTATTGAAGCTACAAATAATATCTTTTTCATACTACTCCTTCTTCTTCGCAGGTACGCCTATATACACACCTGATTCACTGATATTTTTTACAACAACCGCTCCTGCACCTACTACAACATCATTTGTTATTTCTATATTATTTTTTATCGTGACTCCAACTCCAATATGAGTACAAGTTCCGATAACAACAGTTCCAGCAAGTGATGCTCCAGGCGAAATATGCGCAAAGTCTTCTATAGCATTATCATGTTCGATTATCGCCCCTGTATTTATTATGCAATGCTTGCCTACCTTAGCAGATGTGTTTATCGAAGCATTCGCCATAATAACTGTTCCTTCGCCAATGTTAGTATCTATTGCAATATTTGCTGATGGATGAATTGCTGTATAATATTTCAAATTATATTTGCTTGCAATTTCTTTTCTTGTTTGATTTGAACCTATGCCTATAACAAATTCTACTTCACTATATTTCAAGCAGTCAGAAACATTTCCAATTACTTTTAGCAATGGTGAATTTATTATGGCTGTTCCAATAGGCTTATTATCATCTAAAAAACCGAGAACCTCATCTCCTGATTTTATAACAATATTTGCTATCGATTTTGCATGTCCACCAGAACCTATGATTATTACTTTTTTATTCATCAGATTTTTCCTTTCTGTTTCCTTCGAATTTTTCTACAGTTGCGTTTCCAGTTTGTGATACATCTTCTTTTTTAAATACTTTTTTAAACGTGTTAAACATTATTGCCAAGTCAAATCTAAGTGACATCTTCTCTATGTACTCTAGGTCCATTTCGAATCTTCTTGACCATTCTAAATTGTTTCTTCCATTTATTTGAGCAAGTCCCGTTAAGCCAGGTCTTACATCGTGTCTATGTTTTTGCTCTTCATTATATAACGGCAAATATTCCACCAAAAGAGGTCTAGGTCCAACAAAACTCATATCGCCTTTTAAAATATTTATTAACTCTGGAAGCTCGTCGAGGCTTGTACTTCTTAATATCTTTCCAAACTTCGTAAGCCTAACGTTGTCTGGCAATAAGTTACCATCTTTATCTTTTTCATCTGTCATTGTTCTAAATTTATATAATGTAAAAATTTTTTCATTTAGTCCGTGGTCTTTCTTGTTTGAATATGACTGGCTTTCCAAGCTTTATTCTTACTAATATTGCAACAACTAGTAGCACTGGTGAAAGCACTATTAGCAAGATTAAACTTAAAATAATATCTAAAATTCTTTTTATATATTTTTTATACATATCTGCTCCTAATTTATATTAATCGAACAACCCATTTATAATTTCTATAACTTTAGCTTGTTCTTCTCTAGTCATTTTTGTATCACTTGGCAAACATACTCCTCTGCTAAATATATCTTCTGATACACTTCCACTCTCATTTAATGTAATAAAATCACAGTCTGCAAATACTGGTTGCAATTGCATTGGCTTCCATATAGGTCTTGATTCTATGTTCTCTTTTTCTAATGCTTCTATTATTTGAAGTGGAGTTACTTTAGAATCTTTATCTAATATTATTGCTGATAACCAGAAATTCGGTTTAGAATTTTGCATATATGGTTGCATTTGAATTTCTTTTATGCTTTTAAACCCTTCTTTATACGTATTATGTATATTAGTTTTTTCTGCAATTCTTTCATCTAAAACCTTTAATTGTCCTCTTCCTATTCCCGCACTTATGTTGCTTAATCTATAATTATATCCAATTTCTTTATGTTCATAATATCTGAATTTTTCTCTAGACTGTGTTGCCCAAAAACGAACTTTAGCAATTCTTTCCTCATCATCTGAAACAAGCATTCCTCCGCCACTTGTTGTTATGATTTTATTTCCATTGAATGAAAACGCACCAAATTTTCCAAATGTACCTGTTTGCTTGCCATTTATTGTTGCTCCCAAGCTTTCGGCCGCATCTTCTAATATAGGAACATTATGTTTTTGACAGATTTTCATTATTTCGTCCATTTTAGCTGGTATTCCATATAGATGAACAACAATAACTGCCTTAGGCGCATACTTCTCAAATGCCTTTTCTAGCGCTTTAGGATCCATATTCCATGTTTCGTATTCACTATCTATAAAAACTGGTGTTGCTTCTTCATAAACTATTGGATTTGCTGATGCTGAAAAAGTAAGTGCCTGACAAAAAACTATGTCACCCTTTTGAACTCCTAAAGCATGAAGTCCCATATGGATTGCCGCTGTGCCAGATGAAAGTGCAGCTGCATATCCTACTCCAACATATTCTGCAAGTTCCTTTTCAAAATTATTTACATTAGCTCCAAGTGGCGCTATCCAATTTGTATCAAATGCTTCTTTTACGTATTCTTGCTCATAACCTTCTTTAGACATATGAGGTGAGGCAAGGAAAACTTTTTTATCCATAAAATCACTCTCTTTTCAAACAACATTCTATCATTAACTATGCTGTGTAGCAAGTCTTTTTAAAAGTTTGAAACATGCAAAAAGGCCAGTTCAAAATGAACTGACCTTTTATTATTTTTTATTCTTCAATATTTATTGAAGACTCTATTTCTTCAATCCTCTTGTATAACCTATACAAATCTTGTTGCAAGCATTGTTTAGAGAATGCATGCAATTTTTCTTCAGCCAATAACCAAATGATTATTTCCACTTCAATTTGATACCGTGTTATTCCTATAAAGGCTATCATCAAACACCAAGCCAAAATCAAAGCAGCAATAAATAGAGCAATCTCAGGAGAAGATTTCGCACAGCAGACCACCATAATGACAATCTGCATGATTGACATTAAAAGCAGACCTAAGAATTTTTCACTCACGTAATGCATAATTTCTGCGATTTTGCAACAACTGGTTTTTTTGTACCGATATTTGTACCACATACATAAAGCAAAATAGCAGATAAAACTTATCATCGAAAAAGTCACAGCACTCATGGGAGTCAAAACCTCAAGAGCTATACAGACGAGAATGATTATATTTGATATAATCATTAATATGAAGTCAATTTTCTTTGAATTCATACTTTTTTCCTCCTTTTAGGGTTTTTATAGTATATAAAATCAACATTAAATATCACTAATATAAAATATATCACCCTCCAATCAGGAAAAGATTTTCGCTATCTACTATAACACCTCCTTACATGCATTTACAAGAGATGATATGAAGAATGCTCCAATGTACAATATGCTTACCTACAATGTAAGTCATACCATCGATACTACAGTATCAATTTACATCATATGCAACTTCGGGCATAATTTATCATAATTTTTACATTTTGTCAATACTTTATGTAATTTGGATGTGTTTCTTTTTTTTACAAATATTGCTTGAATTACATGAATATAAAATATTATAGCTTCACTATTGTATAAAAATCCCCACATTATCATACTTTCTAATAATATGGGGACTTCAAACTATTCGCTTCTTAATGTAACATTACATTCTTTTGTTACTTTATCTATTATTTTATTAAATACTTCAGTTACCTCTTCGTCGCTTAGTGTCTTTTCAGGATTGTTAAATGTTAATGTGTATGCTATTGATTTTTCGTCTTCTGCTACATTTTCACCTGTGTATACATCGAATACTTCTATGGCCTTTAGCATTTTTCCACCGGCTTTTCTAATTGCCTCTTCTACTTCTCTTGATGTTTTTTCTTTCTTCATTACGAAAGCCACATCTTTTTGAACATTAGGGAACTTAGATATTTCTTTATATTTCATTGATTCGCCTTTTATTTTTGATAATTTATCCATATTTATTTCCATTACGAATATGTCATCTTTAGAAACATTTGGATGTAATTTTCCTATTATACCGATTTTTTCTTCGCCTATGTATATGCTTGCAGATTGACCTGGATGTAGTTCAGTTGGCAAATCTTTTACTTCTAATGTATATTTTCCTTCATAGCCTAAGAAATCAAGTAATTCTTCCATTATTCCTTTTAATATATAGAAATTCACTTTTTCTTTATGTACACCAACTCTGTAATTTCCGCTCATTAAACATGCAAGTGATAAATGTTCTCCATATTTTCCATCTTTGTTCCAAAAGCTCTTGCCTATCTCGAATAAAGAAATATCTTTTTGATTACGAGCCTTATTGTAGTCGTATGTCATTTTTAATGATGGCAACAAACTATATCTTAAAGCATTTCTTTCTTCTGTCATTGGATCTAATATTTTTACTACATTAAATTCATCTGTTGTAAATTTCTTTACTTCAGATTCTGGAATTAAGGCATAACTTAATGTTTCGTTCAATCCAAGTTCAACCATTTTGTTTCTAGCAGCTCTTTTGAATTTATCATAATGACCTGGTATTACTGGTAATATCATCTTTTTGCCTTTTATATTATCCATTCCATAAAATCTTCCGATATCATGGATTATATCTTCTTTTATTTGCAAATCCCATCTTCTGCTTGGAACTTTTACTTTTAATAAATCTCCATCTACATCAAAATCTAGCTTTAATCTTCTTAAAATATTTGATATTTCATCATGTGGAATGTCTATTCCCAAAACATCTTTGATTTTTGTATATGTAACTTCAACAATTCTGTCATCGCTGTTTGTTTTGTTATATACAGCCATTCCGCCTTCAATTTCAGCATCAGCATACTTTTGAAGCAAATGACAACATCTATTCACAGCCATTAAAGTTCTCTTTGGATCTAATCCTTTTTCAAATCTGTTGCTTGCTTCACTTCTTAAAATCTTTTTTGAAGTAAGTCTAACTTTTACTGGATTAAATATTGCTGATTCTATTACGATATTTCTTGTATCATTTTCAACCTCCGTTGAAAGTCCACCCATAACACCGGCAAGGCCAATTGCTTTACTAGAATCTGCAATTACTATATCGTTTTCTGATAATTCTCTTTCTTGTTCATCAAGTGTTGTAAGCTTTTCACCGTTTTTCGCCATTCTAACTGTTAATGTATTTCCAAGTCTATCAGCATCGTAGAAATGAAGTGGTTGCCCAACTTCTAGCATTACATAGTTGCTTATATCTACTACGTTGTTAATTGGTCTAATTCCAGATGCTATAAGTCTATTTCTCATCCACTTTGGACTTTCCCTTACAACTACATTTTTAACCTTTTTAGCATAGAAAAGTGTACAATTATCTGTTTCTATATTTAGGTTAAAATCTTTAGCAAAATCATTTTTATTTTCAGTGTATGATAAATCAATATCTTTTACATCTTTACTATAAAGTGCACCTATTTCGTATGCCATTCCAAGAATTGAAAGCAAATCTCCTCTATTAGCTGTTAATTCAAAGTCTATAACTTCATCATCTAATCCTAGATATTTTATTGGATCTTCTCCAACTACTGCATCATCACCAAGTTCTGCAATACCTTCAAGATCTTCTGGTTTCAAGAATTTATGCTCTAAACCAAGTTCTTCAATACTGCAAAGCATTCCACAAGATTCAACGCCTCTTAATTTGCCTTTTTTAATTGTTCCATCTGGTAAAACTGCACCAATCAAAGCAACTATAACTTTTATACCAACTCTTGCATTTGGTGCTCCACAAACTATTTGTAAAACTTCATTTCCAACATCAACTTTACATATATGTAAATGGTCTGAATCTGGGTGCTTTTCGCATTCGATTATTTTACCTATTGTAAGACCAGAAACTTGAACCAATTTTTTAGCACTATCGTACTCATTACCTACGTTTGTCATGTCTTCGCCAATTGTTATCATATCCACTGGCACATCAACATAGTCTTTTAGAAAATTAATACTTAATTTCATTTTCCTCATCCTTTCTATCGAATTGTTTTAAAAATCTAACATCGTTTGTATACATTAAACGAATGTCAGGGATTGAATATTTAAACATTGCAAGTCTGTCAAGACCTGTACCAAATGCAAATCCAGTAAACTCATCTGGATCATATCCACCCATTCTTAAAACATTAGGATGTACCATTCCAGCACCTAAAAGCTCTATCCAACCTGTTTTCTTACATAGTGGACAGCCTTTTCCTCCACACTTAAAGCAAGTAACATCAACTTCGCATGATGGAGAAGTAAATGGGAAATAACTTGGTCTAAATCTAACTTTTGTTTCTTCTCCTAATAGCTTTTTAGCGAATATTTCAAGTGTTCCTTTTAAATCCGCAAGTGAAATATTCTTATCTATAACTAAACCTTCTACTTGTCCAAATTGATGTGAGTGAGTAGCATCATCATCTCTTCTATATGTTTTTCCTGGACATATAATTCTTATTGGAGATTTTTCTTTGTTTGCTTGCATTACTCTTGATTGGCTAGAAGATGTTTGTGTACGAAGCAAATATTCTTCATCTATGTAGAATGTATCTTGTGCATCTCTTGCTGGATGACCAACGGTATAGTTTAGTAATCTAAAGCAATGCTCATCATCTTCAAGTTCTGGTCCATCGACTACATCATATCCCATAGAAACAAATAAATCTTCAACTTCTTCAATTATTCTATTAAATGGATGTTTTGAACCTCTTATATTTTTTTCACTAGGCAATGAGATATCTATTGTCTCTTTTTGAAGTTTTTGATTTATTCTCTCATCTTCTAATCTTTTTTGAATGCTAGCAAATGTATCGTTAAAATACGTCCTTAGACGATTTACCTCCATTCCGTAGTCCTTTTTCTCTTCAGGTTTTACATCTTTAATACCAGTATTAAGTTCTGTTATAATACCTTTTTTGCCCATGTACAAAACCTTTAAATCGTTAAGTTCTTGATTTGTCTTAACTGCATCGAACTTTTCTTTAAGTTCTTTAATAAGTAAATCAATTTTCTCTTTCATTTTTAAGCTCCTTTCTAATATTTATTCCTTAGAAAACAAAAATCCCAAGGAATTTTTATTCCTTGGGACGAATTTATATTATTCGCGGTACCACCCAAATTCTAGTAGCAAGATGTTACTAGCACTTTAAGTTTAGATTAACGCTCTAATCACGACTTTTAAAGTATAGCTCCCACATTTGAAATTCATTATTTTGTTTATCTTAAAAGGGCTTTCAGCCGATGACCCTTTCTTTCTAAAAGAACTCAAAATAACTACTTTGAATGTGATCATAACTATGCTACTATATTATTCTTTTTTTATTAAAAAGTCAAGAAAAATCCCTCAGTTATTTCAAAACTAAGGGATTTATTCTTAAATTGCTATGCCATTTTTTCTCGCAATCATCTTAATCTTTTTCAGATCATCCATAAGTTGATCCGTTTCGATAACTCTGCGGGAATTTCCATCGACTCGAAATTGGTCAAAAGCCATTTTCAGGTCTTCGGTAACTTTCTTATACTTGAAGAGAACAGTCGCCTTAAGTTCTTCGTCCTTTTCGAATTCAGGAGTGCCTAACTTCTCCAAAACGGTAAAAGCTTTAAGATAGCCAGAATAGAAAATCCTTTTTCTAGCATCTCCAGATTTTACAGCAGCCTCATAGTATTCTTCGAGATGAAGCTGAAAAGTTCCAAGAGCCTTCAAAACTTCAGGAGCAACGTCAGGAAGAATATAAACCCTCTCTATTGCCTGTTCATGGGTTGCTACCTTATCTTCAATAAGAAGTATGCTTGCAGTTTGTACTGCCATATTCGATGATTTCAATTGTTTTCATCCTTTCAATTAACACTTATTTTTTGCGAACATTTGCCATTATAGTACGATTTATGTATCTTGTCAATATTTTCCACGAAATAAACATCAAAAATAGTAATTATTTTTAATCTGAATGTCAAAACGCTGCCTTTTGTAATTGTATTTATCACAAAAATTAATTAAACATGTCATTTGAGAAAATAGATAATCTACATTTTAAACTTTTTTTGCCTCTTTCAATGTTTTTTTACAAAAAGTAAAAGAGTTTGCTTGTAGCAAACCCTTATTACTTTTTAGACACTTTCTTTACTTGGTAATGCCATTTCTTTGGCATATTTCAAGAAGTTCTGCCTCCTCGGCCTCGATTTCACGCAAGCGTTTCTCGAGGTCTCGAGCCTTTTGGAGCTCCTTTGCCTTTATTGCCTCTTCAAGCTGCCGCCGAATAACATCACTGCTCGGAGTACTGGATGCAGTCTGCGGAGCAGGTTCAACCTTTACAGGTTCAGGCGTCAAACACTCTTCATATGTTTTGGCGTCCGGTTCGGTTACTTGCGACTGCTGTGACAGGACGGCATCAACAGCACGAACAAATCTGCTTTTGGCAATCCTATCCCACAAAAGTGAAAGCAAGACAATCACCCCCAGTACAGCAAGCACACCGTACGCATACCGGAAACCTTTGATCCAAAAAATTCCGAAGATAGCATTTGCGAGCGCCAGGATAACTGCTGCAATGGTAGAAAGCGTCTTAAAAATGTTGGTTTTCATAACGAAAAACCCTCCGTGTGTAAAAATTTTTTTTGTGTACGAGTATTATTATATATTATTTATGTAAATTTGTCAAGTATTCTTATCCACTTTACTTAAATTTAACTATTCTAGCCATTCATACCCATTTACAGACACACTTTCATTTTTAAATCACATGTATTGCTTGCTCAGAAAATGTTTGTCTTATCTATTCTTATTAAAGTAAAGTTCTTTTCGGGCCATTTTATACCTCTTTTTACTTATTATCAACATCAATCTTCAAGATAATTTTTACACAAAAAAACAACCTCTTTAAAGGTTGTTTCTTCTATTATTCAGCGTCTTTTTTACCAACAGCTATAACTTCTTTTCCATCATAATATCCGCAGTTCTTGCATACTCTATGTGGTTCTACTGGTTCATGGCAATGTGAACATTCACCAAAACTTGGTTTTTCAAGTTTCCATGTAGATCTTCTAAGACCTGTTCTAGCTTTAGACCATCTTCTTTTTGGTTGTGCCATTCTATTTCCCTCCTCTTATGCTAATCTTTTATATGTGTAATTTTAAAAACAAGCGTGCGCCGTTTTCAAAATTTCTATTACCTCGGCGTCAACTTTTAAAAGTATATACTGTTTTTTTTATTTTGTCAAGTAATTTACCCTAATCTAACGGATAAAACTTAATAGTTGCATCTGGAATTGCTCCATCATATTTTGGCTTTTCTATATTTAAATCGAACGAAGCAATTGTCTTATACGGTGAAGTTACACATGTTGTTGATTCATTTGTGCAGGTAACTGGACTTACTGCTTCCGGTAAATATGTATTACTTTTTTTGTTTTGTTTAAATGTAATCGCTAATCTACTAAATAATCCCATATGCTATTCCTCTTTTCTTTTGTTTTTCACATATAGTCTATATGTTTTAAAGATAATTTTCAATAGTTTTTACAAAATTTTCTTTTTAGCTCTCCTATATGTCAATTTTTTATATTTAAAATACGATTTTTATGTAATTTTTTCAATCGCTCTATTATTTTTTAACAAACGTCTCATTACAGCAATTATTCGCCTATGCTATGTACTAGTTCTTTATATTTATTCCCTCTTTCTTCAAAGTTCTTAAACATATCGAAACTTGCACTTGCAGGTGAGAAAAACACTGTATCCCCTTCACTTGCAACTTCATAAGCCTTATTAACGGCTTCTTCTAAAGATGTGCACTCAATTATAGGTAAATCTATGTTTCCACCTCTTCTTTCGATTTCTTGCAATGTGGCTGTTTTTATTTTTTCTTTTGTTTGACCTAGTAAAACTAGTGTTTTAACATGATCTACTATATATCTTCCCATATCTGTATAATCAAGATGTTTATCATAGCCACCTGCTATTAAAATAACTTTGTTTTTAAAACTTACAAGTCCAGCTATTGTTCTTGTTGGACTACTTCCAATTGAGTCATTATACCATTTTACACCGTTTAATAATCTAACAAATTCATTTCTATGTTCTACACCTTTAAATGTTGTTAATACACTCACTATATCTTCTGGCTTTACTAAATCTTTAACCGCAGCAATTGCTGTGCATGCATTTTCAATATTATGTGCTCCAAGAAGCAATATATCGTCTACATTTATTATTTGTTTTCTAATTTTGTCTTCAGAAATCTTTATCATATTATTGTCTAAAATAACTCCGTCATCTAGTTTTACCCTTGTCGAAAAATATCTGACTTCGCCTTTTGCTTCAAGTGAAAAGTCTCTTGTTATATCGTTATCATAATTTAGTACGACAATACCATCTTTATCTTGATATTTAAATATATTTTTCTTTGCTTCTATGTATTCTTCATATGATTTATGGATGTCTAAATGATTTGGAGAAACATTAGTAACAACGGCTATTTGAGGGCTTTTCTTAAGAGTCATCAATTGAAAACTACTTAGTTCTAGAACTATTATATCTTCTGGTCTCATCTCATCTATCTTAGCAAATAAAGGAATACCAATATTTCCGCCTAAATAGCAATGATGTCCTGCTGCCTCTAGCATCTTATATATAAGCGTAGTAGTTGTAGTCTTTCCATCGCTACCTGTAATTCCTATAATCTTTCCTGGGCATAAATCTATTAGCATTTCAATTTCAGATGTAAGAATTGCACCTCTATCTAATTCTTTTTCTAACTCTGGAATATCTGGTCTCATACTTGGTGATCTGAAAATTATGTCATATCCGACAAGATTTTTTAAATAGTTTTCTCCTAATGAAAATTTAACACCTTGAATTGCATATTCTTCTATTAAAGATTTATCTAATTCTTCCTCACTTTTTTTATCAAATACTGTTATATTTGCATCTAAATCCATAAGGTACTTTATAAGCGGTGTATTACTTACCCCCATACCCATTATTGCAACATATTTTCCTTTTACGTAAGTTTTAAATTCTTCTAAATTTTTATTCGTAAACATTTAAACCTCCATGATTACTGTACTACTTATCTCCTAAACAAATACCTACTCTTCTAGCTGTTTGTATCCAATCGGCATCCATAGTAACAGTCTTTAAATTTGATGATTGTGCACCTATCTCCGTATTTTTACCAGCAACTTCATCCAATGATACATGAGTAAGTTTGCCATTTAATAATGTTACCATTTCATTGAATTTGCCTTCCAATGCAAGTTGCATTGCCATAGAACCATATTCTGTTGACAAAATTCTATCGTAAGCTCCTGTATTTCCGCCTCTTTGAATATATCCAAGTGACGTGCTTCTTGCTTCATATCCAGTTAACTTTTCTATTTCTCTAGCTACAAATTCACCGGCACCACCTAATTTTATTTGGTCTAAGCCTGAATTTTTCTCCTCTACTTCTCTTACAGCAACTTCTCCTCCAATAGGTTTAGCACCTTCTGCTACAACTATTATGCTGTGTTTCTTACCTTTTGCTCTTCTTTGATTTATTTTGTTTATTATGGCATTAAAATCATATGGTATTTCTGGTATTAAGACTGTGTCTGCACCTCCAGCTATTCCTGCAGCTAGTGCTATCCAACCTGCATATCTTCCCATTACTTCTAATACTAAGATTCTACCATGTGATTCAGCTGTTGTCTTTATTCTATCTACAGCCTCTGTTGCGACTTCAACTGCAGTGTAAAATCCGAATGTTATATCTGTACTAGGTACATCATTGTCTATTGTCTTTGGAACACCTATTACATTTACTCCTCTTCTTGTATAATCTCTGGCAGATTTTAAAGAACCGTCTCCACCGATTATTATTAAGCAATCGAAACCTTCGTTCTTTAGTCTTTCAGCTATTTCAAAAGATTTATCTACGTGTTCTATATCTCCGTTTGCATTTTTTACTGGTATTGAAAATGTGTTAGTTTTATTATTTGAACCGAGTATTGTTCCACCTTTAGCTATTATATCACTAACCGCCAATGGATCTAATTTTACATATCTATTCTCTAAAAGACCTTTATACCCTTCCAAAAAACCATATGTTTCAACATTAGCATATTCGGCAGTTTTTACTATTCCTCTAATTACAGCGTTAAGTCCTGGGCAATCTCCACCAGCTGTAATTATACCAACTTTCTTTACCATAACAATTTCCTCCTTTGTTCCTTTATCTTAATTAGTTTTACCACTTATAAATCTATTTATAAGTGCCTTTCAAATAAAATTTCAAAAGGCACTTATAGCTTTTTATCTGTTCCACCAATGAGTTTTGTCTTTTATCTCTTCGTACTTATCTTCTATTTCACCACGTATCCAATTAGCATAATCTTCATATTTACTACTATTATCAATGAAGTTTCCGTCCTCGTCTACAGCACAATAATGGTATTCGCAATATGTATGTGGCGCTTCATAGTCATAATCTTTTGGCAATTTACTTGGTGCCTCTTCATACCCTCTGTCTAGGAATACGATATTTATTGTGCCAGATGTAGCTTTACATGTTGGATTTGGTAATTTAAATGATTCTGGACATACTGTAACATATTTGTGTATATTGCATTCTTCTGTAGGTACATTGTTCACGTCAAACCACTCAGTCTTAGATCTATCTCCTCTTCTATCGTTTTTACAAGCATCCGTCATTAGTAGACCTGAATCTGCACAAACCGTTGCTGATACAACAGTACTTGGTCTTGTAAATTCCTTATCTGGTAAATTTGCATGAATTTTTTGCATTACAGCTTTCCATATTTTTGCTGCTGGGTTTCCACTCATACTTACTGTCTTTTGTTGGTCATATCCAACCCATGTTGAAGCAACGTAATAAGGTGTGAATCCTGCAAACCATCTATCTTTTGATTCATTTGATGTTCCTGTTTTACCTGCGGCATGCATGTTAGGAAGTCTTGCACTTCCACCTGTCGCTTCACTTCCATTTATAACGTCTGACAACATACTTGTTACAATGTATGCTGTTGATTCTTTTAAAACTTCTCTAACATTACTTACATTTTCTAATATAATTTCTCCATTACGTCCAACTACTTTTGTATATAGTTTAGGTTCGATATAAATTCCACCATTTGCGATTGTTCCATATGCTGCAGCATGTTCAAGTGGTGAAATGCCTCTTGTTAGACCTCCAAGTGCAAGAGCACCTGGCACTTTATCACTCTTTGTAAGTGTAGTTATTCCGAATTTTTCTAAGTAGCTGTATGAAACATCAGCAGTAACGTCTAAGAATGCTTTAGCAGCAATGATATTACTTGATATCTCAACACCTTTACGAACAGAAGTAAGTCCTCTATACGAAACATAACTGTTATGTGGAGACCAAGGTGTAGATGAACCTGGCACATAATATGTCAAAGGTACATCATCATATGTAGTAGCTGCTGTAAATACTCCAGTATCTATTCCCGGGGCATATGTTGCAAGTGGTTTTATTGTAGATCCAGGTGCTCTAGTCATTTGAGTAGCTCTGTTTAATCCTCTTAATGTTGTCTTTTTGCCTGAGCCACCTATTAATCCTACAACATTTCCTTTTTTGTAATCTATAATAACCATTGCAGATTGTACATTTTCATCATAAGTACCATTTCTTAGTTTGAAATAATTTTGATCTTCGTACACATCTTCTAGTGCTTTTTGTACTTCTGGATCTATTGTTGTATAAACTTTAAGTCCATTAGAATAAACCATTTTTTGAGCCATAACCTTTGTTACGCCTTTTTCAGTTTGCAAGTCTTTAATAAGTTGATCTACGACTGCATCGATGAAATATGAATTGCTTGATGCAAGTTCTAATGTTCCTTTTTCATATTTTAATTCTTGGCTAATAGCCTCATCATATTGTGCTTGAGTGATTTTTTCTAATTCTAGCATTTTACCAAGAACTAGTTTTTGTCTATTCTTTGCGCCATCAGGGTTTGTATATGGATTTCTGCCTTCTGGTGCTTGTGCTAAACCAGCCATTAGTGCACATTCTGCTATTGTCAAATCTTTAGCACTCTTGTTGAAATAAATATGTGAAGCCTGTTCAACGCCATATGATCCTTCGCCTAAATATATCAAATTCATGTACAATTCTATTATTTGATCTTTAGAAAGCCATTGTTCAAGTTGAACCGCTCTCACTATTTCTCTAGCTTTTCTTTGCCAACTTCTATCATCATCTTGTGTTACTTTCTTTATTAGCTGTTGTGTTATTGTGCTTCCTCCAAAATCAGAGTTTCCAGTTGTAAGCCACTTTAAAACAGCAACGCCTGTACGTTTTACGTCTATTCCAAAATGTTTTTCAAATCTTTCATCCTCTATTGCAATGAAAGCTTCTTTTAAATATGGCGACATCTCACTAAGAGACACGTAAGTTCTATTTTCTTCTGCATATAATTGCGTATATGTCTGATTGTTTTTGTCATACACTGTTGTTGTAAGTTGACTTATTTCAAAATCTGATTTTGATAAAGCTCCTGCTCCATTTATTACTGACTGTACAAAACCAATCACAAGTCCTATACCAGCTATAATTCCAACTAAAATCAATATCAATATTGCTTTTAAAATCGGATGTTTTTTCTTCTTCTTTTTATTCAATTTCGGAGCTTGCTTATTTACATACTTATCTATTTCGTCGTTTTTTGACATTCTACCCCTCCTATAAATTTGCAATTTCCTTGCATATGTGCCACTAAAACAAATAGTGATACATTACCGACACCATTATATATTAAAATATTAAAAAAGTAAATTTTTTTATTGCTTATACAAAAAAATCCTCTAAAATATCTTTGGCATTAGTAACTGGTTTTGCTCCTTCTTTTATTAGGCTATTGCACCCGAAAGACAAAGCATTATCTATATTTCCAGGTAGTGCATAGATATTCTTTCCTTGCTCTAATGCAAAGTCCACGGTTATCAGTGCACCACTGTTTTCCGTTGCTTCTACAACAAAAACTCCATCTGATAAAGCACTTACAATCCTATTTCTCATTGGAAAATTTATGGCATTAGGCTTTGTGCCAACTATAAATTCACTAATTACCAAACCTTTCTCCAATATTTGTGTATATAAATTATAATTTTCATATGGATACACAATGTCCATTCCTGTACCTATTACCGCGATAGTATTTCCTATCGCTTTTAATGCGCCTTTATGTGCCATTGAGTCAATTCCTTTAGCTAATCCGACTGATTATTGTTAAACCTCTAACTGCTAAATCTCGTGCAAAATCATAGCTTACCCTTAATCCATATTCATCAGCTTTTCTACTTCCAACAATTGCAATTCCTTTAGAATTTAAAAGTTCTAAATTTCCTTTAGCAAATATTGCAATAGGAGGATCATATATATTTTTTAAACTATCAGGATAAAGCTTGTCATTAATACTTATTACACTTATTTCATTTTTATTAATATATTCCGTATATTTCTTTATTAAATTTTCATTTTTGCTATTTGCAATTTCAATAACATCTTCAAAATTTATATCTGGCACCTCTAATAATATTTTTTCTTTTGCTTTATAAATTTCAGCTATACTACCGAAAAAATTTAGCAAATTTTTCTTTTTAATCGGCAATATTTTTAAACTTGAAAACCATATTAAGTATTCTATTTTCTTCATAAAAACCCCTTATAACATAAAAATGGACCAAAGCAAAATAATATGTTTTGGTCCATTTTTATTTATTTATTTTTTCTTCTTTCACATGCAGTAACTACATTATCCATAAGTGTCATTATAGTCATTGGGCCAACTCCTCCTGGAACTGGTGTTATATAACTGCATTTTTCTTTTACATTTTCAAAGTCAACATCCCCAACTATTTTCTTTGAATCTGGTATTCTATTTATTCCAACATCTACAACAACTGCCCCCTCTTTTATCATATCAGCTGTTATAAACTTAGGTTTTCCTATTGCTACAACTAGTATATCTGCACTTTTCACAATCTCAGTTAAATTTCGTGTCTTAGAATGGCATATTGTTACTGTTGCGTTTGCATTTAGTAAAAGTTCTGCCATTGGTCTACCAACTATATTGCTTCTACCAACTACAACAGCATGCTTACCTTCGATTGGTATATTGTATTCTTTTAGCATTGTCATTACACCCGTTGGAGTACATGCAGCAAAACATTCTTGCCTTTGTACTAATTTACCAACATTTATAGGACTAAATCCATCAACGTCTTTTTCTGGAGCAATTGTTTGAAAAGCCTCTAATATATTTAAATGATATGGTATAGGGCTTTGAAGCAAAATTCCATCCACTTCATCATCAGCATTCAATTTCTTTATAAGAGAAATCAATTCTTCTTGTGTTATATTCTCATCTAAATGATATTCTGTAAAATTAATTCCAAGTTCCTCACTCATTTTATGCTTTAATCTCACATATATCTTAGATGCCTCATCCTCTCCAATTCTTATAACTGCAAAACCAGGTGTTCTATCCAATCTTTTTATTCTTTCTTCTATATTTTTCTTGCATTTCTCAGCAACTTTTTTTCCATCTATTAATGTCATTAATTTTCATCCTTTCCTTATTTCATTAGTAAACTGATGATTATAATTATTCCAAAAATCACCCTATATATAGCAAATATTTTAAAATCACTTTTTTGTAAATATTTAAGTAAAAATTTGATTACTATTAAACCAACCACAAAACTTGCAAGTACTCCCAAAAAGAATGCAAGTGTAAATTCAAATTCTGATAGTTTGAAAATTGTAGCTGCAAGAACTATTGGTGCAGATAACATAAACGAGTATTTTGCTGCCGCCTCTCTTTTTACTCCTAATGCTCTAGCCGTTGTCATTGTTATACCCGAACGTGAAACTCCTGGTATAAACGCTAATGCTTGTGATACACCAATTATAAATGTTTGCTTTAATGTTAAATGTTCATAGTCAACTGTAGATTCTTTATATTTATCTACTAAATATAGCACTATACCCATCACAATTAACGCTATAGCTATGATTAAAGGTTTTGTAAGTATATCAGAACAAAACTTATCTAGTATAAACCCAATTGCTCCACCCGGTATTGTTGCAAGCACAATATACCAAAACATTGTACCATCACGATTTTTTTCTTTCTTAATCGTTTGCTTGTATGCACCTACAAGTAAATTTATCCAATCTTTAAAGAAAAAGATTCCAATTGCAAGTAATGTTCCGGCATGAAGTGCAACATCAAAAGATGCCGGAATATTATTCCAATTAAAAAGCCAAGGTAAAATAGTTAAATGTGCCGAACTTGAAATCGGTAACAATTCAGTTAAGCCTTGTACTACTCCCAATATAATTGCTTGTAAAACGCTCATATTTGCCTCCTAACAAATTATTATTTTGCTTAGAACCTAATCCTTGTATTTATCCATAAAATTAAATTCTACGTCATCTTCTTTTACATCTTTATTAATTTTAATATTATCATAATCTTTTTGATATTTTTCTTTTACTTTTTCATCTATTTCTTGTTCTAATTTCATTTGTGCCTCTGAAACCATATGGACACCAGTTAAATAATCTTTTATATTTTTAAATAATGGCTCTGACTCAGCTTTGTATCTATAACCTGGGTCAATTTCTATTGCGTATTGAACATAATTAACTGCTTTTATCTCATCGCCATCCAATATATATGTCTTTGCAAGTTGATAATATGACTTACTTGCAAGCTCTGGATCTAAAGCAGACTTTTTGAAATTCTCCTCTGCAAGTTTTAATTCTCCTCTTAATAAGTTTATTTGCCCTAGACTAAAATATGCTTCACAGAAGTCAGGTTTTAATTCTATAACTTTTTTATAACAATTTGATGCTTCATCAAAATCTCTAAGTTCAGTTCTTACAATGCCTAAGCTATAATACAACTGATAATTGTCAGGATCGTATTTTATTGCATTTTTATAAACATTTATCGCTTCATCATATTTATTTTGCGAGCATAATACTACTGCTAAAAGCTCAGATGCGGGTGTATAATCAGGCTTTATTCTAAGAGCATTATCTAAAACTATTTGAGCATCATTCTTCTTACCAAGCTCATTGAAAATTATTCCGATTTCGTAATATGATTTATAATCGTTTCTATCAAGTTCTACTGCCTTTGCAAATTTATCAAACGCAGTTCTTCTCTCTCCAACAGCATTATATGCAGTCCCTAATTTAACAAATAGCTTACTGCTGTTCTTTTTCTTTTCCGTAGCTTTCGAATATTTAGCAATCGCTTTTTGATACTTTCCTTTATGCATGTAATAATCGCCAATCTCTTCCAAGAAAAGTTCCGATGCATCTATCTTCTTGTAGTCTAAAAAAATCAACGCACTAGGAATTAATATGTTTATTAAAAATATGTATATACGCATCTTTACATCAGGATAAATCCCATTAGCAAAAGTTAAAATTTCAACAACTAAACCTATTGTCTGAAAGCCTAAAAGCCCAATCAACCAATTGCTTTTGGTTTTTAAAACTTTTCTTGCCACATACATAGCAAATACAAAACATAAAATACTATAAACAAATCTTTCTAAAAACATTTCCTTGCATCCTTCCTACTACTTACTTACAACTTTTATTTAAGCATATAAAAATTATTTATTAATAAACTTTTCATCATATGCTTTCATACATTTTTCGATACATTCAATTGCTGCCTCTCTTCCATCAATCTCCTTTATTGCAGTTTTCTTATTTTCTAGGATTTTATATACTTCAAAGAAGTGTGATATTTCTGCAAATATATGTGCTGGAATATCTAATATATCCTCATACATACACATTGAAGGATCTTTAAATGGTATTGCTATTATTTTTTCATCTCTTTCATTATCATCAACCATTTTTAACATTCCAATTGGATAACAATCAACTAACGTAAGAGACGATATGCTTTCTTGACATAATACTAAAACATCTAGAGGATCATTATCTTCTGCATATGTTCTTGGAATAAAGCCATAATTAGCTGGGTAATGTGTAGAAGTATATAATACCCTGTCAAGTCTTAAAAGTCCTGTCTCCTTATCTAATTCATATTTGTTTTTGCACCCCTTTGGTATCTCTATCACAGCAGTGAATTTTTCTGGTGCGATTCTATCTTTATTTATATCATGCCAAATATTCAATATTATGTCTCCTTTCGTCTATATAAATACATCCAACGTTACCACCTTATAGAGCTATTTTACACTAAAACCTCTAAATTTGTCTATAATTTTGGAAAAATATTGATATATTAACATAAATACGGTATAATGCTATTATTATGATAAAATTTAAAGTTGAGAAAGATCAAAAAAAGATAGTAGACTATCTAAAAAACAAATTTAAAAATCTAACTAATGGCACTATTTTTAAGGCTCTTCGTAATAAGGATATTAGAATAAATGGAGTAAAAATATCTGAAAATGTCCCTGTAAATGCCGGAGATGAAATAACTCTTTATATTAAAGATGAATTTTTATTTGGCACAACAGCGCTTGACAAATCTAAAATAATTTACGATGACGAAAATATTGTCATAGTTAACAAACCTCAAGATGTTTTAGTACAAGGCGACGGAATAAATATTGGACTAGACAAAATGGTAAATGACTACTTTGGTACGCAAAACATTGTACCTTGCCATAGACTAGATAGAAACACATCAGGTCTTATAATATTTGCTAAAAATGAAATGGCTGAAGAAACAATATCCGAAATGCTAAAACAACACATGATTAGAAAAGTTTATAGATGCAGAGTTGTTGGACATCCGAAAAATAAAAAAGCTACTTTAACAGCATATTTATTTAAAGATAGTAAAACTAGTCAAGTAATTATTTCAAATGAAAAGAAAAAAGGTTATGTTGAAATCGTTACAAAATATGAGGTAATTGCTTATAATAATGATGGCACATCTACATTAGAAGTTGAGCTTGTAACTGGCAGAACTCATCAGATTCGTGCACATCTTGCATTTATCGGTTACCCTATTCTTGGTGATGGCAAATATGGAAAAAATGAAATAAATAAAAAATTCAAATTAACAAGACAAGAGCTAACTGCATACAAGATTATTTTTAATGATGCAATTGGTGAATTAGAGTATTTGAAAGGAAAAACAGTAAAACTCCCAGAAGCATAAACTTCTAGGAGTTTTTTATTATAAATCAAACTTTCCCCACACGCCAATTTTCTTTGGTTTGCATTCAAATTTCATTATCTCATCTTTTGTAGGATGCTTAAACTCAAGTCTATATGCCCAAAGAGCAATCTGCGTATTCATCTCACCTTTACCATATTTTTGATCACCATATAATGGGTGATTTATGTTTGAAAACTGCACTCTTATTTGATGATGTCTGCCTGTTTCCAAATTTATTTTTATTAAAGACAAGTCATCTTTCTCTTCTAATACCTCATATGAAAGACTTGCGAATTTTGCCCCATTTTTATCTTTTGATACAACTTTACTTTTATTTAAAGCTTCGTCTTTATATAAATAATTTTCAAGTCTGCCGTTTTTTTCTTCGAACTTTCCTTTTACAACCGCTAAATATGTTTTAGAAAAGTCTTTCGTTCTAATACTTTCCGAAAGCCTACTTGCCGCTTTTGATGTTCGTGCAAAAACCATTATTCCGCCAACTGGTCTATCAAGTCTATGTACCAAACCTAAATACACTTCACCTGGTTTGTTATATTTTTCTTTTATATATTTTTTAACAAGAGTTATCATATCTTCATCGCCCGTATTATCTGCTTGTGAAGGTACATTGCAAGGTTTCTCCACAACAATTATATGATTATCTTCGTATATTACATTTAATTTATTCATAACATGGTTCCTTTCGTTATTCTTCCCATCTACCATATATTCCACACGGAAGTGTTAGTCTACTATCTTTCATTGGTAGTCCTACTTCTCCGCATGATATTTTTCCTTTTTGCTTTATTGTCATTGATAATATATTAGCAAGTATAGTTGGTGAAAGCCCTGTTGTATATGAATTTATAAGAAAGAACAGTGGTCTATCTGATAATATTTTTGTGCATAGTTCTACTAACGGATATAAGCTTTCTTCTATATTCCAAACTTCTCCGTTTGCACCTCTTCCATAAGATGGTGGGTCCATTACTATTGCATCGTATTTGTTTCCTCTTCTTATTTCTCTTTGAACAAATTTTATAACATCATCTATTATAAATCTGACTGGTCTATCGGCAAGCCCTGAATCTGCTACATTTTCTTTTGCCCAAGCTGTCATTCCTTTTGAAGAGTCGACATGGCAAACAGAAGCTCCTGCGTAGCTACAAGCTACTGTAGCTCCACCTGTATATGCAAAAAGGTTAAGAACCTTTATAGGTCTTTTTGCATTTTGTATTTTGTTTATCATAAAATCCCAATTGACAGCTTGTTCAGGGAATAATCCTGTATGCTTGAAGCCCATTGGCTTTAAGTTAAATGTTAAGTCTTTATATTTGATTTGCCATGACTTAGGAACATTTTTTATATACTCCCATTCGCCACCACCACTTTTACTTCTGTGATAATGTGCATTAGCCTTTTTCCACAATTCTGGCTTTGATTTGTTTTTCCATATTATTTGTGGATCTGGCCTAATTAAAATGATATTTCCCCATCTTTCTAATTTTTCGCCATTTGCCATATCTAGTATTTCATAATCTTTCCAATCTTTTGATATAATCATATATTCGTCCTTTCTTCCATATATTTTATTAGGTGATATACATGGTTTATTTTTTTATATTTGTTATTTTGTATTTGTTATTTTATATCTTTAAAAAGCAAAATTCTATGTTTGTAATACGCTTGAAAAACTATATTTTGCCTTGCATTATTGTTTTACTTTTAATACTGATTGTCTGCTTTTCTTCATCTTCTTTAACTGCCGCTAAAGAGAGTTTTATGCTTTGGGTTAATAATGTAATTCCCTCTCTACTTCCGTTTTTTATTTGTATTGAAGTTTTGAAGAGTACAAACTTTTTAAAAGTAGTGGGAAAAGCACTTAACCCTATAATGTACCCTATCTTTAATGTTCCCGGTTCACGGTGCTTTCGCTCTTGCTATGGGAATAACCTCTGGTTATCCTGTTGGTGCTAAAGTTGCCTCTGACCTTTACATAAAAAATCTATGTACAAAAACAGAGGCCGAAAGGCTCCTTGCTTTTACTAATTCTTCAGGTCCTTTATTTATTATTGGAGCCGTTGGAACTGGTATGTTCTTTGATTCTAAAGTAGGATTATTACTGTTCTTGACTCATTTTTTAGCAAGTATAAGTGTCGGAATTTTATTTAGATTTTATAAAAGAAACGACACATCAAGTGGTATTATACCACAAGTTTCCATAAAATCAAAGACTTACGAAATACTAACATTAAAAAATCTAGGAAAAGTAATGGGCGATGCTATTCAAAAAAGCATTGAAACACTTCTACTTATTGCAGGCTATATTGTCTTTTTTGCCGTGCTGTCAAATATTTTAGTAAATACGGGAGTGGCATCATTTTTCACTACTGGCATAGAAGAGATGTTAAAGTTAGTGCATGTTTCTCCAGATATGTCTGACGGAATTTTTACTGGAATATTAGAAATAACAAATGGAATAAACAAAATATCCAAATTGAATGGTTTGAAATATAGCGAAAGCTTGCCGATAGTAGCACTTATATTAGGTTTTGGTGGATTTTCTGTACATATGCAAGTTGCTAGTATTATAGCCGATGCAAAGCTTTCTATGAAGCCATATCTAGCTGGAAAACTGCTTCAAGGAGTTTTTGCCGCAATTTATACATTTATCTTAATGAAGTTTACTAACTTCTTTTCTTTAGACATAGTAGAAAGTTTTAATTATAGTAATAATGGCATAAAAATAGTTTCTGAAAGTTCTAATCTTTTCGTAGTCATACTAAGTTTAGTGGCTATTGCAATAAGCATTCAAATAATACGAAAAATGAAAATATAAGGTTTGGTATCGTTCAAACTTGCATGAATTTAAACTTCAAAGGCGATACAATAGTTTTCTATCATATCGCCTTTTTAAAGTAATTTTTAATTTAATTTTTCTAATATCTTTTCTGCTATTTTTTCATTTATTCCATCTACAAGGCATAGTTCTGCAACAGAAGCTTTTTTTATGTTTTCGATTGATTTAAATCTCTTTAAAAGTGCTTGCTTTCTTGCATCGCCTATTCCTTCAATTTCATCAAGTTCAGATTTTTTCATTCGTTTGTTCCTTAGCTTTCTATGATATTCTATCGCTGTTTCGTGCACTTCATCTTGTATATATGTTATTAAATTAAATATCTCGCTGCTTTTTACCTCGTATTCTTTTCCCTCTTCATTTACTATCGTTCTTGTTCTATGTTTATCGTTTTTTACAAGTCCATACACCGGAATGTCTAAGCCATATTCTCGAACAACATTCTTTGCAACTCTTACTTGCGTTATACCACCATCCATTAGTATTAAGTTTGGTCTTGGACCATACGGATTTTTTTCTTCTGTTTGATTTGGAAGCAAATATTTAAGTCTTCTCATTAAAGTCTCTCTCATACAAGCAACATCGTTTTGACCATCTACTGTTTTTATTTTTATTCTTCTATAGTCACTTCTTTTTGGTTTTGCATTTTCAAACACTACCATACCAGCGACTATATCTGTTCCAGATATATTAGATATATCAAAGCTTTCTATTCTCTTTGGCAATTCTTTAAGCTCTAGTAGATTCATTAAATCTACTAACAATCCTTCATTTTCAATTGTGTCAGTTTTGTTCTTTAATCCTATCATTGCATTCTTTTCTGCCATTTCTATAAAACGCATCTTCTCGCCTTTTTTAGGTATTTTAAACTCAATATTTTGCTTGCCACTAATTTTTATCAAAAACTCTCTTAGGAGCTCGCCCTCCTCAAGTTCGTTTTTAAACATTATCTTACTTGGCACATTAGATTTATTATAATACTGTTTTATAAAGTTTGTTATTAAAGTTTCATCTGATAAATCATCAACATCTTTAAATATAAAGTTTTCTCCGCCTATCATTTTGCTTCCTCTGATATGAAACACTTCAAGTGAAGCTTTATCAAGAGATTTAGCTATTCCAATTACATCTATATCGTTTTCTGTAAAATTGTCTACTTTTTGTCTTGTCATTAAGTTTTCTATACTGATTTTCTCATCTCTAAGCTCTGCAGCTTTTTCAAAGTTAAGCTCTTTTGATGCTTTTTTCATCTCTTCATCAATCATTTTTAAAATCGTGTCGACTTTTCCATCTAAAAACATCATAACTTGTTTTATTATATTTGCATATTCTTCTTTACTTATATTGCCGTTACATACGCCAACGCATCTTTTTATATGATAATTTAAACAAGGTGTTTCAGGCTTTGTAAATATTTTTCTACATTGCTTTAGTTTAAATGTTTTATTTAAAAACTCAACTGTTTCTTTTACAGCAAATGCATTTGTATAAGGGCCGTAGTACTTTGCCAAATCATTTAACTTTTTACGTGTTATTCTAACGGTTGGAAAGTCCTCATTTACTGTTATTTTTATATAAGGATACATTTTATCATCTTTTAATAAAACATTATATTTAGGCCTATGTAGCTTTATAAGATTACATTCTAATACAAGTGCTTCCATTTCAGAATCAACAACAATGTATTCAAAATGATCTATTAAAGATACCATCTTTTCTATTCTAGCTGATTTATTATTCTTTTGAAAATATTGCCTAACTCTATTTTTTAAAACAACAGCCTTGCCGACATATATTATGTTATTATCTTTGTCTTTCATTATATAAACACCTGGTTTATCAGGTAGTTTTTTTAATTCTTCAGGAATGTTAAACATGTTTTCTCCTTTATATTTCAATATCCTTTTTCTTTTTACTATTTAGCGGATTTTGCGAAGGATGAATGTTCCAGTACAAATGTCTTACATATGGGTAAATGGAATTTTTCTTATCCATAGTTTCATATAATTTTTTTATTTGTTGTTTTTGTGCTTTTGTATACTTATATGCTATATGTGTCTTTATAGGCTGTGTTCTAAATTCAAAATCTTCGTTGCCATAGTAATTAGGAAATTTCTTGTCTGAAAAAAATTGATTTACAAACTCTTTAAAATCTCTTTCTGGAAAATGCAACATTATAGTTGTAAACTCCTTCAAATCAACACCTATTAATACTTGTTTCTCTCCATATTTATTTACTTTTTTACGTTCTTCATTAACAAGTCCGAAATTCACTTTTGACTGATTATCTGATAGTGTATACAAAAATGATTCTATCGAAAAGTCTTTTAATTTATACATAAGGTATGAAGACATTTTGTCAAAAAAATTCAGTTGATAATCTCTTTGAAAATCATTTTCGCTTGTAGGAACGTATCTATCAAAATATTCAGTATACACTTTTGAATACTTTTCAATAAATTCTTCCGGCACGTTTGAAAGCTCTTCAACTTCAAAATCACCACCATTTTCAACTCTATTCTTAAGAGCTAAAAAATCACTTCTAGACAATGAATCCAAAAAACTTTTTTGTTTCATTATCGTTTTTATATCGTCTAAATCTATCTTTCTAGGAATTTCTCCATATTCAACGGTCTCATAAAACATATCCAATTTGCTATGAAGGAACACACCATCAAAAAAATTATCAACGACTTTTTCAAGTCTATTTGTATAATAAGCACATAAAACAAAGAGCTCATTCATATCAAATAGACCTATATATCTATCTGAGGCCAGGTTCATTACATTAAATTTTTGCTTATCCTCTTCAGTTGTAACTTTTAAAAAGTCAAGTCCTGCATTCTCCATAGCCTTATTATTTGTATCAACTATCCTATCTAGATATCCACAAGATTTAAAAAATATGATTATCGTCTGTATTCTAGAAGTTAAGCTCTTCCTTATATTTGCTGCTTTTTTCTTTTCGTATGCTAATATTTCATCCTTGAAGGCTTTTTCTATCGCACACCTGTATTCAGGTTTCTTCCTGTACATTTCAAAGAAGTATGATGGATTAAATTCTGTACCACTTAATATCTCAGTGATAGCTTTAACTACTTCATCTGTCTCATGATTTTTTGCCCAAAATGTTTGAAAATATGTATTAAATTTCTCTTGTTTTGACAATTTTGACATTGCTGACAAAGCAACGCCTTTGTAGACCCTTTCAATATTTTTTTCTAAATCTTTTGAACAATTCTCTATCTCAGGCTCCTTTTTATCGCCAAGCATCCTCTCTAGCATACTTCCGGTTATTGTACTGCTATCCTTTTTCAACTGTTCTGCCAAATACTCTAAAGTTTTATACTCATAAAAATCTTCAATAGTCGGAGTTGAAATCCTTTCCAACATGCCAGCAATCGCACCAACAACTGGTTCAAGTCCATTATTTGTACTTTTAATGTCTTTAAGATTATATCCTAGAGCTTTATAGAATTTAGCCACCATCATTATGTTGTCTTCCCAATTTCCGTTCATTAACCTTTATACTTTGTAGTTCTTTTCTAAAATCTTCCATATTCACACTTGACATGTTTATCACCTTCAATTCAAATCTTTATACCATTTTACTATAAAATCAGCCTCTAAACAATATTAATATACTAAAAACCCTAGTAATTAGCCAACAACTAACTACTAGGGTTGCATTTTCATTCAATTATTAAACCTATTATCAAATCATTAAAAACTGTCATGCTGATAGACTTATTACTATCTTGAGCCTCCTCCGGCCTCCGCCGAAAGAACCTCCGCCACCGCCACCAGATGAGAAGCCTCCCCCTCCTGATGAATATGAACTAGCTCTTGCTGCGGTTCTAGCTGAAGAAGCACTTGTTACTGTTCTATTCGACATATACCAAATATAATCCAAATCGTCGTAACTTCTGATTGAAGTTTGTTCAATCATGTCTGGATACAACTTTTCGAAGTCTTTTCTTACTTTTTTAGCTATTCCAAATATTTGGGCATACATCAAATATTCTTCAAAAAGCTCCACTTCTATTGCTCCTCTATCATCAATTTTCGTGTAATCAGTCAAGTAATTTTTTAATCCTTTTAGTTTAAAAGCTTCTTCTTTTAATGAAGTTGTATCAACATGTGCTTTTTTCATATTCTCTGACACGTTACTTCCAAACATTTCTATCTCCATAATATCTATTGTACGCTTAAACCAATTCAAAAGACTATCATAGTTTTTATCAGCCCATTTTTCAAGTTCTTTTCTTTCTAATATTCCATCTTTGCTTGCTTTTTCAATCATTATAAACAATCTATTTTCAGCTTTATTTTCGAATTCTTTATCAATTTCATTTAATACTAAGTTTTTATGCTTTCCAGTCGAATCATCTTGCAAAGTCATTCTTTTTTCTTTAATCCACTTTAAGAAAATTGCACCTAAGAAATCTTCTTTCTTTTTCAGTATATTATATTGATATGCTATATAATACGCTTTAAAAATATTTTTATCACAAGGAATATCTCTATAATACTCCTTGTACCTAGATATTTCTTTTCTTTCTTTTCGTGAAGTTATCTTACCAATAGCTGCTCCACTAGTAAAAGCAAGAGTAAATACGACTACAAATACAATTGCAGGTGCTAAATCACCTATTATCTCAAATATATCTGCTATAACATTTGTGCCTTCTGTGTATGCTGTGCTACCTTCTTGTGCCATTTCTAAATACTCATCGAAATTTTTGTTGTATGAGTTTTTCGAAACATCAAAAGTATCTTGCGGAAACTTAATTAAAATAGTCATATATTCATCTTTACCTAAACTTCCATTTGGTTGCATTTCTATATAACCGTCATAAACATAGCACGTACCACCATAATTTCCAAAGCCCCAAACATCAAGTGTGTCTTCATATCTAAAATCGCTATGTATTTTTATATACGCTTCACCAATATTTTGTGAAAAGTCAACTAATGTCCAATATGCCATTTGCGAATCATTAAGTCTTGCAACAAAATTCGTTATGTCATATTCAACTTGATATGTCTTTTTGGCGGAATATTCACTGATTCCAAAGCAAATCTCAAAGCCATTATTTATATAATTGATACCACATTTATTCTTCTTGCCATAAAAATCTTGACTAACATCCCAATTCGTTAATGTCTCAAAGAAATCGTTGTGTTCATCTTTTACTACCAAATTTTTTGCTTCAGATCTTCCAACATTTTTATATGTATGATACCATTCAGTATCTTTTGTAGCGTAGCAATTCCATACTTCTGTTACATGTGCATCTCCACTCGCGTTTATAAAGATATCCATACTAAGAGAATCTATCCTGTTAGCAGCATGCACATTTCCAAAAGATAAAAATACTATAAAAAATAATATTGCACCGTAAAATCTTTTCATTCGTTTTCCCCCTTTATTTTATGATACTAAAATTGCATTTAAACCCATTTTATACTTTCCATGGATCTTCTTTAAATGATTCCGCCGTTATTCTTTCCTTTTTCTTCTTCTCTTCTTTGTTTACCGGCAAATACTTTCTTTTTCTATCCCTTTTGTGATAATCCAAATATAAGAAAGCACATATGTATGTTGTAAGTGGTATTGTGAAAAATATTCCAATACTTCCTGCAAGTGCCTGCAAAATCTCAACAATTATTGCCTCACGGTTTAGCAAATATGTAATTGAGCCACTATATGAAGCAATTAAAAGCGTACATGAAAGTGAGCTTCCTATATATGCAAGTACAAGGGTATTTGCCATCGTGCCTATTATGTCTCTACCTATTTCAAAACCAGCCTTCACAACGCTTTTAAAATCAGGTTTTTCAGAAGCATTTACTACTTCATTTAGTGATGACGAAATATCTATTGATACATCCATTATCGCACCAATTGCACCAACTATTATTGAACCAAATATTATGGCTCTTAAGTCTATTGGATTATTGCCATCCATGTAGTACAAATATAGCGATTCTTCATTTAGCACACCAGTCAATGTCAGTACATTTGACATTATGTATGTTAAAATTCCCGCAACAGCCGTACCAGACAAGCAGCCTATCATTGATGCAAAACTCTTTTTAGTTGTTCCTTGAACTATTAATAGTGTACTCACTCCTATATACAAACACGTGATAATCGACCAAAGATAAATGTTGTGTCCTTTCAATATTGCAGGAACATATACGTTAAAAACAGCTAAGCACGTGAATACCAAAGCTATTATTGTATTTACGCCTTTCTTTCTACCAAATATTAGTACAAATCCAACAAATGCAATTGCAAGTATTATAAGTCCATGTGCTCTATCGTATTGGTCTGCATACCAAATAAGTCCTTCTTCCGACTCATGCTTATAAAGATATATCTTATCTCCTATTTTTAAGTCTGGACTATTTATGCTACTAGTCTGGTCCAACATTTGCAGTGCTTCTACAACATTACCTTTTTCTTCGCCATCGAGTATTTTAGCTTTAAATTCCACATTTATCTCACCGTACTCTGACCTAGACTCTGAAATTATCTCTTGAACTTCAGACAAAAACAATCTCGAAGCCTCATTTTCGTCAAAAAACTTTTCTCCATTTAGAATAAGCTTGTTAGCCACAATAATATAAAGCAGTGAAAAAAATATCGAGAGTGCATATATAATTTTATCTTTCATTTTATTTATCATCCTTTGTTTATAAATTTAGCAAATTATTGTTCTCTTTTAGCCATTTATCTGCTTCTTTATAGTCAGGCATATATTTTTCTACCAATCCATAAAATTTTGGGCCATGATTTGCCTGCTCTATATGACATAACTCATGCACAACAATTGCATCAATAATTCTACTGGGTAACATTACGAGTCTCGAACTAAAATTAAGTGATTTTCTCGATTTTACACAACTTCCATATCTAGTTGTAGCATCATGTACCTTAAAAGAGTTATATTCTATTCCCGTGACAAAACTCCAATAATTTAGTTTATCTTCTATAATTTGCTCTGTATTCTTTTTAAATTCCTTCTTTATGGCTTTTAAAACAGCCTCTGTTCTTTCTTCTTTGCCTAATCCTTGCGGAGTATTTATGTAGATAAATTTATCTCTATCATTCATTTTAATCTCAACGGATTCACCTTTTGCAAAATCGGTAATTATTGTATATTCTTTTCCTTTATAAGAAATCTTTTCGCCATTAACCCATTTCTTAATACCTAAGTTTTTATCAGATTTTATCTTCATATATTCGGCATAAAGAAACGTTTCATAATTATTTATGAATTTATCGACTTCTTTTAAAGGAACTCTACAAGGCTTGCTTATGTACAAAACATCACCTTTATAATAAGCCTTTATACTTCTGCTCGTTTTGTAACTTCTTACTACAAGTGGGATTTTCCTACCTTTGATGACAACTTGCGTTTTTTCCATATTTCTCCCTCCTATAGGCATATGTTATCATATTTCACAAACGATGTCATTATATAAAGCCGAAATAAAAATTTTTTATTTTTAAAAATGGAAAAAACTGCTATGAGTAGCAACTTTAAAAATGTTACTCATAGCAGTCATAATTATTTATTTAATCGTTTGCCTAAGCTGCTTTCTCATCTTTTTCTTCATTTTCTAAAGGATCTTTTATTTCAAGAACAACAGCTTCTTCTACAGTTGCTTTTGTTTCTTCTACCTTTTCGATAATTTTTTCTGATTTTTTCTCTTCTTGTTGTTTAGTCTCTTCGCTTTTAGGCTCTTCTATTTGCTCTGTTTCTTCAGCTTTAGGTTCTTCTGTCTTTTCTTCTTGTTGCTCGTTTTCTTCAGCTTTAGGCTCTTCTGTCTTTTTCTCTTGTTGCTTTGTTTCCTCTTTTGCCACATTTCCTGATGTTTCTTGAGTTGGCTCTATATCTTTATCATCAGACTTTTCTGCTGTTTTGTTTTCTGAATCGCCTGATGTTTTTTCTGTTGGCTTTGGTTCTGTATCTCCTGATATTACTTCTTCAGTTTTTTCTTCCACGTCGCCAGATGTCTTGTCACCAACTTCTATTTTTTCTGGATCACCAGATGTTTCATCTGTTGGTTGTATTTCTGAATCTCCTGATACTACTTCTTCAGTTTTTTCTTCCACATCGCCAGATGTCTTGTCATCAACTTCTGTTCTCTTTGGATCACCAGATGTTTCATCTGTTGGTTGTATTTCTGAATCTCCTGAAGTCTCTTTTTCTGGTCTTATTTCTGTATCACCTGAAGTTTCTTCTGATACCTTTGTTTCTCCAGATACTGGTTGTTCTGGCTCTACTACTGTATCATCAATAACTTCCTCATCTTCGCCAGAAACGTCTTCAATTTCTTCTGGAAGTTTATCAGTTATAGTTGGATCTCCATATACTAAAATAACATCTTCTAAGCCGTACTCTTCTGCTAGCAACATAAGTGTTGCTGTTGTCTTAGTTCTATTAACCTCAACTTGGAAACCTGTACAACCTGGATATTTTGAAATATCCCATACTAATTTTTCATCTACTATTGAAAGATTATTTGATGTTAGTTCGCTACTATCATTAACAGTTACATTTACTGTTTTTGAAGCCGTATCCTTATATGCCAATTTTATTGGATATAATTCAATTCCTGTTACATTAACATCAATTTTACCTTCTGCTGTTTGAGCTTTATTAATCTCTGAGCCAATTTTTCTAAATGCATCCTCTAGTTTATCTGCATCTGCTGCGTCAAATAGCTTACTTGAATCGTTGTTAACTATTTTTAACAATTCATCCTTCTTGTAATTATTTCCAAAGCCAATTGCATAAGCATTAGCTTTAGTTGCATAGAATGCATTTAATGTTGCTGTATCACAATAATATTGGGTTTCTTCTGGGTCACCATCTGATAAAACAACCACATAATCTACCGCATTTTCAAGCATGCTTGAACTTTTTAGTACTTGAGTAGCAGCTTTAATTGCACCTCTCATATTTGTTCCACCATTAGCACTTAATTTGTTAATTACTGCATCTACTTGTGCTACTGTAGGATTTTTTAGTGTTCCTTTATTTACAGCATTATCTTCAAATGTAACAATTGTAATTGTTATATCTTCTGTATTTCTTTCATCAATTATAGATTTTGCAAAGTTTTTAGCAGATTCTTTCATTGCATCTAATCTTGTTTGTGCTGAACATGCATAAAATCCAGCTCCAAATCCATGTCCTTTTGCATATGGATATATCAATTGATTTCTAAATTCTTCTCCATGTTTTACGCACCAATTCATACTTCCAGATATATCTAATACAAGAACAACATTTTTATTTTTGTCTACTTTTACAGAAACTGTTGATTCAATATCAACGCTTGTTGCTCCCTTAGCAGTTGCACCCGTAATTGTTGTTTCTGCTTTCGAACCTGCTGGAGTCTCTTTTTTAACTTTAACGTTATATGTTAATTTATCATCTTTTGAGCTTGCTGTCCAAGTTATTGTGTGAGTTGTCTCGTCATATGATGCATTATCTGGATGTAGATTTGTTGGTTTTTCAACATCTGCATCTAACTTAATGCTAATTGTTCTTGGATAACTAACTGTATTTCCATCTTCTTCAAGAGTTATTTTATACTCCAAAGTATCTTCAGGTTCAGCATCAACGCCGTCTTTTGTTGGATAATTGCACTTAATGTTTGCAATTAATTTACCTTCAATTCTTGTTGCATTATATGTTGCTGTATATGTTGCATCACTTGACACACTACTTATTTCTGGTGTCCATCCTTTAAATGTATATGTGAATTCTGCTGTTGCTGCTTTCGTTGGTGTTTCACCACTATATTCTGGCATTGTGCCATATTCCACATTTTCATTTACTTTTAATACTGTTCCATCTTCATTTTTCCATGTTATTGTATATGCATTCGTTGTTGCATCATATGTTGCTGTATATGTTGCATCGCCTGACACACTGCTTACTTCTGGTGTCCATCCTTTAAATGTATATGTGAATTCTGCTGTTTTCGCTTTGGTTGGTGTTGCTTCGTTATATTCTGGCATTGTACCATACAATACATTTTCATCTTTTTCTAATACTGTTCCATCTTCATTCTTCCATGTTATTGTATACTTATTTCTTGTATAGTATACCTTTAATACTAAGTCTCCACTTGCTGTTATTGTTCCGCTTAATTCTGATTTTTCTTCATTAAGTGTGAAGCCTTCATACTTATCTTCAATATCTCCTGAGTTAATTGTTATTATCGTGTCTGTTTCTCCTGACTTTGTTTCTGTTGCTTTGTTATCTATTTCATATTTTCCAGTTAATTCTTCTTTGTAATATTCAACTTTATACTCTGTGTCTTTATTTGGAGTGTATATTACAGTAACATAAATATCATTTAGTCCCATATCTCCGCTCACTGTAGGAATATTAGGTGTATAGCCAACAACCTTTTCTGGTGAAGTTACGCTATATCTTTCTCCAAACCTGTAGTCTCCGCTAAATGTTGGTGCGACAGTATCGCCACTTTCACTTCTATATTTATAATATATTGTTAATTTTTTAATTGGTCTTTTTAGTGTCAATGTTCCATCTATTTTTGTTATTTCATAATTTTTTGTCACATCTTCATTTGAGCTATTTGTTATAACAACTGTTTCAATCTTATTTGGCACTGTTTTTTGGTTATCATTATCTGATAAATCTTCTATATCGATTTTTCCGCTTATTGTAGCATTGATTGTGTCCCCACTTACTAAACTTCCTGATGTTATCTCATATTCATCATAACTAATAGACTCTCCGCTATATATTTCTTCTCTTGAACCTGCTGTTAATTCTAATTTTCTTTTTGTTATTTCTAAATCTCCTGATGTTAATTTAACTTCATAGAATTCTTTTACATCTTCATCTCCACTTAATATTTCATAAGATTTGATGCCAATTTCTTTTTTGCCAGCATTTATTATACTTGCTGATGGATTATATTCTACATTTGATATTCTATCGCCACTGGCAAATACACCACTTACTTCATATGTTGCTTTTAAAGCTTCGCCATCATATTCTTTTTTACCATTTTTTACTTTTATCTCTATTTTGCTTATTACTGTTACTTCTACATCTTTTTCAATAGTTACTTTACTATCACCACTTATTGTCACTTCTACTTTTACATGTATTGTTGTTTTTCCCGGTTTTTCACCAACTATTGATACTGTAGATTGGTTAGTATCTCCTGATACTTTTGCTTTGCTTTCTTCTAATTCTGCAAATCTCCATTCATAGCTAGCTGTCTTTTCACTTGATGTAAGAGAAGCTGTCATTGTTTTTTCTTCGCCTACATATAGCTTTATACCCTCTGCAAGAACATCAATTTCTTCTTCAGATGTTTTGTCTCCTGATGGCGTTGTAACTTCTACATCAAGTACATGCACAGTTACTGTAGCTATTGCATTGCCACCCTCGTTTCCATCAGATACTTTTACGGTATAAGTAAATGTACCTTTTTGGGCTGGTGTATAAGTTGTTTCTCCAGTAGTTGTATCAACTGTTGCTTTACCATTTGTTGGATTTGCTTCTATTGTGTATGTTAATTTATCTCCACTATCAGAATCAAATGCTACGATGTCTCCTGATGCTACTATTCCTAATTTTGTAGATAATACCAAATCTTCAGCTTGTGGTGCATTGTTTCCAACTTCAACTACTATGTCTTCGCTAGGTGTTGTTTCGCCATCTTCTACGAAATCGTATCTAATTTCTCCGTCAAATTCATCTCCGAAGCTGTTTCCTGCATTATCTTTTACTGATACTGCTAATTTGTATTTTCCATATTTAGTTGGTGTTTCAACTACTTGACCGTTTGAAAGTGATGTCCATTCTCCAACTCTAACAAAACCGTCTTCGCCACTTTCAATGAACCAAGTATATTTTGCTGAAGCTTCATTTACTCCACTTACTTTATCCTCTGTTAAGCCAGAAGGAATTAGATCTTTTAATGTTACTGCTATTTTTTGTGTATGCGCAACGTTGCTCTTTGGATTTGTTTCATTATCTAAAACTTTTGCTTCTACATATGGTGCCATTGTATCAATTTTTAGTGTAACTTTATTTGTTCCACTTGTTTTTCTGCCAGTCTTTTTAGCATATGCTGATACATTGTATACACCATCTGTTAAAAAGAACATATTCTTAAAATCGTTTACTGTAGTTGTTACATAATTTCTATCAGCTGGATCTCTAGGATTTACTTTTTCATAAATTGTTGCTCCATCTGTTGTTGTAGTTATGTTAACATATACGCCATCCACGTCATCGCTCTTGCATGAATTTTCATTGTTAAACCAACCATTTACTGTAGTAGCTGGTTTAAATTCATTTCTTCCTGCCTCAACTATAACGTTTATTGTAGGCATTTTTGTTGTTTTTGTTCTTCCATATGGTCTATCTATTTCAATCTTTTGTTCTAGAACATGTAGTAATTCAACAGTTTCAGCTCTTGTAACATTTTGTAATATTTTTAATGTTCCATCTTCATAACCATTTATGAAGTTATACACTGAATAACTATGAATTGCTGTATATGCCCAATCTGCTACTTCATTGCCATCAGAATATTGTGCTAGACCATCTACGTGGTCTTTTGGATATACTTCTTTGTCTATTTTTAATATTCTTGATAATATAACTGTCGCTTCTTGTCTTGTAATCGGATTTGAAGGTCTAAAAGTATTATCTTCATAACCTGATATATATCCTTGTGCAACAGCAGCATATACGTATTTTGCATACCATGCATCATCACTTATATCACTAAATTTTTTGTCTGTTTCACCATCTTTAAAGCCAAAAAAGTTATTTACAACTTTAACATATTCAGCTCTTGTGATAGTTTGATCTGGACGCATTGTTCCGTCTTCGTATCCGTCAATGTATCCTTTATCTACGAATTCCATTATTTTTTTGTAACACCAATGGTTTGGTGCTAAATCTGGGTATAGTTGACTTGCCATCGCTGTCATTGTTCCAAAAAGAATAACTAGGCCAAGTATTGCAACCCCAATTCTTGTAACTGATTTTTTCACAGAAAAATCAACTCCTTTCTTAAAATTGCTGGTACATCATATCACATTTTTTAAAAATTGGAAAGATATTTTGTCATTTTTGCTTACGGAACTTTAAACTTCGCCATAAAAAAATTTTTTTATCGATTTTTTTCTTATTTTTGTAGGTTACATAATGTTAATTTTCTTATAAACCATTTAATTCCGTAGTTCTTCCTCTCTTTTGATATTCTATCCTTTTTTTGGCATTTCAATCAATTTTATTATTTTTTTGAAAATTTAAACATTTTTTCACTTGTTTTAAAACCATATTTCCGTAGCATTTATTGTTTTTATCTTATGTATACATCAGCCTATATCAAGCGATTGCGGTCTCAAAAACTTTACTTTTGGCTTTTCAGATGCTATAATATAGTTATACAAAATAAATAAATTAGTAACATCAAAAGACCTTTAAAAAAAAAGGCCTTTTTTATTATATAAAAATAATAAAAAAGTAAACTTTTTTAGTAAAGGTGGTGGCTAGTATGAAAACACTAATTAAAAAAATAATACCAACAACAATATTAACATTAACAATTGGAACAATTAGTTTTGCTGGAGATACAGTTCCATTCTTCTATAATGTATTACCTGAATTCGATTCTAATTCCATTATAGATTCAAAAAATGATGTAATTAGCTTTGATTTATGGGAAGATGAAGAAAAAGTTTTTGTTAATGGCGAAGAAGTTCAAATACTAGACAATCACTTTGTAATTGACACTCATGGTTTAAGCGGAAAACAAGAATTTGTCATCACAAATGACAAAAACGAAGAAGTTATTTATACATACTACATTTCAGATGAAGATGGTTTTGTAGAAGATTATGAAGATGAAGAAATTGGTAATAAAGATGTTTATGTTACTACTTATGAAAGCGTTAAATTTATTTATACTGAAAAAGATGCTAGAAGTGTAGAAAAGGTATTTGATTTATTAGACAATATGCCTACTCAAATGAAAGAAAACTTAAAAGAAATCAAAATGGTTCCTAGCAAAACAAGAGGTAATGTAGCTGGCGTAACTAAATATGATAGTATCACATTCTATGGTTTATCTTCTTACAGAAATGAAACTTTTGAAAATATTGTTTATCACGAAGTTGCTCATACATGGGCTTATGAATTAATTAGAAACAAAGTTTTAGATTTCAATTATAGCGAATACAGTGATTTAGCCCGCGAAGACGACAATTACGTTAGCACTTATTCAAGAAAAGCAATTATCAAAAACGATGACTACAGTGAAGACTTTGCAGAAAGCGTTGCATTCTATATGATTGATAGTGAAGATTTTGAAATGAACCACCCTGCAAGAGCAGAATTTATTAGTTCTATTATTGATTAAAACCGCTTGGTCTCTTATATATAAAAAAGAAGTTTGAATTTAACCCGCTCAAACTTCTTTTTTATTTGTTAGCATAGTAGTTATTAAAACTTATTTTGCATATACAATTAAACTATATTTTAAACTTGTCTAAGAACTCTTGATTTGTCTTTGTTGCAACTATCATTCTTATTAAGTTTTCTGTGATATTTTGTACATTGCCTTCATTTAATGCTGTACGAATCTTCCATACAGTATCTAGTTCTTTTTTATCTTGCAATAAATCTTCTTTTCTTGTTCCTGATTTGTTTATATCGATTGCTGGGAATATTCTCTTTTCTGATAACTTTCTATCTAAGTATACTTCCATATTTCCAGTTCCTTTGAATTCTTCGAATATTACATCATCCATTCTACTTCCAGTTTCTATTAGACCTGTGGCAAGTATTGTAAGGCTTCCGCCTTCTTCTATATTTCTTGCAGCACCAAAAAATCTCTTTGGCTTATGTAATGCAGCTGGATCAAAACCTCCTGATAATGTTCTTCCTGATGATGGTATTACTAAGTTATATGCCCTTGCAAGCCTTGTGATACTGTCAAGTAATATTACAACATCTTTTTTTTGCTCAACTAGTCTTTTTGCTCTTTCTAAAACTATTTCTGCAACTTTTACATGGTGTTCTGGCATTTCATCAAATGTTGAATAT
>CAUGFN010000006.1:0-46083 GCA_959598745.1 uncultured Eubacteriales bacterium
TAAATAAAAAGTAAAATAATAAAACGCCCTCATCTAAAAGACGAGGGCGTTTTTGTGTCTCAAGAAATTAAATAATCTTCTGCTTAATTAGCAGCCACATCCAATTCCTCTACGACCGTCATTTCCGCCACAGCAGCAACAAATGATGAATATTAGGATTATAATCCATAGAAGATCATCACATCCGCCGAAGCATCCTCCTCTGTCTGACATAAAAAAACCCCCTTTCCAATATAGTTAAATACTAACAATTACATGTATTAATGCAGCCATTGTTATTACATGAACAATCAGAATTGTTGGTATTTCTGTTACCGCATCCATTCCAGAAAAGTAATAAGAATAAAATCAAAAACCATAATATTTCATCGTCGTTGTTGCAACCGAAATTTCTTAGAAAGTTTCCCATTTTTAGTAGACCTCCTTTTTTAAATATGTTTTTTATTAGCTATGGTATATAATATTCTGAATATAAAAATGTGTTACAGCAAAATAAAAATTGATTTTATTTTTACACTATGTTAAAGTGGAATTGTGTGAAGGAGTTGTATAGGTGCCAAATAAAACTTTAGGAGGTTTGCTATATGATTGGCTCGGCTGAGGTTCGGAAACTTGCAATTAAGGAAATATGCCAGATAATTGATGAGAAGTATGACGAAGAAAAGTACTATGGTATACTACTTTGCGAGGGTGAAATGAACAGCCTAGATGCTAAGTTATATTCGAAAGTTTATCCTGCGCTTCTGGTTATACCTGTTGGAGGATGGACAGATGTTACTAAACTTTTACGTAGCATAAGAAAAAGAAATGAAGGAATAGAAGTGTTCGGTTTAATTGACCGCGATTCGAACTCAAAACGCAAAATAAAGGAATTGCGTGTTAACGAGGGTGTGTATTGCACTAAATTGCCATTTATCGAAAATATCATATGTACGCCAGAAATAATCAAGATACTTTGTAAGCACCTTGATCTTGACTATCGTAAGACAATAAAATCGATAAATCAGATACTACTTAGTGCGATAGCAAACAAAATAAAAGACGCTTTTCCTGTGAACGTCGGACTTACAAGAGATGAGACTATTGAATCTGTATCTGTATCAATAAAAAAGGAAGACGAAACTACTATAGAAAAGACGGTAAATGCTAGCAGTTGCTTATATGCATATAGAGACAAGTCGGTTGCAAACATAGTGGCGGCAGGGCTTTATATCAACGGCAGACAAGAATACTATAACTTCATTGGAAAACTGCTTGACGATGCAAACATTGCTCCCAATATAGTAAAAGTCGCGAGATTCTACTTGCCAGTTATTGACTAGTAAAAGAAAGTGTGAAAGTACAGCAAAAGTATTTTCACACTTTTTGTTTTATAATAAACTAAATTTACATAAATATATCCCATGCTTACTTGACCAAAAAGAGTAAAAAGTATATAATTAGCGAGAAAAGTAACTAAAATAGAGAGGAATGATATAAATGAATATCAAAAAAGAAGATATAGAACATATAGCAAAACTAAGTATGCTAAATTTATCTGAAACTGAGATTGAAAAATATAGAGCTAGCATGGAAGAAATTGTTGGTTTTGCCAATAAAATAAATGAGCTTGATACAGATGGAATAGAAGAATCAGCATTTGCAAGTAATATGTGCAATGTTTTTAGAAAAGATGAAGTTAAAGAATCTTTTGATAGAGATGAGCTTTTAAAGAATGCACCAAGTAGCAATGGTGAAGCATATTCGCTTCCTAGCATGATGGAATAAATATAAAAAGAAAGGACTAAAAATACATGAAGAATATATGTGAATTAACAGCTCACGAAATTCGTGAAATGTACGATAAAAAAGAAATAACAGTGCCAGAAGTTGTAAAGGCTTTTTTAGATAAAATAAAAGAAAAAGATGATAGCATAAAAGCATATATAACAGTATGCGAAGAAGAAGCATTAAAAAAGGCAGAAGAGGTACAAGCTTTATTCGATAAAGGCGAAAAACTTGGTAGTCTTGCAGGAATTCCAATAGGAATAAAAGATAACATATGTACAAGAGGAATAAAAACAACATGTGCATCAAAAATGTTAGAAAACTTTGTATCACCTTATGATGCTACTGTTATAGAAAAATTAGAAAAAGAGCACGCAATAATACTTGGAAAGCTAAATATGGACGAATTTGCAATGGGTGGTTCTACTGAAAACTCAGCATTTTTCACAACAAAAAATCCAGTAAACCTAAATAAAGTCCCAGGAGGTTCATCAGGTGGTAGTGCAGCTGCTGTTAAAGCCGATATGGCACCAATTACACTTGGAAGTGACACAGGTGGTTCAATTAGAGAGCCAGCATCTTTCTGCGGAATAGTAGGAATGAAACCTACATATGGACTAGTTTCAAGATATGGATTAGTAGCATTTGCATCATCACTTGATCAAATCGGTCCAATGTCAAAAGATGTTACAGATAATGCGATTTTGTTAAATGCAATAGCTGGTCACGATGCACACGATTCAACATCAGCAAATGTTGAAGTAAAAGATTATACAAAATCTTTAGTAAATGATGTGAAGGGCTTGAAAGTTGGTTTGCCAAAAGAATTTATGGAAGATGGCGTAGATAAAGAAGTTAAAGAAGCAATATTAGAAGTTGCAAAAAAACTAAAAGAGCTTGGGGCTACAGTAGAAGAATGTTCACTTCCAAGAACGAAATATGCACTTCCAACATATTACATAATCGCTTGTGCAGAAGCAAGTTCAAACCTTGGAAGATATGATGGAATAAGATACGGATATAGAACTAAAAATTATGAAAATTTACATGATATATACGCAAACAGCAGAACAGAGGGCTTTGGAGAAGAAGTAAAGAGAAGAATAATACTTGGAACTTATGTATTATCTTCAGGTTACTATGATGCATATTACAAAAAAGCTCAAAGAGTAAGAACATTAGTAAAGAAAGATTTTGAAGAGGCTTTTTCAAAATACGATGTGTTACTAACACCAACTGCACCAACAGTAGCATTTGATATAGGTTCAAAAATAAATGATCCACTTCAAATGTATATGGCAGACTTGCTTACAGTTCCAATAAACATAGCAGGAGTACCAGCAATATCAGTACCATGCAAAAAAGACAAAAACGGAATGCCAATAGGAATGCAACTTATAGGCAAGCATTTCGATGAGGAGACTTTGTATAGAGTTGCATATACATTTGAACAAAATAAAAATAACTAAAATATATTAGACACAAAAACTTATATACGAAAAGGAGAATTATATAATGGAGTATGAAGTTATAATTGGACTTGAAGTTCATGCGGAGCTTTCAACAAAGACAAAAATATATTGTGGATGTACAACAGAATTTGGTGGTTCACCAAACACTCATTGCTGTCCAGTATGTACAGGTATGCCAGGTGCACTTCCTGTATTAAATGAAAAAGTAGTTGAATATGCTGTAAGAGCAGGTTTAGCTACAAATTGTGAAATTGCTAGATACAGTAAGCAAGATAGAAAAAATTATTTCTATCCAGATTTACCAAAAGCTTATCAAATATCACAATTCGACTTGCCATTATGCCAACATGGTAAATTGGAAGTTGATGTAGATGGAAAGAAAAAAGAAATAGGAATAACAAGAATACACATAGAAGAAGATGCAGGAAAACTAGTGCACGATAACTATACAGGTGGCACACTAGTAGATTTAAACAGAGCATGCGTACCACTAATAGAAATAGTATCTGAACCAGATATGAGATCGGCAGAAGATGCAGTAGCATATGTTGAAAAATTAAAAGGAATATTAGAATACATTGGAGTATCAGATTGTAAAATGCAAGAAGGTTCACTTCGTGCAGATGTTAACCTTTCACTTCGTCCAGTTGGACAAGAAAAATTCGGTACAAGAACAGAAACAAAGAACTTAAACTCATTTAGAGCAATAGCAAGAGCAATTCAATTTGAAATAGAAAGACAAAAAGAAGTATTAGAATCAGGCGGAGTTATATATCAAGAAACAAGAAGATGGGATGATGAAAAAGGCGAAGGATATGCAATGAGAACCAAAGAAGATGCGCACGACTATAGATACTTCCCAGAACCAGACTTATTGCCAATCAACCTATCAGAAGAATATATACAAAACATAAAAGACACATTGCCAGAATTACCAGAAAGCAGAAGGAAAAGATATGTAGAAGAAATGAAATTGCCAGATTATGACGCTGGAATAATAACATCGTCAAAAGCATTATCAGACTTTTTCGAAGCAGCAACAAAAGAATGCGGTAACGCAAAAGCAGTAAGCAACTGGATAATGGTAGATGTAATAAGAATAGCAAAAGAAAAAGGAATGGAATACACAGAATTGCCATTTACAGCTACGCAACTTGCAGAGTTAATAAAGTTAATCGACAAAGGAACAATAAGTAGCAAAATAGCAAAAGAAGTATTTGAAGTAATGGTGGAAGAGGGAAAAGACCCAGAAAAAATAGTTGCCGAAAAAGGCTTAGTGCAAATATCAGACGAAAAAGCAATAAAAGAAGTAGTAGATAAAATAATGGCAGCAAACCCTAGTTCAATAGCAGATTATAAAGCAGGAAAAGACAGAGCACTTGGATTCTTAATAGGACAATGTATGAAAGAAATGAAAGGCAAAGGAAACCCACAAATATTAAATAAATTGATATTAGAAGAACTTAATAAATAGAATAATACATTAAAAAAGCTTCCCTAAATGAGAAGCTTTTTCTGTAAGCAAAATTTATTGAGCGTTTGATGATTTATTTATTATTTTTTTAATTATAAATATTACAAAACATATTATTAAGTATATGGCAAGTTCAAATTCCCAACCTATGGGAGCAACTATAAGCCAAAGATCATTCCAGCCAGGAAAGGTGCCTAAAGGTAATAAGAATGTTATAAATGAAAAAATAGCATTTATGACTGAATATAAAAGTATTATTGTAAAATAAAATGTTCGATTTGAAATATTCAAATATTCGTTTTTAATAGAATTTGCTACAAACAAAGAAATAAGTGGAAGAAGAGTTGCAATCGGTGGGGATAAAAAGCTATCAAACTCTTTTATGCTAATAATTAAGCAGACCAAACTTATAAAAAATGTTATTGCCAAAAGAGAAATAAGCCTCCAACCATTTTGCATTTCTAAAGTTTTTATAAAAATATGTTGTGCAAAGTAAGTGACAAATCCTATGATAGTGCACATCACTAGATCAGAATAATAATATTCTTCAAAAAAGTAGGGATATATTACAATAGTTAAAAAATGAAAAAGCAAACAAGAAGGTATGAAAATGATGTTAAATTTAAAATCTGAAATGTCTAAATACTTTCTCCTTATAGTATCGATCTTTGATAACCCCCAAGCCATCAAAAGAAAAATTGCTAAAGCATAGAAAGCTTGAAAATCACTGCCGTGGTATATATGATGATATTTTTGAAATAGCAAATCCTGCAACAATGCTAGAAACATAAATCAATAAATTAAAACCTAAAATTTTCAAATAAAATCCCCTTTTTAAAACAATATATATACATGATATACTATGGGTGATTTTGTGTAAAGAGATAAAAACAAAAGCAACTCAAAAATGGTTACAGTCCTGATGTATGTAATCCAATAAAAGAGTTTAATTTATTAAGCAACAAGTAATTTAGGTAAAAGCAAGAAAAAACACTTGCTTTTATTGATTAAAATTGTATAATAAATAGTAGTTGCCAATATGGCTCAGTTGGTAGAGCAACTGATTCGTAATCAGTAGGTCGCCGGTTCGATTCCGGCTATTGGCTCCAAAACCTTATAAACTTAATTGTTTGTAAGGTTTTTTTGTAGTCTTGCAAGATATATGTTATCAATTTAGCTTGATTTTATTGACTAATGAGAACTAAAGTTCTATAATACATATGAGGATGTGATGATTTTGAAAAAAGAACTTATGAAAGCAGAAATGAATGTAAATGATAACTTAGTAAGTATAATTAGAATAAAAGATATTGATTATATTTCTTTAACTGATTTAGCCTGATACAAAAATCCCTTAGAGCCGAAAGATGTGATAAAAAATTGGATGAGGGCAAAAATGAATATTGAATTTTTAGCCCTTTGGGAACAAATGCATAATCCGAATTTAAAAGGGGTCGAAATCGATTCCTTTAAAGCAGAGGCGGGTACCCATTTTTTTACGATGTCACCGCAAAGGTGGATAAAGGAAACGAATGCTATAGGAATTATTTCTAAATCTGGTAAAAATGGTGGTACATATGCACATCCGGACATTGCTTTTGAATTTGCAAGTTGGATAAGTCCAGAATTTAATTTATATTTGATTACAGAATTCGAAAGATTAAAGAAAGATGAAAGTTATCAAAAGAAAATAAATTGGTCTGTTAGAAGAGAACTGGCGAAAACAAATTATAGAATACACACTGATAGCATAAAAGAAAATTTAATTCCTAAGTTGACAGAAAGTCAAAAATCATATGCTTATGCTAGCGAGGCAGATATATTAAATGTTGCTTTATTTGGGATGACAGCTAAGGAATGGAAAGACAAAAATCCTAATGTGAGTGGTAATATGAGGGATTATGCTAATATTCTTCAGCTTGTAATTTTAAGTAATTTAGAAAATGTTAATGCAGAACTCATAAATCAAGGGATGGAACAAAGTAAAAGGTTAGAGAGATTGAATGAAATTGCTAAAAAGCAATTTCAAACTTTACAAAATAGTAAAAGCATTGAGAAAATCGAAAATTTGCCTTTTTAACTTGAATTAAGTTAAAATTTATACTTTATAATCAACGGAAATAATATAAAATTTGAAATTTATCTTAAGCTGTGATATATTATTGCCAAGCAAAATCGCATATATAAAAAATCAGATTGTAATCTGAGAAAGGAAAAAGTTATGAGCAAAAAGCGGATAACGTCTTATCTGGTATTACTTGTGGTAATTTTAACGCTTATGAACATGATTACGGCATGCGTTATATCAGAGGAAATACCAATTCCAACAGTTGAAGAGAATGTCTATATCTACGATGAAGACAATATCGTTGATGATGATGTAGAAAAAATTCTCAACCAAATGCTAGTAGAACTTGAAGAGAAAACTGGAGTTGAGTTTGCTGTTGTCTCAGTAAAAAGTCTGCTTGGTCGAAGTGTTGAATATTATGCAAATGACCTATTTAACACCTTGGGCATAGGTAAAAAAGAAAAAGACAATGGAGTATTGCTTTTATTCTCTCGCTCTGATAAAAAAGTCAGACTAGAAATAGGTAGAGGATTAGAAGGATGCTTAAATGACTCCAAATGTGGTCGGCTACTCGATGACTACTTCGTTCCTTATCGCGGAGACGATGAGTACACTAAAGCAACAGAAATGACGGTGAAAGCCGTTTTAAATGTTCTTGCTAAAGAGTATGAAATTGATATTCAAGGATTAGAAGAAAATATGTCAATCGAAAATGATGAAGAGATAACTTTATCGAAAGTATTACTACTGATCTTTATTCTTTTCATTGTAATGATAATTATTTGGCTCCTTTGTGATAATGGTAACTCATCTGGTAGATACCATAGAAGTTATATAGGAGGCTCATCAGGTGGCAGATTTGGCGGAGGCTTTTCTGGAGGCGGAGGCGCTTCACGATAATAAATTGTAAATCAAAAACAAAACAACTAGGAGGTAACTCGCAATGAAAAGTAGCACAAGAATATTAGTTGGTATCGTTGCTGTAGTAATGGTGGTATTTTGGATCTTCGGTACAAGAAACAATTTGTTAACCCTAAAAGAAGACGTCAAAATGCAACAAGCTCAAATTGAAACAGCGCTTCAAAGGCGGAGCGATCTTATTCCAAACTTAGTAGAAACGGTTAAGGGATATGCAAAGCATGAAGAAGAAGTATTTACAGCAGTTGCAGACGCACGAACGAAACTTGCAGGAAGCATCGAAAGTGGAGATATTAAAAGCATAAGTGAAGCAAACGATGCTCTAGATACTGCACTTAGTAGATTACTTGCAATTTCAGAAAATTATCCAGAACTCAAAGCAAGTGAACAATTTATAGCATTGCAAGATGAACTCGCAGGAACAGAAAACAGAATTGCAGTAGCACGACAGTATTACAATGAAAAATTGAATGCTTATAATACGGCAGTTCAGAGATTCCCTAATGTCATAATAGCAGAAATGATTGGATATTATCCAATGGAATACTTTGAAGCAGACGAAAGTGCAAAAGAAGTACCAAAAGTAAATTTCGATTAACTTAAAACCTAAAACATAGATAGCTAAAATAAGTTATCAATAAAAAGCTAGATACTTTTAAATAGGTATCTAGCTTTTCTCGAAAATATCAATTGATGGTATGGTTACCATTCATCCTTAACTTATGACAAATGTTGAATTATAATGTCTTTATGTAGCACACCTAAGTTTAAGATGCATTTTTGTAAAATACAATTATGTTCTATATACACTTTTAACTTTTAAGATTGGACAACAATACGGTATGAATTGTTTTAACAATTTTTAACACATAAAGCTTTACATTATGTAAATTCAATGATATAATTGCCGAGTACGAATGTTAAACATTAAGAAGTTATGTATAACTTCAGATAACACAGAAAAAGGAGAATTATTATGGCAGTTGATGTTGTTCTCGGCGCATTCTATGGCGATGAGGGAAAAGGAAAGGTTATTGACTACTTGGCAAAAGATGCTGATGTTGCTCTTCGGGCAACTGGTGGCAATAACGCAGGGCATACTATTAAGGTAGATGGCGCTGAATTCAAATTTCATTTGATTCCTTCGGGAATTTTGAATGAGGGCACGGTGGCAATCATCGGCAATGGCGTTGTTATTGACCCCGCAGTTTTTGTTGAAGAGATTGAAAATCTCGAAAGCCATGGATACAGTGCAGAAAACTTAAGAATTAGCTCGAAAGCGCATCTGATTTTTCCGTACCATGTGCAGATGGATAAGCTTCTTGAAGACCGGCGTGCGGAAAATAAAATTGGCACTACCAAGCGTGGAATTGGTCCTGCGTACTGCGATAAATATGAACGTTGTGGCATTAGAGTTGAAGACCTGTACAAGCATGATTTTTTAAGTAAGCTTATGAATACTTTGCGGTGGAAGAATGAGACTTTCGTTTATAGTACTTCCGCTAGCAATCAGTATGATGTTTTCAATGTCTATGAGCTTTATGACAAGTATATGGCTTATGCAAAGATTCTTAAACCTTACGTGACAGATACAGTTTCGCTTCTTCACAAGTATATAAGAGAAGGCAAAAAGATTATTTGTGAAGGAGCACAGGCCACTTTGCTTGACATTGACTTTGGAAGTTATCCGTATGTGACATCGTCGAACCCGACAATTGGTGGAATTATCACCGGAAGCGGAATAAATCCTCAGAGTTTGGGAGAAATTTACGGTGTGATAAAGGCGTACTCGTCCAAAGTTGGAGAAGGACCGTATCCTACTGAGCAAAATAACGAAATTGGTGATTTGATTCGTGAACTTGGTCATGAATACGGCGCTACAACAAAGCGACCTAGAAGATGTGGTTGGCTGGATCTGCCTGCTCTCCAGTATGCAATCGAAATCAATGGTATCACTGCTTTGGCAGTAAATCATCTTGATACAATTGGAAAACTTGAAAAGTTTAAAGTTTGTGTCGGTTATGATTTTGATGGTCAGGAAGTGGACTTCGACATAAGTAAAATCGGAGACAGTAATGTAAAGCCTGTTTATGAAGAGTTTGAGGGCAACTTTGGCGACATCTCAAATTGCAGAAAAAGAGAAGAACTTCCGCTGAATGCAAGAAAGTATATAGAATTCATCGAAGAATATACTGGGATTCCGGTAAAATTTATTGGAGTTGGACCCGAGCGTGAACAGATGATTATCGAATGATTTTTGAAGGCAAGAGTTAATGTGACTCTTGCTTTTCAATTTGCAAATATTGATTTTATCAAGAGTTTATGATAAAATGGCAGTGAAGAAAAACAAATTTATTTAAAGAGAGGATTTCAGTATGAAAAAACTTACTAAGCGGAGAATGTCAAGTTGCATGTTTTCACTTGTTGTGGTTATGATATGTGTACTTTGCATGTTAGCGTTTATGGTACCTATTGTGCTATGTGAAGACATTTCGACAAAGCTGAAAGTACTTTTTACGGTATTTTCAGTAGTGGCTGCTATTATGATCGTTCTTGGGTTTTATGTCATGTACAAAGTTCGAAAAATGATGACAAAGCATGAAGCAAATATGGAGGAAAAGGATGCAGATATGTGAATCAACGGTTGCTAGTGCAATTAGGTACTGCTACAGGAAATATTGTAGAGCCAATATTATAATTGCAGGACCTATTGGATCAGGGAAAAAAGAGCTAGCAAATGCAATGAAGGATTGGTTTGATACAATAAGCGGAGAACATGTTACGGTTTTTTCACAGGAGGATTATTATAAGGAAAAAGAATTGATTCCAGAAGAAAAGGAGTACGGAAGACGGATTGATTCTATTAAGGCCTTTGAAAAAGAAAGATTCATTATGGATGTTAGAAATTTGCTTGATAAGGGATGTGTGTTAATCAACAGATATAACATCAAAGATTGGAGTAAGAAATGGCCATATAGGTATGTGGATATCAATGGTGTACAAGAAGGCGAACCGAAATGTAGAATAGAAGCATTTCAAAATAATCGCACTAACATTTTCATTGGATTACATGCAATAACTTTCCTCAAACAAATTGTTCCCGATTCAGTTACTATTTATCTTAATACAGATGCTAGTACATGGATGCCGAGGAGAATTAAAGAAGAAATGTTTCTTCCATTTCCAAAGAATCGTAATGCAGAGCAAATTTCGGAATATTATGAGAATTTCATTCTCCCTCAGATTGCAGAAGATGTATTACCACAACTAGATATGGCAGATATCGTGGTAAAATATTAAACCTAAAATGGTGTGAATTAAAAAAAATTCATACCATTTTTTTGATTATAAATAAAGGTTAAATATTGCAAAGTTGGATAAAATGATATAGAATGAATTTGTAATTTTAAATGAATTGGAGGAATATTATTATGTCAATAAAAGTTGCTATTAATGGATTTGGACGTATTGGACGTCTAGCATTTAGACAAATGTTTGGAGCAGAGGGATACGAGATTGTTGCAATAAACGATCTAACAAGCCCAACAATGCTTGCACATTTATTAAAATATGATTCTGCACAAGGTAGATATGCAAAAGCTGATACTGTATTTGCAGGAGAAGATTCAATAACAGTAGATGGAAAGGAAATAAAGATATACGCAAAACCAAATGCTGAAGAACTTCCATGGGGAGAAATTGGCGTTGATGTTGTTTTAGAATGTACAGGTTTCTATACAACAAAAGAAAAAGCAGAAGCTCATATCAGAGCAGGCGCAAAAAAAGTTGTTATTTCTGCACCAGCAGGTAAAGATTTACCAACAATAGTATTTGGAGTAAACGAAAATATCTTAAAACCAGAAGATACAGTTATTTCAGCAGCTTCTTGTACAACAAACTGCTTAGCTCCAATGGCTAATACACTTAATAAATATGCACCAATCGAATCTGGCATAATGTCAACAATCCATGCTTATACAGGAGACCAAATGATACTTGATGGTCCTCACAGAAAAGGAGATTTAAGAAGAGCTAGAGCCGCTGCAGTAAACATAGTTCCTAACTCAACAGGAGCAGCTAAAGCAATTGGACTTGTTATTCCAGAATTAAACGGAAAACTAATTGGATCTGCCCAAAGAGTCCCAGTTCCAACAGGGTCTACAACAATATTAACAGCAGTAGTTAGAGGAAACGACATAACAGTAGAAGGAATCAACGCTGCTATGAAAGCTGCTTCATCGGCATCTTTCGGTTATACAGAAGAGCCACTTGTTTCATCAGATATCATAGGAATTACTTATGGATCATTATTTGATGCTACACAAACAATGGTTACAAAAATAGAAGACGGATTATATCAAGTACAAGTTGTTGCTTGGTATGATAACGAAAATTCATATACTAGCCAAATGGTTAGAACAATTAAATATTTTGCAGAACTAGGTTAAAATATAATAGGGGACGAAAATCTAAGTTCGTCCCCTAAATTTGCTATATAGATTGGAGATAAAAATATGAATAAAAAGACTATTGAAGATATTGATGTTAATGGAAAAAGAGTGTTGGTAAGATGTGATTTTAATGTTCCTCTAGATATAAACGATAAATCAAAAATAACAGATGATAGAAGAATTAGAGAAGCTCTTCCAACAATTAAGTATTTAATGAGTCATGGTGCTAGAGTGATTCTTTGTTCACACATTGGAAAAACAAAGGACAAGCAAACACTTGCACCAGTTGCAAAGAGATTATCAGAATTATTAGGAAGAGATGTTCCTTTTGCAAGTGATGTAATTGGAAACGATGCTAGAGCAAAAGTTGCTGAGTTAAAAGATGGAGATGTTATGCTACTTGAAAATGTTCGTATGCATCCAGAAGAAGAAGCAAATGATCCAGAGTTTGCAAAAGAACTTGCTTCACTTGCTGAAGTATATGTAAATGATGCTTTCGGTACAGCACATAGAGCTCATGCTTCAACAGCCGGAGTTGCAAATTATTTACCAGCAGTATGTGGATACTTGATTCAAAAAGAAATAGGAATAATGGGAGATGCATTAAATAATCCAAAGAGACCATTCTTAGCAATACTTGGTGGAGCAAAGGTTTCATCAAAAATAGGAGTTATTGAAAATTTATTAGACAAAGTAGATGGACTAATGATTGGCGGTGGAATGGCATATACATTTAGCAAAGCAATGGGTGGAAGAATAGGAAAATCACTTTGCGAAGATGATAAACTAGATTTAGCAAAAGAAATACTTGCAAAAGCTAAAGAAAAGAATGTTACTGTATATCTACCAATTGATACAATATGTGCAAAAGAGATCTCTGCAGATGCTGAAACAATGGTAGTTCCAACAAATGATATTCCTGATGACTGGGAAGGTTTAGATATCGGTCCTGAATCAACAAAGAAATTTGTAGAAGCAATAAAAGAGTATAAAACAATAATTTGGAACGGACCAGTTGGATATTCTGAATTAGATAAATTTGCTACAGGAACAATTAGCATAGCAAAAGCATTAGCTGAAAACGAAGATGCAATAACAATAATAGGTGGAGGAGATAGTGCTGCAGCTGTTGAAAAATTTGGACTATCAAGCAAAATGACACACGTATCAACAGGTGGTGGAGCTTCACTTGAATTTATTGAAGGAAAGGTACTACCAGGCATAGCTTGTTTATTAGATAAATAAATTTAGAAAGAAGATGATTTTGATGAGAAAAAAAGTTATTGCAGGAAACTGGAAGATGAATAAGACACCTGTTGAAACAAGAGAATTCATGAAAACATTTCCGAGTTTAGTAAAAGATACAGAAGATGAAGTAATAATATGTGTACCATTTGTAGATTTAGCAGATGCAATTGAGCTTGCTAAAGGTACAAATGTAAAAGTTGGAGCACAGAATGTTCACTTCGAGGAAAAGGGAGCTTTCACAGGCGAAATTTCTCCAAAGATGCTTAAAGAAATTGGAACAGAATATGTTATAATAGGACATTCCGAAAGGAGACAATACTATGCCGAAACAGATGAGAGCGTTAACAAGAAGATAAAAGCTGCTTTAAATCATGATTTAAAACCAATCGTTTGTGTTGGTGAAACTTTAGAACAAAGAGAAGCAGGAATTACTAAAGATTTTGTTACAACTCAAGTAAAGAATGCTTTTGAAGGCTTAGAAAAAGAAGATGCTAAGAAAATAATAATAGCATATGAGCCTATATGGGCAATCGGTACAGGGAAAACAGCTTCAAAAGAAGACGCAAATGAAGTATGCAGTTGGATAAGAGAAGAAATTAGAAGCTTATATGGTGATATAGCCGATGAAATTATAATACAATATGGTGGAAGCGTTAAATCATCTAATGCTAAAGAATTATTTAGCATGCCAGATATTGATGGCGGACTTGTTGGTGGAGCAAGTTTGGATGCAGAAGACTTTAGTAAAATTGTAAATTATACTAAATAAAGAGGGAGACGAAAAGATATGGATAAAAAACTTGTAATGCTTGCAATATTAGATGGTTGGGGCATTAACGAAAAAGAGGAAGGAAATGCGGTAAAGGCTGCTAAAACACCTAATTTGGATGCATTAATGAAGCAATGTCCAAACACAAAGATAAAAACAAGCGGACTTGATGTTGGACTTCCAAATGGACAAATGGGAAATTCAGAAGTAGGACACACTAATATTGGTGCTGGTAGAGTTGTTTATCAAGAATTGACAAGAATAACAAAATCAATTGAGGATGGAGATTTCTTTAAGATAAAAGAATTTTTAGATGCAATAAAGTACTGTAAAAAACAAAACAGTAACTTGCATTTATATGGACTTTTATCAAATGGAGGAGTTCATAGTCATAATTCACATCTATATGCACTTCTTGAATTGTGTAAGAGAGAAGATTTTAAAGATGTATATATACACTGCTTCCTAGATGGAAGAGATACACCACCAACATCTGGTGAAAGCTTTATTGCAGAGCTAGAAGACAAAATAAAAGAAATCGGTGTTGGAAAAATAGCTAGCATAATGGGAAGATATTATGCAATGGATAGAGATAAGAGATGGGATAGAGTTGAGCTTGCATATAATGCACTTGCAAAAGGCGAGGGCAATACTGCAACATCTGCAATTGATGCAATAGAGGGAGCTTATCAAAGGGAAGAATTTGACGAGTTTGTAAAACCAATAGTAATTACAGAAAACGATAAACCAATTGCAACAATCAAACAAAACGATTCAATAATATTCTTCAACTTTAGACCAGATAGAGCTCGTGAAATAACAAGAGTATTTGTTGATAAAAACTTCGATGGATTTGAAAAGAAATATCAATATGTAAATTATGTATGTTTCACAGAATATGATGCAACAATGCCAAATGTAGAAGTTGCATTTAAACCAGAAAAAATAGAAAACACATTTGGCGAATACATTAGCAAAATGGGATTGACACAGCTTAGAATAGCTGAAACTGAGAAATATGCTCACGTAACATTCTTCTTCAATGGCGGAAATGAAGTAAAATATCCAGGAGAAGACAGAATACTTGTAGAATCACCAAAGGTTGCTACATATGATTTAAAACCAGAAATGAGTGCATATGAAGTAACAGATAAAGTTGTAGATGCTATAAGAAAACAATCATACAATGCAATCATATTGAACTTTGCAAATTGCGATATGGTTGGTCATACGGGTGTTATGGAGGCGGCTATTAAAGCTGTTGAAACAGTTGATGAATGCATGGGTAGAATAATAGAAGAAGTAAGACGCGTAAACGGAGTTTTACTTGTAACAGCAGACCACGGAAACGCAGAACAAATGATAGATTACACAACTGGAGATCCTCACACAGCACATACAACTGGACCAGTTCCACTAATAGTAATGGGACTAGAAAACAATATAAAGTTAAAAGATGGTGGAAAACTTGCAGATATATCACCAACAATGCTTGATATAATGGGATTAGAAAAACCTGCAGAGATGACAGGCGAATCACTATTACAAAAAGATTAAAAATAGGGTAAGCAAAATAATTTATGAAAAATTATAAAACATATCATTTAAAATAGCTTAAGGTTAGGTGTGTTAAATAAAAAATGGTGGATACAGTCCCAAATAGAAACGAGGTAAATAAATGAAAAAATATATAGGTATATTCTTTGCAACAGTTGCATTTGCCTGTCTTTTAATGGGTTGCGGTAAAGAAAATAAAACTAATGAAGAAAACAATGGAACAATTACAGAAATCACAAGTGGAGAGATTAATAGTGAAAAAGAGAATAAAGAAAACGAAGATAAAAATATTTCATTAATTAATTCTGGAGACATAAAAGAATTAGAAGTAATAAAAGAACTTGAATTAAACAAAGATTCAGGAGATGTTGCGTATTACAGTGGAGAATATGCAGATAATGGAGTGGAAAGAAAAATCAAAATTGAGTTTTTGGGAATGCAAGAAGATGATTTTGTAACAGCAACATATGAAGTAGATATAGATGGCGCAAAATGTAAAGCAAATTTCGATTCTGACGGAAAATTTTACATAGTTGATGTTGATAAAAATGACAAATATGTTGAGCTTGTTGCTACATCGAATCCAAATGAAAGTAATGTGACATCAAACGTATTTTATAGATATGTAGATGGAGAGATTGTGGAGCTAGGAAAAGTATCAAACTTTGATGGCATAAAAATGAAAATGTATCAAAATAAGATATTAGGCATGCCTGTATACTTTGGAGAAGGTGCTTTGGTTAGTAATTACTATGTTATAAAAAATAATAAAATTGAAAATGTTAAAACAAAATATGAAGATGTAAAGGATAAAGAATATACAGTAACAGCTGAATCAATTGATTATGTTCTAGAAACAGAAGAAAACACATCAAATTTGAAGAATATTAGAATTGGAGATAAGATAAAAATAGAAAAAATAAAAGAAGATAGCGATTTTATTACAGAAAACGATTATACAGTATACATGAGAGCTAGAATTCAAAGTGGGGATGAAGTTATTATCCAAAATCCTTTAGCAGGTGTTTCTTTCTAACAATTTGAAATGAGCTAAAACGATTTGTTTTTTATATTTATAATTGGTATATTAATTTTAGTTACAGATGATAAATAATTATAGAAAAAGAAGTAAAAGGAGGAAGTAGAATGATTTATTCACAAGAAGTAGAAAACATGTGTCCAGTAGCAAAAGGAGTTGATCATGGACCAGCGCCAATTCCAGAAGAGGGAAAATGGGTTAAAGCAAAAGAGATTAAAGATATCTCTGGTTTAACACACGGTATAGGTTGGTGTGCACCACAACAAGGAGCTTGCAAACTTACATTAAACATTAAAGATGGTATAATTGAGGAAGCTTTAGTTGAAACTGTTGGTTGTAGCGGTATGACTCATTCAGCTGCAATGGCAGGAGAAATTTTAGTTGGAAAAACAATATTAGAAGCATTAAATACAGACCTTGTATGTGATGCTATAAATACAGCTATGAGAGAATTGTTCTTACAAATTGTTTATGGTAGATCTCAATCAGCATTTTCAGAGGGGGGATTACCAATAGGAGCAGGACTTGAAGATTTAGGAAAAGGTCACAGAAGCCAAGTTGGAACAATATATAGCACAAAGCTTAAAGGACCAAGATATCTTGAACTTGCTGAAGGATACATAACTGAAATAGGCTTAGATAAAGACAATCAAATTATAGGATACAAGTATGTAAATCTAGGAAAGATGATGGAAAACATCAAAAAAGGAATCGAGCCAATGGAAGCAATTAAAAAAGCTAGCGGACAATATGGTAGATTCGATGAAGCTATAAAGAAGATTGATCCTAGAGAAGAATAATTTATATATAGAAGGGAATGAAGAAAATGAGTTTATTTGAAGGTTATGAAAGAAGAATAGATCAAATTACACCAGTACTTAATAAATATGGAATTAAAGATTGCGAAGAAGCTTTAGAAATATGCAAGAAAAAAGGATTTAATCCATATGATATAGTAAAAGGAATTCAACCAATTTGCTTTGAAAATGCATGTTGGGCATATACAGTTGGTGCTGCAATAGCAATCAAAAAAGGTTGTACAAAAGCTGCTGATGCTGCAAAAGCAATAGGTGAAGGTCTTCAATCATTCTGCATACCAGGAAGTGTTGCAGATGACAGAAAAGTAGGACTAGGTCATGGAAATTTAGCATCTATGCTTTTAACAGAAGAAACAAAATGTTTTGCTTTCTTAGCAGGACATGAAAGCTTTGCTGCTGCTGAAGGTGCAATTGGTATTGCAAAATCAGCTAATAAAGTTAGAAAAGAACCACTAAGAGTTATTTTAAATGGTTTAGGAAAAGATGCAGCACAAGTAATATCAAGAATAAATGGTTTTACATATGTAAAGACAGATTTTGATTTCTTTACAGGAAAGGTAAAAGTATTAGAAGAAATAGCATACTCAGATGGAGAAAGATCAAAAGTTAGATGCTATGGTGCAAATGATGTTAGAGAAGGTGTTGCAATAATGCACTTAGAGGGCGTTGATGTTTCAATTACAGGAAACTCTACAAACCCAACAAGATTCCAACATCCAGTTGCAGGAACATATAAGAAAGAATGTATTGAACAGGGAAAGAAATACTTCTCAGTTGCATCAGGTGGTGGAACAGGAAGAACACTTCACCCAGATAATATGGCAGCAGGACCAGCTTCTTATGGTATGACAGATACTATGGGAAGAATGCATTCAGATGCACAATTCGCAGGTTCTTCATCAGTACCAGCACACGTTGAAATGATGGGACTAATTGGTATGGGTAATAACCCAATGGTTGGTGCTACAGTTGCAGTTGCTGTTGCGGTTGAAGAGGCTATGAAATAGGCTTTATCTAAATAAAAATATTGTAAATATCAAAAAAGACTCCCATCAAAAAACGATGGGAGTTTGTTTTAGATACCTAAATAATCGTCGTCATTGTCATTTATGACAATTTCGGGGGTTGTTCTTGAATTTCCGTATTCGTCATCGAAAAGAGAAATTCCGAGCCATTTTTCATCGAATACCTTTGAAATCGACCTTTCAAGGAAAACGACGATGAGTGCTAGGCCACCAAGTGCTGTAAACACGAGCAAAAGACAACCTATAGCTGGATTGTTTCTTAAATTTGCAAGTTTCTTCATGATGCGTCCTCCAATTAAATTTAAATAAATCGATCGTTGACGACTACAGTATATCAGCCTATTTTTGAGTTGTCAATGAATTTGAATATTTATCCATTATTATATAAACCGGTCTTGCTTTTGTTTCACCATATATTTTTGCTATATATTCTGCAACTATACCTAAAGAAATCAGTTGTACACCACCTATAAAAGTTATGGCAACCATAAGGGATGACCATCCATGCGTTGAAAATCCCAATATTTTTATTATAATGGCATAAATCATTAATATAAATGAAATAAATGTTGTTGCTAAACCTAATTTAAAAATTAATCTAAGCGGTTTGGTTGAAAAGCCTACAATTCCACTCAATGCAAGTTTAATCATTTTTTTAAGAGGGTATTTTGTTTTTCCGGCAAAGCGTGGTGCCCTATCAAATTCAACAATTGCTTGTTTAAATCCCATCCAAGCGAATATCCCACGAATATATCTGTCTTTCTCTGGCAGTTTTATAAAGACCTCTTGTACTCTTTTACTGATAAGTCTGAAATCACCGACATTTTCTGGTATTTTAATGTCTGACAGTTTGTTTAGTATTTTATAATACATTTCGGCTGTGAATCTTTTGAAAAACGTGTCTGTTTTTCGACTTTTTCTTTTGGCGTAAACTATATCGAAACCTTCACACCATTTAGCCACTAAATCAGATATAACTTCTGGAGGATCTTGTAAATCAGCATCTATTGTTATAATTGCATCACCAGTCGCATTTTCTATTCCTGCGGTGATTGCTGCCTGATGCCCAAAATTCCTGGAAAAATTAATTGCTTTTATGTGCTCATCATTATTAACCAAGTTTAAAATTATTTCTAGTGTCTTATCCTTACTACCGTCATTTACAATTATTATTTCATAATCGAATGGTAAGTTCTTAAGAACGTTAGATGTTCTCGTATAAAATTCATTTGCTACTTCTTCTTCGTTGTACATTGGAACTACAACTGAAATCTTGTTATTCATATGGAAACCTCCTATAATAAGCATACTATAACCTATATTATAGCATAAAAATTTAGAGTAATGGGAGTAAAAAAGTGAAAAGAGTTGAAAATTATGTAAATTTGTGATAAAATGTCACTGTTAGAAATACTCTTTGGGGTGCAGGACCTAATGACACTGCATAATAGTTTCCCAAAATAGAACTTGGAGGAAAAGGACATGATTCTTTTGGTTGTTATTCTTGCATTTTCCGTTATTTTTTGCGGAGTTGGGCTTATCTCTGAAATTAGGGTGTCGAATATGCAAATTCGGCAGATAAGAAGTTTAGAAGAAAGAAATGAACAGCTTAAAAATCGTAATTTGCAGCTTATGAAGATACTCGGAGAAACCAACAGAAAAGCGGAAGAAATGGAAAGGAAAAACAAGAAGAAATTATTTGAAAAAGATTCGATAATCAGTATCTTAGAAAGTGAAAACAAGGAATTGTACGAAAAATGTAGTGAATTTGAGAAATCGAAAGAAGAAAGAGGAGACACAATTGAGATATCAGAGACATAGTGAAGTTCATTAATTTTTATTAATGAGAGTATTCAAAAGTTATATAATAAAAATTTATGTTATATAATTCTGGATATATAGTTTCTAGAAAACAGACACATTAATTGGTGTCTGTTTTTTGCATTTTCAAGACATGTAATACAAAGCGAAAAAATGGACATATTATTATTGATTTGAAAACTGGAAAGGATGATATTTTATGAAAAAATATGTTGGAATAGACTATATTCATGCTAGAGAAGTGTTAGATTCAAGGGGAAAACCAACTGTTGAAGTGGAGGTTTATACGGAAGATGGAGATATAGGAAGAGCAATAGTGCCTTCTGGAGCTTCTACACGGCAAATTTGAGGCTTTAGAAATGAGAGATGATGATAGTAATAGATACAATGGAAATGGTGTTTTAAGGGCAGTAAACAATGTAAATGAAGTGATTGCTAAAAACATAGTTGGAGAGAATGTATTTGAACAATCAAACATAGATGAAATAATGATAAATGTTGATGGAACAGAAGATAAATCAAAGCTTGGTGCAAATGCAATCTTAGGAGTTTCAATGGCTGTATCGAATGCTGCTGCTAATAATCTAGCAATACCGCTTCATGTATACTTGGGTGGAATATCAGGTAGGACCATGCCATATCCAATGATGAATATTTTAAATGGTGGAAAGCATGCAGATAATAATGTAAATATTCAAGAATTTATGATAGTGCCACAAGATATTGATTTTTTCTCAGACAGATTAAGAATGTGTAGTGAAGTATATAGTGCATTAAAGAGCATTTTGAAAAAGAATAACTTATCAACTGGAGTTGGTGATGAAGGTGGTTTTTCGCCAAATTTAGAAAATGATGAAGAAGCATTAAAACTTATAGTTGAAGCTATCGAAAAGGCTGGATACAAAAATAACTTTGGTATAGCATTAGATGTTGCGGCAAGTGAAATGTATACAGAAGATAAAAAGTATAATTTCTGGAAAACAAATGAAGAAAAAAGTGTAGAACAAATGATAAAATATTATGATAATTTAATATCAAAATATCCGATAATATCAATTGAAGACGGTTTAGCTGAAGAGGATTGGAAAGGTTGGGCAAAACTTACAAAAGAATTTGATGATAAAATAATGTTAGTGGGTGATGATTTATTTACGACTAACACAAAACGTCTAGAAAAAGGAATAGAAAAGAAAGTGGCAAATAGTATTTTAATAAAGCCAAATCAAATAGGAACAGTAACCGAAACAATAGATACCATAAAAATGGCGAAGGCAAATGGATATACCCCAATAATGTCACATCGTTCAGGCGAAACAGAAGATACTTTTATAGCAGATTTTGCAGTGGCACTTAATATGAAATACATTAAAACAGGTGCTCCATGTAGAAGTGAGCGAATAGCAAAATATAACCAACTTTTGAGAATAGAAGAGGAATTCATTTAATTTATATAAAATGGGGCTGACCAGTCGGTCGCCCCTTTAAGTATAATAAAAACTTGCAAATTTGAGTATTTCGGTATATCATAGTAATGTTAAAAGATGAATAGGAGGAAAATATAGATGATAGATGTTCATTATAGAGATTTAAGAGATATGCTAGAAAATACAGAAAAGTTATATAGAGATGAAGTTGCGTATAAACTAAAATTTAGAAGCGAAATTGTTGGAATTAAATATTCAAAATTTATAGATGATATTAAGGCTCTAGGAGCATATTTATTAGATTTGAATATGAAAAATAACAGAATAATAGTAATATCAAAAAATAGATATGAGTGGTGTGTAAGTTATTTAGCAACAGTCACATCCGATTTAATAGTTGTTCCGCTAGATAAATCACTTCCAGAAGAAGAATTTTATTCATTAGTAGAACGTGCAGAAGCTGATGTAATTATTTATGACAACATCTATGAGGACAGAATAAAAAAATTAAAAGAAAATGAAAAAACAACATTGAAATATTACATAAATATGGACACAGACTTGAATAAGTGCATAGAAGAGGGAAAAGTTAGTTATTCGAAAAATAACTGTAAATATAAAAAGGTAAAAATAGATAGTGAAAAAATGAGATTTATGCTTTTTACATCTGGAACAACTTCTACATCAAAATGCGTTATGTTGTCGCACAAAAATATATGTGCAGATATAGAGCAAATCAGTGCAACACTTGATGTTAACAAAGATGATACATTATTATCATTTTTACCACTTCACCATACATTTGAATGCACAGCTGGATTCTTATATGCGATAAGCGTTGGAGCTAAAATCGCTTTTTGCGATGGAATAAGACATATGGTTGATAACATGAAAGAATACGAAGTTTCTGCAATGATAAGTGTACCAGCGCTGTACGAAAGCATATATAAAAGAGTATGGAAACAGATAGAACAAGGTAAGAGAGAAAAACAAGTAAAGGTTGCCCTAAAAGCTAGTGAAGCACTTTTAAAAGTTGGTGTAGATATGAGAAAACAATTATTTAAACAAATTCATGAAACTTTTGGTGGACACGTTAGATTTCTAGTTAGTGGTGCGGCAGGAATTGATCCAAAGGTTGCTAAAGGGTTTAATGATTTTGGAATAATAATGTACCAAGGATATGGTCTTACAGAAACATCTCCTGTTGTGTCTGTAGAAAATATGGAGTTTTCAAGAAATGGTAGCGTAGGAAAACCAATGAAGAAAAATGAAGTGAAAATTGATGAACCAGATGCAGATGGAATCGGTGAGATTCTTGTAAAAGGACCTAACGTAATGCTTGGATACTATAAGAATGATGAGGAGACTAAAAAAGTACTATCACATGGATGGTTTAAAACAGGTGACCTAGGTAGAGTCGATGAAGACGGATTCTTATACATAACAGGTAGAAAAAAAGATGTTATTGTGCTAAAAAACGGTAAAAACATATTTCCTGAAGAATTAGAGGCACTAGTAAATAGAATAGATTGTGTAAAAGAGTCAATGGTTTACGGCGGCAAAGACAAGGATGGCGATGTCGAAGTAAAGGTAAAAATAGTATATGACAAAGATGCTGTTTTGGATAAATTAGGAGTAATACAAGATGAAGAACTAGAGGAATATTTCTGGGAAAACATCAAAAAGGTAAACAAAGAAATGCCTACATATAAATACATAAAAGGCATGATATTAACAGATGAACCTTTAATAAAAACAACAACTAATAAAGTTAAGAGATTTGAAGAATTAAAGAAAATAAATGAAAATAAATAAATGAAGAACTGAGAGAGCGCTATATGAAAATATGGTGCTCTTGTAATATTAGAAATATGGATTGAAGCACTAATTATACGAAATAAATTGACATAATTTTAAAAGAATGATATAATCTACCTGTTCCCAAAACTTTATAATACAAAAGGAGAACATTGTTATGTACTTTAACAACGCCACACGGACGAACTTAAGAGGAAAGGAAAAGAAAACGAAGGATTTCAGAACTTTCAACGACGTTACGGAGGAGTGCAAGGTTCAGTACGAGGAGCCATACGACGACGTGATAGGGCAACCAAGAAATGAGAAGGTTTCTTTAAGCAATATCACTAAGAGGATTGGAGCATTACTCGGCTGTGAAGAACTTGAACTTTCAAGTTCTTATGAAGAAGAGATGGAAAAGACTTTCGAAGATTTTCACGATGAGACATTTGAGCACGAAACATGGAAAAGTGATTTCCAAAGTGAGGAAGAAGCCTGGGTGTATGAACAGAAAATGCTTCAATACATTCACGACGGTGGAGAAAAGGAAAGAGCGAGAAAACATCGCAAAGGTTACCATATCCACGAGAAAAGGATTGCTTCGAAAGTGAGAGAAGATGGAGCACATCGAGGTTATGGGCGGTATGTTTATGGCGGAAAAAAGTCGTCTAAACCGAATACCGTTAAACATGGAAAAGTCTTTCAGGCAGAAGGCAACGGCAATTCGATTGCTAAGCGAGACTTCCATTACGTAAATGAAGGAGGATTTGTATTTAAGAAATTTTGTACGCAAAACGAGAATGACAAGCATAGACGGCCTTCGAAAGCACTTCATCGCTCGGGGGACAGACTTCGCCGTGAACTTTATGAAGAGTTGTTCGACCAGAACAAGCAAGATGACGAGTTGAAAGAAGATTTTGTGCAGGATGTTTATTACCCGAACGAACTGAACTTCGACGGTTTCGATGACTTTGAGGAGTACAAACTTTCGCCGTGTATGTCCATATTCAAAGAAGAGGTAAACCATATTAGTATGGTTGATGTTACACTTCACTTTCAGCTTACTCTCGAAGACTTCAAATACTATTGGAGTAAGGGATTACTCTTCTATGACCCTTTGAATAATGTTGCGATGTTTAGGTACGACGAGGCAAGAAAGAGGATTGCGGAGGAAGGAGAACTCTTTATCTGCCACGATGTTATGGTTTAATACTACCCAAAGTAATCTCCGTATGAGATAACTTTTTGACAAAACAGGAAATAGTTTATTAACTAGAATTCTGGTTAATGGATTATTTATTAAAGCAAACCTCATTCATTAAGAATGGGGTTTGCTTTTTTGTAGTGTAAAAAATGTGTGCTATCCAAAAAAGTATGATATAATAGCGAATACAAGGAGAGATGAATATGAAAAAATCAGAAGAAAAAACGAATGTAATGAGAATCTTAGATAAATTGAAAATAAATTATAAAAGCTATGATTATTCAAATACAGAAGCTGTAAATGGAATGGAAGTTGCTGAAATATTAAAGCAAAATCCAAATCAAGTTTTTAAAACGCTTGTTACAGTTGGAAAATCAGGTAGTAATTATGTGTTTGTAATTCCAGTAAATAAAGAGCTTGATTTGAAAAAAGCTGCACAAGCAGTAGGCGAGAAGAATATAGAAATGGTAAAATCTAAAGATTTACTTGCATTAACAGGATATATACATGGTGGTTGTTCACCTATTGGAATGAAAAAATTCTTTACAACTACGATAGATAAAACAGCTACAAATTTTGCGACGATAATTTTTAGTGCGGGAAAAATTGGTTATCAAGTAGAGCTTGGAATAGAGGATTTGAAAAAAGCAATTAGATTTAATCTTGCGGAAATAACAGTAGAGTAGTTGAATTTATATTGATAAAAATTTATTTTTCCTAAAGTGAGAAATTATCCTTTAGGAAATTTTTTTGTTCGTCACTTAGTTGTCATTTAAGTATTATATATTTATCTTGAAAGGAGAGTTACTATGGAAATTTTAAGAGTAGAGAATTTAACAAAGGTATATGGAAAGGACGAGGCAAAAGTTACAGCACTAGATAATGTTTCTTTCAAGGTAAATAAAGGGGAATTCGTTGCAATCACTGGTAGTAGTGGAAGTGGAAAATCAACATTGCTTCATTTGATTGGTGGAGTTGATAGACCGACAAGTGGAAAAGTTTTTATTGATAACAAAGATATTTATGAAATGTCTAATGATAATCTAGCTATTTTTAGAAGGCGCCAAATAGGTCTTGTTTATCAGTTTTACAATTTGATTCCTGTTTTAAATATTGAAGAAAATATCAAGCTTCCTCTTCAGCTTGATAACAGAGAACCTAAAAAAGAAGATATGGAAAATATGCTTAAAATGCTAGGATTGACATCTAGAAGGCTTCATTTGCCAAATGAATTATCTGGTGGACAACAACAACGTACATCAATAGGAAGAGCGTTAATAACAAATCCAGCAATAATTTTAGCAGATGAACCAACAGGTAATCTAGATTCAAAGGCAAGCGAGGAAATTATGGATATTTTAAAAATATCTAACGAAAAATATAAGCAAACAATTATAATGATAACACATGATTTAGAGCTTGCAAAAGAGGCAGATAGAATTATAAAACTAGAAGATGGAAAAATTGTTAAGGAGGTTTAATTATGAATATTCTTAACAAATTAGCGATAACAAACTTAAAATTAAATAAAAAGAGAAGTATAATGACAACGATAGGAATTGTTTTAGCCACAGCACTTATTTGTGCGGCTAGTAATATGTTTACGAGTGCACAAGCAACACTTGTAGACGCAACAATTGCACAAGGTGGATATTATCATGTAAAGCTTAATGATTTAACAAAAGATGATGTACAAAAGTTAGAAGCTAATAGAGATATAAAAGATTTCGGAAATTTAACTAAAAATGAAAAACAAATATTGGATATTATAGTAAATAATCCACAAATTACGCAAGCTAGTATTGCAAACCAAGTACAAAGAGGTATCGCGACCTTGAAAAAGAATAGAATAGTAGAAAGAGTAGGCTCGAACAAAAAAAGACATTGGAAAATAATTGGCAAAGGAGATAGATAAATGAAGACATTGATATTTAACGAATCAAACTTGCAAGAAAAAGATATAGATGAAATTGTAACTAGAGTAAAGGTATTTCTGGTTAATAATAAAAATGAATTGAATTATGCTATATCCAATGGTGGCATGCAATTACCTGGGGGACATGTTGAAAGTGGAGAAGAATATATAGAAACAGTTAAACGAGAAATAAAAGAAGAGGTTGGGATAGAGTTAGAAGATGAAGAGATTTCAAAGCCTTTTTTTGAAATAAAACATTTTACAAAAAATTACTCAAACTCTAATAAAAACAGAATTTCAAATGTACTTTATTATTTAGTTCGCACCGATAAAGAGGTAAATAAGGAAAATACTAGCCTTACCGACAATGAGAAGAAAAACAAATTTGCAATGCAAAAAATGGATTGTAATCTTTTTGAAGATTATTTGAAAAATAAAATAGCTGAAGAAAATATAGAAATAAATAAAATAATTGAAAAAGAAATTTTAATAGCATATGAGGAATTAAAGAAAATGCTTATTTAAAGCTTATACTTATAGCACAATTTATACTTTTTTGACATTTTTAGAAGAATATTGACAAATAATAGCACTTGTGGTATATAAGGAAAAAGGAGGAAAAAGTGTGAAAAAAGTAAGTATCAAACCATTACCTGATTTAATAGTTGATGATTTTGTGGCTAGTAGTGACTTATTCACTCTATTTGACTCTGTTCCTGCCAATGTAATATTCTTAGATAATTTTGTTAGTAATATTGTCTCTTTTAAAGATATTTTCGAGCGTCTAAATATGCGCGAAAATATCTTTTTTTCATGCAAAGCTAATAAGAGTAATGCATTATTACAAATGGCGGCCGAGCAACAGTGTGGAATAGAAGTTTCTAGCTATTATGAATTAATGGAAGCATTAAAGTACACAAATAAAATAATTGCATCAGGCCCGGCTAAAGAAAAATATTATCTAGATTGTGCTGTTGAAAACAATATACTTATTTCATCCCAGATCCAATAGCATATAGTGCTTCGTTTAGGTTAAGCTTTAGGAGGATAATTAGTATAATGAATGAATTGAATTGGAATACTCCTTCGTGGATAAATTCTACAAGATTTGTAATGGATACGACAATAGGAAAGGTAAGGTATGAAAATATAAAAAAATGGGAAGAAAATTGCATTACTTTTTCAAGAGAAGGCAATGAGGTCAAGTATTATGATTTAGATGAAGGAATTGATATACCTTCTGATTTAAATAAATTATTGTGGAAGGAGAGAATATAAGTATGCCACATTATGATAGATATGACAGTACGCAAACAAAGAAATCAAGAGAAAAAAAAGAAAGAGCTAAGGCTAGAAGTGCGGATGGAATTGAGTTGGAAGAGTTAGATTCTCAGTTTGTTATAAAGAAAACAACTGAAGATACAGGTATAATCATTGAAACTAGGTATAATGATGCGACTGTATTGTACAAAGAAGAGTTGATTAATGCCTATCTAAAAAAAGAGATTAATGCAATTTGCAATCAAACTGTATTTCCTGGGGATATTGTAGTAATACATAGGGAAGAATCAAATAAATATTGCATAAGTAATTTAATAGAAAGAAAAAATGTGTTATCGCGAATAAAAAAAGACAGTACGCGTAGTGGAATAAATGTTGGTAGTAACCATATAATTGCTACAAATATAGATATGGCAGTTATAGTTGTATCTGCACAAACTCCACCATTGCATCCTAAGTTTATAGATAGATATTTGATGATTTTGCAAAATAATGGAATTCCATGCTCTATTTGCCTTAATAAATCGGATTTGAAAAATGCAAAAGATGAAGAAGTATTAGAAATATACCGAAAACTTAGAATCCCAATTGTAGAGACATCAGTTAAAGAAAATATGGGAATAGAAGAGTTAAAAGAGCTTTTAAAAGGGAAAAGAGCTATATTTGTTGGCCATAGTGGTGTTGGAAAATCATCTTTAACTAATGCTCTAATGGGTTTTGATGAAATAGAAACATCACATGTAAGTGAAAAAAGTGGAAAAGGCAGGCATACGACTACAACATCAAAATATTATGTATGGGATGAAAAATCTTCTATTATAGATACACCAGGCATAAGAAGCCTTGATGTTTCTAATTTTAAGCCGAATGAAATAAAAGAATATTTTTCAGAGTTTAGCGATTGGGGATGTCGATGCAAATACTCAAATTGCTTACATTATAGAGAACCTTTAGATGCGTGTATGGTGAAGCAAGCAGCCAAGGCTGGCATCATAACTAGGGAACGTTATGAGAGTTATATAAGAATATTAAAAGATGTTACAAATGATAAAAATAAAGAGGAAATGGAATTATAAATTTATCTTAAATTAAGATTTAACTACCAAAAAGCCGAATTATGAAAAAATTAACGCGTCATTTTAAACGGGAATTATCATAAAATTTTTGTTGACACATGTAAATTCTTGTTATAAAATGGCGCTATGGTTTTGCATTGAAACCTGAGTTTTAGCATATCGGACGTTGTTTTATGGGAGGTGGTATTTTTGATACATCTTGAGCATATTTCTAAAACGTTTAAGGTTGCAACTAGGAAGGCTTCTACAAAAGATGCAATAAGGTCTTTTTTTAAGAAAGAGTACAAAGAGGTACATGCACTCACAGATGTTTCACTAGATATTAAAGAAGGTGAGATTGTTCGGATACATAGGCCCAAACGGTGCAGGCAAGTCCACAACGATAAAGATAATGTGTGGCATACTTGTTCCAAGTAGCGGAACTTGTATAATTGATGGAAAAGTTCCATATAAGGAACGAAAAGACTATGTAAAAAATATTGGCGTTGTTTTCGGTCAGCGCTCTCAATTATGGTGGGATGTTCCACCCGATGATTCATTTTATCTCTTACGAGATATCTATAAAATTCCCAAAGAAGAATTTGAAGAAACAAGGAAAAAGTTAATAGAAGCTTTAGATTTAGAGCAGGTAATTCATACTCCAACAAGGCAATTAAGTTTGGGGCAAAGAATGAGGTGCGAAATAGCTGCTGCACTGCTACATAAGCCTAAGATTTTGTTTTTGGATGAACCAACAATAGGACTTGATGCGGTTTCAAAAATAGCAGTCAGAAAATTTATTAAAAAATTAAACAAAGAAGAAGGCACAACAATAATCTTGACAACACATGACATGCAAGATATCGAAGCTCTTACTAACAGAATAATTTTAATCGGTAAAGGTAAAAAACTTTATGATGGCACATTAGATGAAATAAGAAAGGAATATTCATCAACATTTATTGTTAGTGCACAGTACGAATACACACATAACAGAATAAACATAAATGATGTTGAAATTGTAAGCCAAAATGAACAAAGAGCAACTATGAAATTTAATTCAAATATTATTAAACTTCAAGATGTAATAAGCTTACTTACAAAACAAGTAAATGTCTTAGATATTCAAGTTGAAAGCTCTCCAATAGAAGAAGTAATAGCTAAAATGTACGAAGAAATGAAGATAGGATAGGAGGGCTAAAATGAAAACATATTTATCGTTTTTTAAATTAAGATTTAATATAGCTCTTCAATACAAATTCGCAGCAATAGCAGGAATACTAACGCAATTCTTTTGGGGTGCGATGCGTCTTATGATATACGATGCATATTACCAAATAGATATTGAATTGCCGATGCAGTGGACAGCACTTGTCTCGTACATCTGGCTTGAACAAGCTTTTCTTATGCTAACTAGGTTTAATTGTGCTGATACTGATATAAGCGAATCAATAATTACTGGAAATGTGGCATACGAATACACAAGGCCACTTAGCATATATGCAATGTGGTATACAAAGATAATGGCAAATAAAACAGCATCAGGATTATTAAGATTTTTGCCAATTATATTGGTAGCGATTATTCTGCCGAGTAATTACAAACTTGCAGCACCAGTATCATTTTTAGCATTTATACTATTTATTTTAACATTAGCATTAGGAACATTTTTAACAGTCGGAATCGCAATGCTTATATATGTGATAATGTTTTACACAACTTCATCAAAAGGTGTGTTCAATGTATATGCAGTAATTTCAGAATTCTTAGCGGGCAGGATAATACCAATACCATTTATGCCAGTTTTTCTTCAAAAAATATGTTATTTGCTTCCTTTTAGACTTGCAGTTGATTTGCCATATCGCTTATATGTTGGGGAGATTCCTGTAATAGAGGGAATACAGAGCATTGGCATTCAAATTATTTGGCTCGCAATAATCATCTTTTTTGGAAGTTACTTAATAAGTAAAACGAGCAAAAAGCTTGTAGTACAGGGCGGATAAGGAGGAAAAAATGAAATTATATTTAAAATCAATTTGGATGTTTATAAAATGTGAATTAGAATATAGAGCCTCTTTTATATTGAGCACAGTAGCATCAATACTTTCATCATTTTTCTCTTTTCTTAGTGTCATCATTTTAATAAATAAATTTGGGCTATAAAAGGTTGGACATTAAGTGAAATATTACTGGTACTTGGAATATCAGGTTTCGGGCATTCGGCTATAGAAATGTTTTGCAGAGGATTGGATCACTTTCATTTAGAAGTAAAACGAGGATTACTAGATCAAATATTAGTTAGGCCACGAAACATAACATTTCAAGTACTATGTTCAAACTTTCAAACTTCAAAATGTGGAAGAGTTGTTGAAAATATTATAATTCTAATATATGCTATAGCTACGCTAGGTGTAGAATGGAACTTATACAAAATAATTATTTTATCACTTATGATAATCGGCACGCTAATAATATTCTTCTCAGTATTATTGCTTAAGGCATCGTTCTCATTTTGGACAATAGAGGGAATGGAAGCAATGAATATAATATCAGATGGAGGAAGAGAACTAGCATCATATCCAATAGATATATATAAGAAATGGTTTGCAGATATATTTACATACATCATACCATTTGGATGCGTGAATTATTATCCGTTACTATGCCTGCTTCAAAAGCCGGAAGCTAAATGGTGGTACGGATTATTACCGCTTACAACATTTATTTTTATGGCGATTTCGTTTAAAGTCTGGGATTATGGACTAAAATCGTACAAATCAACAGGCTCATAGAAAAGTTAAAATACTTAAAACTTTTCTATGGCATAAATTTGTCTAAAGTGTGAAAGGAGAGAAAGTAATGCAAAATAAAAAGGAAAAGTTGAAACTATATATAACAAACAATTTAGACAAATTATATAGGCTAGCTTTTTCATATGCCAAAAACGAACATGATGCAGAAGACATTGTTAACGAAAGTGTGAAAAGAGCATTAGATGCAATTTATCAATTAGAAAAAGAGGAATTCCTTGGAACATGGATGTACAGAATTGTTATAAATACAGCATCATCATATATGAAAATGAAATCAAAACTTATTTACATAGATGAAATTATAGAAAACACACTAGTAAAAGAGGATAAATATCAAGATACAGATTTGTACAATATGGTTATGAAATTAGATAGCAAATATAGAATAGTGATAGTACTTAGATTTTATGAGGACATGGCAATAGACAAGATTGCAGAAGTTTTAAATGAAAATGTTAGTACAGTAAAAACAAGACTTTACAAAGCATTGAAATTGCTAAAAATAGAAATGAATGAGGAGGCGTTAATAGATGAACGAAAATATTTTCAAGGAAGCTAAAGAAAAATATGAGACTATTCATGCTCCAAAAACTTTAAAAAAGAGCGTTGAAAAAACATTTAATAAAAGCGAAAGAAAAGTTTTTCCTAAGGTTATGCTTGGAACAGCAATGGGCATTTTTCTATGTTTCGTAACAATTTTAAATGTGAATCCTGTATTTGCTACAAGCATATCGACTAATGACTTTGTGAGAGGCATTGTGAATGTGCTAACAGCAAACAAATATGAAGTGAACGACAAAAACATCAATGCAAATATAGTAACTGCAAAAATAACAGGAATAAAAGACAAAAAAGTAGAAGAAAGAATAAATAAAGAAATTGAAGAAATGATAAACAGTGTTATAGATGAATTTGAAAAAAGTGCAGATGATTTAAGAGAAAATTATCCAGAAGCACATTATGGAATGGATGCTGGATACATCGTAAAAACAGACAATGATAAATATTTGTCAGTAGATATATATGTTGTAAATACAGTAGGTTCTTCATCAACAAAGCACAAATTTTACAATGTAGACAAAATAACAGGTAATGAAATAAAACTAAAAGACATGATAAAATCAGAAGATTATATAGAAAAATTAACAAATGATATAGTGAAAGAAATCGAAAGATTAAATGCTGAAGAGGAAGTAGATATCTATTTTGCTACATATGATGATGTATATAAACTTCTTTCAAACAAAGAAGAATTTTATATAAATGAAGCAGGAAATCCAGTAATAGTATTTGATAAATACGAAATAGGAATTGGAGCAATAGGTTGTCCTGAATTTGAAATAAAATAAAAAGATTAAATAATGACTCGGAATTCACTTTGAATCCGAGTCATTATTTTTTATATTTGTGAATATTGAATTTTTTTTGTCTTTTGTTATATAATTCATTTTATAAGAAGCAATAAAGGAGAATGATTAACATGAAAAAGATAGAAGAATTAAAAAGATATTATTTAGATCACAAAAATGTTTTTGAAAATTCAAGTATTTTTAAAAAGCAAAATGAAAGTTTAGAAATGTTTAAAAATGAATATCCAATAGAAAGATTTTCTAATTTATCTCTTAATGAATATGCTTTAGGAACGGATAATAAAGATTCTTTGTGTTATAAAATGGAATTTGGAACATATAAGCACACTGGACCAGGGATTGGTGGTTCAACTGCGTTTAAATATGGAATATATTATTCTAAAGATAAAAATAGTTTTGTGACAAGAACAGGAATAGCAACAGAACCTGAGAAAACATGGCAAAGCATAAGAGATGATTTCTTGAAAGTTTTGTATTCTGTTGCAAATGCTAATTCTGTTGCAGATATCAAAGATGATTATTCATCACTAAAAGGAATGTCAATGTACCTTATAAAAATAGCATATTGTTATTTCCCTGAAAAAATAGTATGTATTGCAGGTAGAAAACAATTAAAAGGTGTATTGGATTTATTTGAAATTCAATACGATGATAACTATTCATCATTGCAATTAGCATTTTTAATTAACAAAACAATAAGAGATAATATTCCCGAAATTGCAAATGATTCATCTATAACTATTGGACATTTAATATGGGATTTTTATTATATAAATAGCGAAAGTGAAGAAAGAGAAAAAGCAAAGATAGAAAATAAAATTTGGATATATGCCCCAGGTGAAAATGCAAATAAGTGGGATGAATTTTATAGAGATGGAATCATGGCATTGAAGTGGGATGATTTGGGAGATTTAAGACAGTACGCATCAAAATCAGAGATTAAAGAGGCACTAATTGAAAAAAGCAATATAGATTCTTCAAGAAAAAATGATGTTCTTGCAAATTGGGAGTTTGTAAATGTGCTTAAAATAGGTGATGTTGTATACGCTAAAAGAGGAACAGATACAATTGTTGGTAAGGGTATAGTTGAATCTGATTATATGTTTGACAACAATAGACCAGAATATAAAAGCTATAGAAAAGTTAATTGGATTTATAATGAAGAAAGAAATCATGTTGAGCTTATGGGAAATACTTTGGTTCAAAAGACATTAACGGATATTTCAAAGTATCATGATTACATAGAAAAATTAGAAAAGTTTTACGGTGACAATAAAACCAAAGAACAAAATTCAAATGAATATACAAAGTTTGATTTTTTAGATGAAGTACTAATTACAGAAGAAAAATATGATAGTATTGTAAATACCTTAGAGAGAAAGAAAAACATTATTTTACAAGGCGTTCCTGGAGTTGGTAAAACATTTTGTGCTAAAAAAATCATGTATTCCTTGATGAATTGCAAAGATGAATCAAAAATCAAGATAGTACAATTCCATCAATCGTATTCTTATGAAGATTTTATTCAAGGGTACAAGCCTAATGATGATGGAAAATTTGAAATCAAGAATGGAATTTTCTATGATTTAGTGCAAGAGGCAAGAAAAGAATACGAAAGGGCTATTGCTAGCAATGAGGAACCTAAAAAATATTGTATGATAATAGATGAAATAAATAGAGGTAATTTGTCAAAAGTCTTTGGCGAGTTGATGATGCTTATTGAAAGTGACAAAAGAGATTCAAAATGGAGCATTAACTTAACTTATTCTGACGATGATTTCTATATTCCAAGTAATTTATATATTATTGGAACAATGAATACTGCTGATAAAAGTACGGCAACAATAGATTATGCTTTGAGAAGAAGATTTGCTTTTATAGATTTAGAACCAGCATTTAAAGGAGAAGCATGTGACAAATTGAGAAAGTACTTAGTTGAGAAAGAAAAGATAGATGCTTCGTTTGTAGAAAGAATAATAACGGCATACAAAAAGTTGAATGATTATATAGATAGAGAATTAGGCAAAGAGTTTATGATAGGGCATAGCTATTTTATTAACCAATTCAACAATGAAGAAAATAACGAAATAGTATATAGTAGTATTGTTACTTATGAGATATTCCCGTTGTTGGAGGCATACTTTGGCGATAATAGCGAAAAGCTTGAAGAGGCTAAAAAAATAATTGAAAAGATATAGGATGATAATATGGAAAGATCAAATAGAAAAGTTCCGATAAAAAATGTTTTATATATGTTTAGTTATGTGTGGAATAAAATTTCTTTTCAGGAATACACGTATTTGAGTGATGAGGATGACTTCGATTCTGCCGATATTTTAAGCAAATTATTCTTATTAAATGTAAACACAGTTCTTAAAAGAGGATTATATAAGGAATACAATGAGATTAACGAAGAAATAAAGGGGATAAAAGGAAAAGTTGATTTTAAAAATTCACTTAATAAGCTGTCTTTCAATAATGCAAAAGCATTTTGTAATTATGATGTTTTAGATGAAAATAATATTATAAATCAGATTATAAAAGCTACAGCATTAAAATTATATAATGCAATCGGGATAACAGAAGAAAATAGAAAAAAACTAAAAAATATTTTGCTAGATTTTAATCAGGTGGAATGTATAGAAATAAATAGTAAGAGTTTTGATATCAAGTATAATAAAAACAATTTATATACTAAATATTTGATAAATATATGTGAATTGATTAACAATTCTTTGATGCTTTCAGAAAATAATGGACCATATAAATTCATAAATATTTTAGATGATAACCAAAGAATGCAAGATATATATGAAAAGTTTATATTTAGATTTTATAAATATCATTTAGAAAAACAACAAAAAACATATAAAGTAAATTATCAAAAACAATTAGAATGGAATTTGGTTAATGGAAATAGTGAGATACTTCCAAAAATGAGGCTAGATATAGTTCTGGAAAATGAGAAGAAGACAATTATAATTGATACAAAATATTATTCTGATTATTTAAGCAGTTATAGAGATGGAAAAGGAACACTAATTTCGGGTAGTATGTATCAAATGTATACTTATATGAACCAAATAAATTCTAACAAAAGTATTACAGGTATGCTTTTATATCCGTTAAATGATGAACCTATTGATGAAAAGTACGATCTTAAGATAGTAGAAAATAAAGAAATAACAGATGCAAAATTTAGAGTTAGAACTATTGATTTATCAAAAGATTGGAGAAAAATCGAAGAAGAATTGTTAGCGATTATAGAAAATGATTAAAAATATTTGGATAATGTAAATAAAATGCGCTGAGTAAAGATGTAGTTTAAACTTAGGTGTGTTCCATAAGTATAGTAAATACAAACGATATTAGTAAGGAGGCGAGTATATGAATATTTTTTTAACAAGTAATTGTGGTGGAAATACATATAGGCAAAATCAGTTTTTTAATGAGATTGATTTGAAAAAATATATTTTAACTTTAGATACCACTATTGTTGGTATTAGTGCTGGTTCAATCAATGCGGCAAGTATTGCATATAATAGTCCAGAGTGTGAAGAAGACACTTTGAATCCCGAATTACTATCAGGGCTTGGACTTACTAATATAAACATTGAACCTCATTTTGATGTAAATAATAATAACAAAATGCAAATTGACTCTATACTTTCACAGTCATATATAAGAGTGATTTATGGCTTGCCAGATGGTTCATATATAAAAAATAACACACTTTACGGAGAAGGACACAAGATACATAATGGAGAAATCAAGCTGATTTGCAACAATGATGAGAAATACGAAATTTGCGACTAGCAGAGTAAATGATATTAAAGTGTTATAAAAGTGAAAAATAAATTATATCAAAATAGCATGCCAGAAAGGCATGCTATTTTTGCAGCTAAAAAATAGTATTTAATGAAAAAAATAGAGATTGAAATTTAAGTGTCTTTGTGTTAATTTAATATTAGAGGCAGAAATAATCTTTTTCTTGTCAAAAAAGAGACTTTTTAAAATTTTAATTGTCTAATGATAGGAGAGAGAAAATATAATAATTTGAAAGGATGATTTTATGAACAAGAAAGTATTATGGATTATTTTGGGGGTATTACTTGTGTCAATTGTAATTGTTGGGGCAATGTTAACAGTATCAAAACCTCAGGAAGATAACACTTCGTTAGTAAAAATCGAAACAGAAAAAGATTTGAAAAAAGCAATAGAAAAGGTGCATAAAAACACAACATCAGAGTTGCCAGATTTAGAAACGATGACCATTAGTGTAAATGATGAATATCAGTTTTCAAACTATACGGGATTATCATCAAATAAGGATATTGAATCACTTGTAGTATCAATTCCAACTATAAATGCACAACCATATGAAGCAGCAATTATAAAAGTTAAAGCTGGCGCAGATATTGAGAAAATAAAGCAAGAAATTTTAGATAATATTGATATGAATATGTGGATTTGTGTTTCGGCAGATACGCTATATGTTACGAACTATAAAGATGTAATATTTTTGGTGATGAGTGAAAAAGACTGGGCAAAGTCAGTACTAGAGTCATTTAAATCTTATGTTGGTGAAAAAAATATAGGAAAAGTCTTAGAAAAAACACAAGACTTTGAAGATATTGAACTTCCACCAGAAATAATTTGCGATTAAGATACAAAAGAGCTTCCAATAAGGAAGCTCTACTAGTTAGGAGGAAAAAAAGTGCTATTTACCAGTATCAGTTTTTTATATTATTTTTTACCGATAGTTATAGCAATGTACTTTATATTACCTAAAAAAGTAAGAAATGTAGTACTTTTCGCAGCATCATTTTTCTTTTACTTTTATGGAGAACCAAAATATATAATCCTTATGTTATTAGAAATTTTAGTAGCATACATTGGTGCAATTTTGATAGACAAATATAAAAGTAAAGGTATATTTATAGCAACAGTATCAATACACATATTACTTCTTTGCGTATTTAAATATACTGATTTTATAATATCTAATATAAATGGAATATTTAAAAGCAACATATCGCTTTTAAGATTAGCATTACCGATAGGAATATCGTTTTACACATTCCAAATTTTAAGCTATGTCATAGATGTATACAAAGGAAAAGTGAAAGTACAAAAAAGCTTTTTAAAACTCGCAACATATGTAATGTTATTCCCACAACTTATTGCTGGACCTATCGTTAGATATGAAACAATCGAGGATGAGCTAGATAATAGAAAATGCACAGTAGATGGATTTGCACAAGGCGTAAGAAGATTTGTAATAGGACTTTCTAAAAAAGTTTTAATAGCAAATATGTTAGGCGAATTGTGTAAAGTGTTTACTATAGCGACAGAAAAAAGTGTATTATTTTATTGGATGTTTGCCATAAGTTATATGCTACAAATATATTTTGACTTCTCAGCATATTCAGATATGGCAATAGGCTTAGGTAAAATATTTGGTTTTAACTTTTTAGAGAACTTTAATTATCCATATATATCAAAAAGCATAACAGAATTTTGGAGAAGATGGCATATATCGCTTAGCTCATGGTTTAGAGATTATGTGTATATTCCACTTGGAGGAAACAGAAAAGGCACATTAAAACAAATACGAAACATATTAGTTGTATGGATGCTTACAGGCATATGGCATGGAGCAAGCTGGAACTTCATAGTATGGGGACTTATGTTTGGAGTATTGCTAATAATAGAAAAATTCTTCTTGGCAAAATATTTAGAGAAAATGCCAAATATAATAAAAAGAATTTATGTATTATTTATCGTAATGATAAGCTTTGTAATATTTAATGCAAACAACATGGGCGAAGCAATTAAAAACATAGTAGGATTATTTGGCGCAAATGGTGAAGCACTTACAAACAAATACACATTATATTATTTAAAGAGTTACTTAGTAACAATAATAATAGCAATAATTGGAGCAACTCCACTTCTAAAAAATATAATAGAAAAGTTAAAACAAAACAAAGTTATGAATGCAGTAATAAACATAGCAGAGCCAATTTGTCTAGTCGCACTTTTATTCATAACAACAGCATATTTAGTAGACAACTCGTACAATCCATTTTTGTATTTTAGATTTTAGGAGGTGCGTAAAATGACAGAAAAAATAAAAAATATTTTAGTAATAACAACATTCGTTGGAGTAATTACAATCATGTTATTAGTAAATATAATAAAAGAAGATACACAAATATCAGTATCAGAAAGAAGAAAACTTGAACAATTTCCTGAAATCTCATTTGAAAAAATAGTAGATGGAAGTTTCTTTTCGAAATTCGATAAATATGTAACTGACCAATTTGTGGCAAGAGAAACATTTAGAAAAACAAAAGTTTTATCAGAAAAAGAAGTGTTTAGAAAGCTAGATTATAACAATATATACGAAAAAGATGGAATGTTAATAGAGCAGTTATACCCACTAAACGAAAAATCAATATTGAATTTGGCAAATAAAATAAACAGCATAAAAGAAAGCTATTTAACAAAAGAAAACAAAGTATACTTCACAATAGTGCCAGACAAAAACTACTTTGTAAGTGGAGATAATTTAAAATTAGACTATCAAAAAATGAAAGATATAATGAAAGAGCAATTAGACTTTGCAGAGTATATAGATATATTTGATGAGCTAAAACTATCAGATTACTACATTACAGACTCACACTGGAAACAAGAAAATATACAAAATGTAGCAAAGAAAATATTAAAAGCAATGGGAATAGAAAGCAATCAAAAATATGAAGCAAAAGAAATATTAGAATTTAAAGGAGTATATGCAGGACAATATCCAATAACAACGAAAAACGACAAAATAATAATATTAACAAACGAAATGTTAGAAAACTGCAAAGTATATAACTACGAAAAAAATGAAGAAACAAAAATATACAATATGGACAAAACAAAAGCATATGACAAATACGACATCTATCTATCAGGAGCAACGCCTCTATTAAGAATAGATAATCCAAATAGTAGTACCAATAAAGAACTAATAATCTTTAGAGACTCTTATGGAAGCAGCTTAACACCACTACTAGTAGAAGGATACAAAAAAATAACGGTGGTAGACACAAGATATATATCATCAAAAATATTGAATCAATATATAAAATTTACAGATCAAGATGTAATATTTGAATATAGCACATCACTAATAAATGATAGCATAACAATAAAATAAGAAAACCAAAAAGCACACAGTCAAGTAAAGGCTGTGTGCTTTTGCAGCTCTACGCATAGTAGGTTGTGAAAAGTCCTGTGGTAGATTAAAATCAAAGCATAACAAAAAAGAAAAAGGAGAAAGATTTATATGGATAACTATATTACAGGAAAACTAATTAAAAAGTTAAGAGAAAATAAAAAGATGACGCAACAAGAACTAGCTGAAAAGATTTGTGTAAGTGACAAAGATATTTTTAGAGTTAAATAAAATGACTAAAAATGAAATATATGATAAAATAAGAGAGACAATTTCAAGGTTAGAAATAAAAAGCGAAGAAGCAAAAGAGTATATAGAAAAAGGTTTAGAAGAACTGCAATTTGAGATATATAATAGTTATAAATTAAACAATTTAGATAAGATTTTTATATGCTTTTAAGCAGAAAGGAGAGATATGAAAAAGTTTTTAATAATTACAGTGCTTGCATTTGTTAGTTGCTTTTTCATGACTAATAATATGCAAGAAGAACAAAAAGAAAATGTAAAGGATTCTGAAGAGGTTATTGTAACACCTACACCAGAAGTAACTCCAACTTATGCAGAACCAGAGATAGAAGAAGAACCAAAAGAAGAGCAAAAAGAAGAACCAAAAGATGAAGAACTAGTAAAAATATTAGATTACATTCCGGATGTAGTAATAGATTTAAAATATGCAACAGAAGAAAACTTCACAGGTGTAGTAATATATGAAAGCGATGAAGCTTTGCTTAGATATGGAACAATGAAAAAACTTGAAAAAGCACAGGAAGAGCTAAAAAAGCTTGGATATAAGTTATGCATATGGGATGCCTTTAGACCAAAAGAGGCTCAATTTAAATTGTGGGAGATTTGCCCAAACCCTATATATGTAGCAAATCCTAACAAAGGTTTTTCAAAGCACAGTAGAGGAAGCACAGTGGATATAACGATTGTATCACTAAGTGGAGAAAAAGTAGAAATGCCATCGGAGTTTGATGATTTTACTAAAAAAGCAGATAGAGACTATAGCGATGTATCTAAAGAAGCAGGAGAAAATGCAAAAATGCTAGAAAAAGTAATGGAAGAGGCAGGCTTCAAAGGATATGCCGGCGAGTGGTGGCACTACTCTGATGAAAAAGAATATCCGGTGTTTTCGCAAGATTGATGCAATATAATGAGAAAAGTATATGTCAAAATATTTTATAATAACATTGCTACTTGCTATAATACCAATTGTATATGTTCTATATTTAATATATATTTGTGTGTGGAAATATAATAAGAAAAAGGAGAATGAAAATGGAAAAAAGTAAAATCGTATTAAAAGTTGTTGTATTATTAATAGCAATATTTTTGGTTTCAAATATTGTGTTGATTATGACAGGAGGTTCAAATATATATGAAACAATTTTGGGGTTAAAGAAAGATGAAATAACTCCTAATAGTCCAACCGTTTCAGGCGAAACTACAAATGATTATCAAACAGCAGACTCTGGTGAAAGTTTAGAAAAGGAAGATTTTAAATTTTACGCGGTACCAGAGGATAAAAGAATAAAAAGCATAATGTTAGAGGGAATGGAAGAAGAGGTAAATTACGAATATGTAGAAAGCTCTTTAGGATATAGATTCCAACTAGAGAAGGCTGATTTTTTAATAAGTAGAGAAGATGACAAAGACTATTATAGATCGAAATATTTAGAAAATGACCTTTACTTTACGGTTGAATTTAAAAATATAAACTTTGAAGAGGAAAAAGAAAAACAAAAGCAAAACATAATATCAGATGAGGACTACACCGTAAATCAAAATAGAGCTTTTTGTGTAGATGGAAAATCGTCAAGTGGTGATGCTACATTAAGTTTTGATTCAAAATTTGAAGATATAATATATGTAGAGGCACCAAATGGGGTTTATATAATAGAGGAACACTATTTTATGGAAGCAATAGAAGGTTGGGTTTCTAGGGTTGCACAAATGCTCGGATTAAGTTTTGAAATAGTAGACTAAATAGTTTGTAATAAAAAATGTATAATGTTGCTATTCCAGATACTTTTTTTGCAGAGAAAAATGATGAAATAAAGCAAATTGAAACCCGAATCCTATAAAATATGATATAATCAAAGAGGTTAGTGCAAAAATCACATTATTAAATTGAATGTAATGTGATTTTACTAATCTCTTTTATTAAATAAAAAGTTTTGCAAGAGAGGGGTTTATTATGGCAAATATAAACGATTATTTACTATGGCGTGGAGATCTTCCAATAAATGATAAGTTTAGTTTTAACGAAATAGATAGCATGATTTTAGCAAGATTTTCATATTTGAGATTTGACAAAATAAAAGTCGAACCATTAGAAACTATAGGAAGCATATCTAATAAAATGAAAGATTTAGATAATGAAGAATTTAGATATAATGGCGATAAAGAATTAATAACATATCTTGGACAAAGTGAAAGATTTAAAAATATGGTAGTTACTGATTTTGTGCAATTGGATGATAAAGAGATTGAAAAGCAATTTGGCGCAATAACAGTACACATATCAGATGATGAAATATATGTTTCTTTTATTGGCACAGATGCAACGATAATGGGCTGGAAAGAAGATTTTAATATGGGCTTTTTAGAGAATGTGCCATGTCAACTTGCAGGAAAAGAGTATTTAAGTGAAATAGCAGAAAAATATAAAAATGCTAGGATACGTGTAGGTGGTCATTCAAAAGGCGGAAATGTGGCTATATTTTCTGTTATTACTGCATCGAAAGAAATACAAGATAGGATTATAAAAGTTTATAATTACGATGGACCAGGTTTTAACAACGAGATAATAGAAAAGTATGCAAATCAGAAAATTATAAATCAAATAGAAACATACATATCACAAGATTCAGTAATTGGAAGAGTTCTAAATCACAAAGAAAAAATAACAGTTGTGCAAAGTGTTCAGAAAGGTTTATTGCAACACGATATATATTCTTGGCAAGTATTAAAAACAAATCCTATAACTTTAGAGAAAAATACTCAAATAAGTGAGGATATTAAAAATGCTTTAAACACATGGCTTGATGAAACTACAAATGAGCAAAGAAAAATATTCATAGACTCGATTTTTGAGCTTTTTTATTCAACAGAAGCTGAAACCTTTGGGGAAATATCAGCTACATTAATGCAAAACATCATTAAAATATTAAAAAAATACACTGAAATATCAAAAGAAGATAGAAAAACAATTACAGAAATGATAACAATATTTGTTAAAGCGTATTTTTCTGTTATCAAAGAAAGAGAAAGCGTAAAGATTAAGCAAGGAAAAGAAATGCTTCTAGCTGGTGAAAAAGCATTAAAAGAAAATGAAAACATTTAGCTATAAATTGGTGAAATGTATTTTATTTTTTAATAATTTCTGATACAATCTTCTTACCAGTATTGGAAAATATTTAGTATTAAATTATGGAAGGAGAAATTATATTGCATATATTTTTGATTTTAGTTTTTCTAGCTTTTGCTTACGTTATAACTAATAAAATTCTTGATGAGAGAGCACCAGAAGAGACCGTGGATGCAACCTTGATAAAGAAAAAAGTTGGTAGTGTAGTCGATGCAAATAATATGATTAATACGGAGTATATTTTGTTTTTCGATATAGCTGGAAAAACAAAAAGATTTGCTGTAACATATTCCAAATATGAAGAATTACAAGAAGGAAAACAAGGAAAGCTAACATACAAGAGAAATAAATTTGTTAGTTTTGTATAAAGGAGGATTTTAAGTGGAAAACAAAAAGAATTTAATACCGATTATAGTTGCGGTGATTTTAATAGTGGTTGTTGCCGTAGTTTTGGGAATAGGGTTAATGTTTAAGAATAACAATAGAAATATAAATTGGGCAAACGAAAATAATTTGACTTCTGAATTAGATGTGAAATTAAAAGGCTCAAATTTAACACTAAAAAGTGGAAACTCTTATACTGCAGAAGGTGTAAGTGGCGATGTTACGTACACCAACGAAGATGGTATTATGGAAATAAAGGAAAGTGGTAGTATTCTTTCAAAAACTCAAAATGTAGTTGTTAACATTCCAGAAAAGACTAAATTAAGAAGAGCTAATATTTCTACTGAGCTTGGTAATGTTGAAATCAAAGATACTTTGAAAGCTAAGAAGATGAAATTGGAAATAGGTGCAGGTCAAGCTAACATAGCTGGTATCAATACCTTTGATGCAATAATAAATGTTGGTGCAGGAAAATTAAAATTGGATTCTGGTACTATCACTGATTTAACTTTTAAACTAGGAATTGGCGAAGCAGAAATAACAGCAAAATTGTTAGGACTTAGTGAAATTACAACTGGAATTGGTAATCTTAAATTGCATTTAGAAGGTAGCATGGAAGATTACAAAATAGAGATATTAAAATCTACTGGTGAAGTTTTTGTTTCAGATAAAAAATGTTCTAAAGATGAAGTGATAGGAAATGGCGAAAACGTAATTGAAATATATTGCGGTGCAGGAGAAATAAAAATAGATTTTACAGCGGATAACGATTAATTTTATAGTTAAAACATACAACACCTCGAGGTATTAGAGAGTATTTCTGATATTTCGAGGTGTTTTTGGTATAATAATTTTAATGTTGATTATTTTAATCCAAAATAATAGTTGATATTTAAAGATTAAAACGATAAAATAATTCTTGTAAATAAAGTAATAACTTTAGTAATTTATATAATGAAAATGCGAAGAGAGAATATATTTTATATGATATAAATTCTAGCGTGTGTATTATTAAACAAGAAGAATAATTGTATATTCGATAACGCAAATTAAATATAGAAAGGAAATGAGTTTTATGAATGAAAAGATGTATGAAATAATGAAAGATAAGAGAGGTTTTATAGCTGCACTTGACCAAAGTGGTGGAAGCAGCAGTAAAACATTAAAAGCATATGGAATTGATGAAAGTGAGTATACAACAGAAGAAGAGATGTTTAATTTAATTCATGAAATGAGAAAAAGAGTTTTCACAAGCAAAGCTTTTACAAACGAACATATAATAGGAGCAATATTGTTTGAGAAAACAATGCTTTCAAAAGTAAATGGAGAATATACAGCTGATTATTTATGGAATGAAAAACAAATAGTATCATTCTTAAAAGTAGATAAAGGTCTAGCAGAAGAAAAAAATGGCGTTAAACTTATGAAAGAGATACCAAACTTAGCAGAAGAATTAAAAGAAGCAAACGAAAAACATGTGTTTGGAACAAAAATGAGATCAGTTATATATGAAGCAAATGAAGAGGGAATAAGAGATGTTGTAAAACAACAGTTTGAATTTGCTAAAATAATCTGCGATGCAGGATTAGTTCCTATAATCGAACCAGAAGTTGATATAAATTCAGCTGAAAAAGAGAAATGCGAAGAAATATTAAAAGCAGAAATTAAGAAACAATTAGATGCTTGGAACAAAGAGGATAAGATAATGTTTAAATTCACAATTCCAACAGTTGCAAACCATTACTTAGACTTATATGATTATGAATGTGTTGTAAGAATAGTTGCATTATCTGGAGGATATGATATTGAAAAAGC